>NZ_CP044550.1 GCF_009859475.1 Hydrogenophaga sp. BPS33
ATGAACAAAACACACTCGCTTATTCCGGAAATCGGCATTTCAGAACTTGACGCTGTCAGTGCAAACGCGTTGCACGTGGTCAGCCAGGTGAGGACCGCCATGCTCGCCCCTGAGGCGCGCAAAAGCGCGCCAACTTACAACAGCACGCAGCTAGCCGAGCTGTGTGGCGTGGACAAGAACCGCCTGCAGTACCTGGTGCGCAAGGGTGACCTGTCCGGCGGCACAAAGGACGACAGCGGCCGTCGCGAGTGGACTTTGGCCGAGGCCCGCGAATGTATCAAGTCCTTCCGCGTAGAGAGCCTGAGGGACGCTGCAAAAGCGCCTGGCGCGGTGATCACCGTGGCCAACTTCAAGGGTGGCGTGTCGAAGACGACCACCGCTGCAGCGCTGGCGCAAGGCCTCTCGCTGCGGGGCCATAAAGTGCTGGTAATCGACTGTGACCCCCAAGGCTCGCTCACCACGCTTTTCGGCGTGCTTCCCGACACCGAAGTCGAAGAGACGGACACCATCCTTCCGCTCTGCGCAGGCGATGCCGACTCGGTAATGCCAGCGATCCAGAAAACTTACTGGGATGGGATCGACTTGGTGGCTGCTGCCCCCCTCCTCTTCAATGCTGAGTTCTTGCTGCCATCACGCCAGAAGTCCGAGCGCGGGTTCGCGTTCTGGCGTGTGCTCGATGACGGTCTGACTGCCGCGCGCGATGCGTACGACATCATCATCATCGACACCCCCCCGTCCCTCTCCTACATCACCATCAACGCACTGATCGCTGCAGATGGCGTGGTGATGCCTTTGCCACCGAATGCGCTGGACTTCGCCAGCTCGGCTCAATTTTGGAACCTCTTCACCGAAGTGTGCGGAGGGCTGTTCAAGGCTGGTGGCGACGACAAGAAGTTTTCCTTCGTAGACGTGGTCCTCTCACGCGTCGATCGCGCCGACGCGGTCAGCGTCGCGGTTCGCCAGTGGATTGGGTCTGCTTACGGCCGGCATGTCATCCCGGTCGAGATCCCGAAGACCTCGGTCGCTGCCAGCGCAAGCGCCGAGTTCGGTACTGTCTACGACCTCGGCCCTTCGTCCGTCCAAGCAAAGACACTCAAACGCGCTCGTGATGCCTATGAGAGCCTGGTCGACTATGTCGAGCAGCAGGTGGCAGGCGTCTGGGCTCATTCCGCGGACGTTGTCTCCGCGGTCATCAAAAAGGAGGGCTGAGTCCATGTCTCAGAAGAAGCCAAACCTCAGGGATCGCGCTTTGGCAGCGATCGGGCCTGCGGGTTCTGCGCCGGCGCCGGCACCAGTGGCGGCTCCTACGCCGCGCACCGGCCCCGGTGCTCTGATGGTTCATCTGGCGCGCGAGTCGGATGCGCAGCGTGAGAACGATCGTCTTCGCGACGAGCTGAACCAGTGGGAGGGCGCAAAGGCGACGCGGCTCCTGGACCCGAAGTTGGTCGGCTGGAGTACGTGGGCCAATCGCGACCAAGCCAACTTCACCGGTGCGGACTTCCTGGAGCTCAAGCAGGAGATCGCTTCAGCCGGCGGCAACGTCCAGCCGATCAAGGTCCGAGTAAACAAACCGGGGGGTGAGTACGAGTTCGAGATCGTCTTCGGCCACCGACGTCACCGAGCATGCCTGGAACTTGGTCTGCCGGTGCTTGCGGTGATCGACAACCTCGGCGAAGTCGATCTTTTCGTGCAGATGGATAGGGAGAACCGCAGCCGCAAAAATCTCAGCGCGTGGGAGCAGGGGATGATGTACCAGCGTGCGCTGGAGAAGGGGCTTTTCCCCTCGAGTCGCAAACTTGCAGAACAGGTCGGTGTCGACCTCGGTCAGGTGGGCAAGGCCATCTCGTTGGCCAAGCTTCCACGCGAGGTTGTCGATGCGTTTGCATCGCCGCTCGATCTTCAATTTCGCTGGGCGAAGCCTCTGGCTGACTCCCTGGAGCGCGATCTATCGGGACTTGTTGCGCGGGCAAATATGGCGAAGGCTCTCGGTGCTAACCGGTCAGCGAAAGACGTCCTCGAGATGCTGCTTGCTGCCGAAGGGGAGGGGGGTAGAACGGTTCAACCCCCCCCGATCGTCATCCAGCGTAACGGCAAGGAAGCTGCCTCGATCACGTTTGACGGAAAGGGGAGGGCGACCGTTTCGTTCGCCGCAACCGTCGTTGGGCCTGATCAGTTGAAGGCCTTGAGCGAACTGGTTGATGCGTTTATCGCCAACACTACAAAGGCGACAAAGTAGGGCGTCGAACCTAGATAGGAAAGGGGGTTGAACCGTTCAACCCCCTTTTTTTGGCCTAGGAGGCGTCGGCCATGGTGTCGGCGGGAATCATTTGCCGAGCAGGAGGGGTTGAACGGTTCAACCCCTCCTGACCTTCGGCAGGACCAGCCGGATCCTCTTTGCCTATGCCAAGACGAATTGGAGAGATTTGTCAGCTTTCAAAGCTGTGGTCAGCCATTGGCGGCGACGAGCCCAATGATCAGGAGCGGGCAGGTTCTGGACAGAACGAACTCGGTGTCGGTGAAGAGGGGGTTATTCAGTAACCTTCGCCCATGCTCGCTGTAGCTCTGCAGCCCGACGCTGAAGTGGCGCACGGCTGTAAATGGACATTGTGGTATCGATGCGCGAGTGTCCGAGTTGCTGCTGGACGACATCGTAGGGCGTGCCCAGCGCCACTGAGGTCGTCCCGAAGGTATGTCGCAGCCAGTGCGTCGAAGCACCCTGCAGGCGGCTTTGCTCAGCTGCCGATAGGGCGGAGGTCGTGACAGCTCGAGAGAGCCAAGCTCGGGTGGTCTTGTAGAGGGTCTGGTAACTTACCGGCTTCATCGGGTCAGCCAGGCTGGCCAGCACTGGAGCATTGCCCGGCGCAACATCAAGACTCTCCAGGCCGCGGCTGGCCAAATAGTCGTCCAGGACGTTGAGCGCCACGTCGACCAGCATCACGTCGCGCGCTTTCTTTCCCTTGCCCACCACCCGCAAGAAAACCCCTTCAGGCTCCACCCGGATGTCGGAGATCTTCGCGGCCAGCAGCTCGGCACTGCGCAGACCCGTGGTTGACAGGAAGGCGACCACGAACCGAGCACGCGCGCGGGCAGGGGAGGGCGCCTGGCGCTCGATGAAGGCCCCGATCTCACCCATGGCCTTGAGCGATATCGCTTTGGTGTCCAGGGCGCGGCTGTCTTGGGTCGAAGCCATGCTTTGGCCGGTCTTCTTTACGAGCTTCCACGGGTTGGCGCGCAAGTACTCGGCGTTGCACAGCCAATCGAACCAGCTGGCCAGGATTGTCATCGCTTGCCGCTGGCTCGCCGCGCTCAGCTGCCCCTTGAAGGGCGTCCAGCCTTCCTGGGCAGGAGACGCCTTGGCGCGAGAAATCCAGCCATCCGGCACGTACGCAAGGAAGGTCCGATAGGCCTGGGCGTCGTCGAGCTTGAAGTCCAGAAGGCGCCGTCCCGCACGCTCGATCTGCATCCACAGCAGCAGCCGGCGGCCCTCGCGAAGGTAGGATTTGCGGGTCGCTTGCGAGCCCGCGCAGGCCTCTGCCCAGGTGGCCAGCGCTTGCGGGTCGGTGCCGATCGCGCCGATGTTGTCCGCGCGCCATGCGGTGTTCAAATCGGAGGAGGGCGGGAGCAGGCCGTTTCCCGATGGGCTTTCAGGTTGGTTGCCAGGTCGGATTTGGGCCCGGTTTTCGGGTCGATCGACCAGCGCTTTCGTGCGGCTTTCGGGCAAACCGATCAACGCCTGCGTCGGCGCCGCAAAGCCCATCGAGCGCCGGCGCGTGCTGCCCGGCAGGATGGCTTCGAGCTGCTGTGCAATGTGAACGGCCTTCGTGCGGCCCACGGCCGTGATGCCGCTGTACCACTGACCCCCCTGGCGCACACGATCGGCCAGCTGCTGCAAGTTGACGTAGCCCGCGCGCACCAGGCGCTGCGCCAGGTGATCGGCAAACCACGCATCCACTTCATCGGTCGGGCGCGGCTGCGCGGTGGTGCGCCCGTCGACTTCCAGCCGCCGAAGGATTTCGACCACGCGCTGGCGGCTGCGCTCGCGCCGCTGCAGCGTTGCGTAGGCGGTTGAAGCTTGCGGCGCCGGCGGGTACTCGGCCTCATAGAGCTCCAGCTGCTCGGCCTCGCTCCAGCCGTCCAGGTTGCGTGCCTCGATGAACTCGGACAGGGTAGGGCGTTTGGCCTGGGTGGGTGCTTGGCGGGTCTTCTCGCGGATGCGAATGCCGATGAGCCGGTGGTGGCGCTCGCCCGCTTGTTTGGCCGCCAGGCGCAGCTGGGCGCTGAGCTCGTTGTGGGCGATTTGCGCCTCGCGCGGATCCTCAATGCCCAGGTAGGTGCGCGCGCAGGCCAGCACCTCCAGGCCGTCGGCGACGGCGCGCAAATACGCCAAGTGGTGGGGACCGATGCGCGCGCGGCTCATTTCAGATTGGCCTTTTCGGCGCGGCGGTGCGCGACGTAGGCATCAAAAATGTCGCGCCCGATCATGGCCATGGACTCGCCACTGGCGCGCTCGTAGCGGCTGCTGCGCGCGTCAATGGAAATGATGCAGTGGGCTGTGTTGGTGCGCTCGTCGGCCCCATCCAGGCGTGTGGACCGGTACCCGCTCAGCATGAAGTTCTCAGGCTTCACACCGGCAAAACGCGGGTAGTTTTTCAGGACGAACAGCCCGAGCTTCTCTCCGCCGATGAGGCTGTCGCACTCGTCCATGAGTTGTCGGTCGAGCTGGTGTGCCGCGGGGTCATCGCCCCAACGTGCCTGGGCCAGCGCTCGGGCACTGGCGGTGTCGTCCTCGAGCCGGCGCTGGTCACTGAAGTCCTTGTACTGATCCGCCCAGCGCGCGAACACGGCCAGATCTTCGGCCTGTCGATCCAGTACCTGGGCGGCCCGCTGCAGGGCCTGGAGATCGGCCGCGCTCACGGTGTCTTTCAGCTCGTCTGCGGTCTTGCGCAGCGTCGTCGCCGAGCGCTTGGCGGCAGAGGCTTTGGACTTGAAAGAGGCCCCGCCGTGGTACTTGGCGGTGGTGGCATGGCGTTCCACCAGGTCGGCGCTGGGCTTGTGGCGCGACTTGAAGTCGGCGGGGAGGCCTGGGTAAGTGCTTGTCGCCATTGGAGATTTTCGGGTCGGTGGGTTGGAGGCGGTGTCTGACGCGGATTCAGGCTGCACGATTTGAGGTAGAGATTATGCAAATAATCTTAACCTAAGCTCCCCAAATTGTTGTCGAATGAATATGGGGCGTTCATGGAACGCGCAAATGTTGTGCGATTGATCTTGGATGCGTACGGGTGCACGGTAGCTGCCGACAATGTGATGCTCGGCGTCGAGATAGCATGGCGCGTCGAACTACAGCACCTCGTGCAAGAAGTCCATGACCAGCGTGCCAAGTGTGCATCTCTCACGTGCCCCGTTTGGACCTCTCACTTTCGAAGGGTGCCCAGGTGTCGACGGCTGGCATGCCGTTTCTGATGAATGGGCTGGATGTACGAGCACCTCATGGGGTGTAGCGTAGCCAGCGGTCGCGTTTCTGCTCAGTCCGACGCGAGTGCGCGCTGAGAGCGCACCACGTGAATTGGGCGCGGGCAGTGGCCTGTGCGTTTTTTGGCGCTCGGTGGGTAGCTTGAGCCGCCGGGTGCGCAATCTCGACCATATCAATCCAGATGCTGCCCCGCGACGCAGGTGATGGGGAGGCCCGGTGCTTCGAGGACCTCCCGGCTTCATGCAGACCTTCCAGTGCGGCTTGCTAGTAATAGTTGGTGATCCGCGTTTTATAAATAAAGAATAAAATGCTTTGGCTTACTTGGCTTAAATGCCCGGCAGGCGCACAATGGACACACCCGCGGTGACAGGGCCACCGCCAGGCCCGGGCGCGTCACACCCGCCCAAGCCCACCCGCCTGCACCAGCCCTAAAGGACCCTTCCATGGAGTACCAGCAGATCCTCATCTCCCTGCCCAACCATGAGGCAGATCGGGCCGCTGCGGCCGCCCACCTCGAGGCGCACCAGAAACGAATCGCGCGCGAGACGGCGGAAGCGGTCAGCGACGTGTTCGAAAGCGCGTTGAAAGAGTCGCGCGCTCACACCTTCGTGATGGTCTCCAGTCAAACCTTGGCCACGCTCGGGGTGCTGGACAAGATCGGGCGACACCTGGTCGGCGCATCGCTGCCCAAGCTCTCAAGCGAGTACGAATCGGCCGTGGCACTATTAGCGCAGCAGCACGATCCACTTCTACAAAGGGACCTGTATGAGGCCTTGTTCCAAGGGAACGTCTTCTATGGCGGCTCGCGCCACGACCCACTCTCACAACGCCCCCTGGCTCTGGAAGTGGAGGATCTGGCGTTCGCTGACGACGACAAGCCCCGTGACGAAAACCAAGCGCGTTTCGTCCACCTGGCCACTTTCAAGCGGCTGCATGCGCTGCTGGGCGAACTGGTGCAGCAGGACAAGACGTCGCCAGATGTCATTGCCCCTGCAGACGATCCCAATGAGCTGCTCGACGCGAAGACCTTTGCGCAGCGCATGGGCGCCACAGACCAGACGGTCTACAACCGCGAGAAGGCGGGCCTCCTCATCTCGGTGCTGCCCCCCAAGCGGGTGAGGAAACGTGGCTTCCCCAGTTTCCAGCTCAGCCCACGGCTCAATCAGGAGTTGCACCAGCTCGCGATAGCCATGTACCGCTCCCACGGGCAGGACATGACGTTCTACTGGCACTTCCTGCGCACGCGCCACCAGGATTTGGGCGGCAGCACGGGCGTGGAATTTCTGCTCAACCGGATTTCTGATCCGAGCCTGCTCGATCTGGAACAGAGCGAGCGTCAGGCCATTTTCCTCGCGCTGGCCGAGGAGGACATGCTTAGGGCCAGTGCGTGAGCTGGTACACGCAGGCGACGGGGATGGAGATCCCGACCCGTTTCGGGCCGCTCCCAGGCTTTGCCTTGCCAGCCGACGCCAGGCTGTACCGCATTTACCGCCACGTTGATGCGGACTGGTCCGTGGCGCCGGAGCCTCACCGCAAGGGCAGGGTGGACCCACCACTGCCTGACAGTTCTGCCTATGGCCTGCTGTACCTGGCGGACTCCCTGGTGACGGCGGGGTTCGAGGCGCGAATTCTGCGACCGACCAAGGATGCAGATGGTCTCAACGACATCTCAATCGAGCCTGAGCCGATGGATCTAGTCACCGGCCGGGCCCTCAAACCCCCACCTATGACGGCGGTGCACACGACCAAGCAGCCAATCGTGTTCGTCGATCTCGAATCGCCGGATATCGCCAGGGCCGCCGCAATAGCGATTGGCCGCCCAGTGCCTCGCATCGACAAATGGCGAAAACTCACTTTGTGGGTCCATGATCAACTGATCGTGCCGGGCGACGGCAATTCGATCTTGCCTCTGGTGGGTGCGACCTACTTATCCAATGTTCCGGACTGCGTTGGCAGAAACTTCGTGGTGTTCGAAGGGCGCCGGGACGCTCACATCCACCGCGGTGTTCCGCCCGAATCCCAAACGCCCTTGGATGTACCCGGGCTGCAGGCGCTTTGGGAAAACGCCTGAGCGCGCATCCCGCCTCACCTTGACATGATTTGGCAGGCTGCTACCTTTGGACGATGGTGGCCCAACTCATGCTCTGTGCCACTTCACTCAATTTCCGCACTCTTAAAGTGAAAGCGACTGCGATGCCGAAAGGTTCCCAACTTACCAACCGCGACCACGACAACATGGACGCATTTCTGAGTCACGTGCTGGATGACTACAAAGCAGGCCATCTTTCCAAGAAGGACCTGACGCTTGGGCTTGCTCAGGTGATTTCTGCCCTCGACTGTGGGAACGTCGATGAGGCACGGAACTGGTTTGAAAATGGCCGAAAATTGATCCGGCAAGGCGGCTGAGGGAGCGCAGCGCTGCTCTGGCGCCTTAGGTCCAGCCAATCGCTCTAAAACGCTTCGGCTTTAGCTGTCCGGTCACGGCATTCGAAAAGGAAGACTCATGGAATCTGATCTGACTCCTTCACCGTTGCGAGTCATTGATCGTGATCTGTTGCGCAAAGAGTTCGCGGCCATCGAGGCGAGGCAGGCTGTCCTCACCGACCAGGGTCAAAAGCTGATGGCCCGCATTCGGCCAAGTTCCAAGTACCACGGGCAGGGTAAAGAGGGTGCACTGTTCGCCGTCTGCATCGGCCCAATTGGGGACTACTGCGTATTCGGCGGACCTGGTGGTCAATATCGCCTCTCGGATGTCGACCTGTTTGCCGTCTTTGACGAGACCAGGCCTCCGACTCAGATCACCTTCGAGCCCTGAATTGCACTCCCGGTGGCCAGACAGTCCCTGGGCCGTGGGAACGTCTGCGGCGAAGCGACTGTTGCTCGCATCATACGCTGTACAGCGTATAAACCCATTTTGAGATATCATATTCTCAAATGCCATCATACGCTGTACAGCGTATAAACCCACTTAGAACATGCATCCTGAGCGACGACTTGCCGACAAGCTCCTTACCGAGTTCACGGCCGTCCTGCGCGATCGACTCAATATCGATGGCATCGAGGCCGAGCATGAGCCAAGTTTCGGTACCGGCGCCGCAGACCTGGTCTTGAGCATCCCCGTTGATGGTGTGAGAGTCAAAGTGGTGGTTGAAGTCAAAAAGAACGCGTTCCCCCGCGACATCGAGTGGGCACGTGTGCAACTGGAAGGGCTGGAGAGAGAGGACAGCACCATTGATCAAAAGATGGTCTGGGCCGAGTCGCTGAGCGAAGGAGCACGAAAGTCCCTGGAGGCCTTGGACATCGGCTACTTCGACAGCAGTGGAAGCATCAGTCTCAAGCTAGGCCGTCACCACATCCTCATCGACAGGCCCCCGATCAAGCCCCTTTGGCGTGAGGTCGGCACTGTCTTTACGCCTGAGCGGGCGAGAGTGCTGCATTCCCTGCTGTTGGGGTGGGATAAATGGCGCACCGGCGTCGAGTTGGCGAAAGATTCCCGTGCGAGCCCCAATACTGTCTCCGTACTCCTGCGCGAGCTGGAGAAACGCGGCATGGTGCAAAGCGAAGGGAGCGGTCGCAACGTGCGCCGCCAGCTGGTCCAGCCTGATGCACTTCTTGATGCATGGGCGAACCACTGGGCAGAGGGAAAACGGCGCAAGACGCGCTGGTTCGCGTTCGCCCAAAACCCTGGAAACTTGGCGTTGCGCCTGGTATCGCGATTGCTCCAAGACCACGATGAATGGGCCTTAACAGGCCAGTATGCGGCCAACTGCGTCACACCTCTTCTGACAGCGGTCAACGGTTTCGACATCATCGTCCCCGTGGGTATGGCCGAGGCCTTCGCCGAGGATCTTGAGCTGAAAAGAGCCGACAAGGGGTTCAACGTCACGCTCCACGAATGCGAAGACTTCGCCCTGCAGCATCGACTCCAATTGCCCGATCGACATGGCTTCTTTGCCAGCCCCGTGATCCAGTACCTGGAGCTGGCCAACGAAGGTGGGCGCAGCAAGGAATTGGCCAATGAGCTGAAGAACCATTTGGGCTTCCCCCAGTTTCCCGGACACATCCAATGACATGATGTGTTCAGGAGATAGGCATGACAAGAACCCGAAGGAGCTTCACGGACGAGTTCAAACGTGAAGCAGTGAAGCTGTGCAAGCAGCCAGGCGCCACCGTGACGCACATTGCACGGGACCTGGGTATTCAGACCAGTGTGCTCAGGCGTTGGGTCACCCAGGAGCGTGGCGGGGTGTTGGACCTCAGGCCGAACCGGCCGCTTCGCAGTGAGGCCGCCACCGAGGTGGAGCGGTTGCAACGCGAACTGCGCCGCGTGACCACGGAGCGCGACATCCTAAAAAAAGCGCTCGGCTACTTTGCAAAGGACCCGCAGTGAAGTACGGCTTCATCGCGCGGCATCGTAGTGTCTGGCCCACCCGCACCATGTGCCGGGTTCTGGCGGTCTCCCACAGCGGCTTCTATGAATGGATGGACAGAGCGCCGAGTCAGCGCAGCCAGGACGACGCCAGGCTCACCCGGCTCATCCGAGAGAGCTTCGAGCTCAGCGACCGCACCTACGGCAGTCCACGCGTCTGGCACGACCTTCGAGCGCTGGGCGAGAGTTGCGGGATGAACCGGGTCATCCGGCTGATGCATCTGGCCAAGCTGCAAGCCCGCCACAAGCGTCGCAGGCTGCCTGGCGATACGGGCAGCAGGCTTGAGAACCACATCGCCCCCAACCATCTGCAGCGCGACTTCCAGGCCAGTGGTCCGAACCAGAAGTGGGTGGCCGACTTCACCTACATCTGGACGGCCGAGGGCTGGCTGTATGCGGCAGCGGTGATGGACCTGTACTCACGCCGCATCGTGGGGTGGTCGATGAGCGACACCATGCAGGCCAAGATGGTGAGCGACGCTTTGTTGATGGCTCTTTGGCGGCGCGGCAAACCCAGCGCGCTGATGCACCACTCGGACCAGGGCAGTCAGGGCGGATTCAATCGGTCGTCGCAACACCTTCAATCATGGAGGTGTTATGGGAAGACCAGCGGGCTGGATGCAAGAGTTAACGGGGCGATCGGCGATGCGATCACCTGGCGCGCCATCGCATCGGCGCGAAGTGGAGCGGCAGTTCTGGCAGCAGATCGCGAGCGGAATCACGAGTGAGAGGGCAGCCGAAGCTGTTGGCGTGTCGCAGCCCGTAGGCACACGCTGGTTCCGGCATCGTGGTGGCATGCCATTGTTCTTATCAAAGTCTGTGTCCGTGAGGTATCTGTCCTTCGCGGAACGAGAAGAGATCGCGCTTCTGCGAGCTCAAGACGTCGGGGTACGGGAGATAGCTCGCCGTCTGGGACGAAGCCCGTCAACGGTCTCGAGGGAGTTGACGCGCAACGCGGCCACCCGCGGTGGCAAGCTCGAGTATCGAGCTTCGGTCGCTCAGTGGAAGTCCGAGCTGGTGGCCAGAAGGCCCAAGCCAGCCAAGCTGGTGGTGAACCCGCTTCTGCGCCAATATGTCCAAGACCGCTTGGAGGGCAACATCCTTGATGCTCAAGGTCGCGAAGTTGCAGGGCCTGTGCAAGCTGCGTTTCTCGGCCGCAACAAGCCTCATCGTAGTGACCGCAAATGGGTCAATGGCTGGTCGCCGGAGCAGATTGCGAACCGGCTGCAGGTCGACTTCCAGGATGATTCGTCCATGCGCATTTCTCACGAAGCCATCTACCAGGCCCTCTATATCCAGGGCAGAGGCGCCCTCAAGCGCGAGCTGGTGGGCTATCTGCGTACAGGGCGTGCGTTGCGCGTGCCACGGGCCAGGGCCCAGGCCAAAGCATGGGCTCATGTCAGCGAGGAGGTGATGATCTCCAGTCGACCTGCAGAGGCAAAAGACCGTGCCGTGCCTGGACATTGGGAAGGGGATTTGATCATCGGCCTGGACAGGTCCGCAATTGGGACGCTGGTGGAGCGGTCGAGCCGCTTCACCATGCTCGTGCACTTGCCTCGCGAGGCAGGCTATGGACTGACTCCCCGGACGAAGAATGGCCCCGCGCTAGCGGGTTACGGGGCAATCACCATGGCCAACGCGCTCAAGAGAATCGTGACCACGCTACCTGCCCAGTTGTGGCAATCACTGACGTGGGATCGTGGCAAGGAACTGTCCGACCATGCTCGATTCACCATTGAGTCCGGAGTGAAGGTCTTCTTTGCCGATCCTCACAGTCCATGGCAGCGCGGCACGAACGAGAACACGAACGGGCTGTTGCGCCAGTACTTCCCGAAAGGCACTGACCTGTCACGGTGGAGCGAGCAGGAGATTCAAGCCGTGGCCCGGACCTTGAACAACAGGCCGCGTAAAACGCTGGGCTGGAAGACACCAGCTGAGACTTTGAACGAGTACCTAAAATCCGTTCGACAACCCGGTGTTGCGACGACCGGTTGAATCCGCCCAGTACACCAGCGACGACTTCCAGCAACTGCTCAAGGCACAGGGCATCACCTGCAGCATGAGCCGTCGCGGTGAATGCTGGGACAACGCCGCGATGGAGAGCTTCTTCTCATCCATGAAGACCGAGAGGCTCAGCCGCAAGGTCTACAGGACAAGGGAAGAGGCCAGGTCCGATGTGTTCGATTACATCGAGCGCTTCTACAACCCGGTGCGCAAACACTCAAAGCTAGACTTCCTCAGCCCAGTTGACTTTGAGCAAGGCTTGATGGGCTAAGCAAACCGTCCGGGAAACTGGGGGAAGCCCAGATGTCCTCAAATCGCGTCGTGTACTGCGGTGTGCGCCGCTCTTGCTTCATGTCCCATTCGCGCGGCGGGCCAGCCTTGCCAGTAGAGGCGGAGTGCACACTACCCTTGCCAAAGCGCCCATTGATCGCATCCATTGCCACCATGAGGCGCTCGCGCGCACCGTTGTGCGCAGGTTCGGCCGGCGCATCGAAGTCCAGGTTTCCCTGCTGCATCGACGCTGGCAGAAGATCCACAAGGATTACCCCGGCCTTGCTGAAACGGTAGCCAGGCGCGTACATGCATCGCATGCCGTCAGCCGCTGCCTGCACCAGTGCGAGAGTATCTGCGGTGGGTTTCGGAAGCTGCACGACGATGCTGCGTGATAGCTGTGGACCGGCCCTGTGGGGAGAGGTGTGCACGAACTCGAGCATTTCGGTCGCGACGCTGTCCTGTGCCCGCAGCTTCTCTGCCGCTCTACCAGCGAACTCGCTCACTGCTTCGATCAGCGGTGGCAACTCGTGTATAGGCTTCCCAAAGGAGCGAGTGCAAGCGATCTGTTTTTTGGGCCCCGGTGCGCTGTCGAGCTCGATGCACTGCAGTCCTTGCAGTTCGCGAAGCGTGCGTTCCAAAGACACGCCCCAGCGGCGCCGTACCGTGGCTGGATCCATTCGGACAAAGTCGAGGACGGTCTGAATTTCGCCTTCCTTCAGTTGCTTTCCGATGCGCGGTCTCACGCCCCATACCTCACTGACATCCGTGGTTCGCAGCAAGGCGTCGAGGTCAGACGAGGGAAGGGCTGCGAGGTTGTAAATCTGCGCCAGATCCATGGGATAGCTGCCCGGCTTACGCTCTGCAGTCTTTGCGATGTGGTTCGCCAGCTTAGCCAGCGTTTTCGTTGGCCCGATCCCCACGCAGCAAGGAATTCCTGTCCAACGAAGAATTCGCTCGCACACGATGCGTGCGTGACGCACCAGGTCACCCCTCACACCATCCAGGCCTATGAATCCTTCGTGAATGGAATAGCTCTCCGAGGGTTGGCCCTAACCCCGCAGGCAGTGACAACATTCGGTCGCTCATTTAAGCTATTTACGGGATGTTGTGCTAGTTGCACCTGGCTTTATCCGCCGGACACAATCCGCGAGTTGTGTCTTGCGAAGATGTGCAATGTGGTGATCGTCACTGGCTTCAGGATGCCTGAAATCGGGTGATCTTACCGATTCGATCTTGGCGTTTCACCTGGTAGGGCCAAAAGCGCAAGCAGGGCCATGATGCCCAGACCCGCCGACAACAAAAGTGCTCCTGCCCCCCATCGCACCAACGCCAATCCGAAAAGGAACGGCGCCAACGCCTGCGCCACGCGCGCCGGCAACATTAGCCACCCTTGTCGCAGGCCATAGCCCTGAGGTCCGAACAGCACCAACGGTAGCGTGCCTTTGGCGATGGTGAGAATGCCGTTGCCTGCACCGTGCAGAACGGCGAAGAGCGGGGCTAGCACTGGTCCGGCGATGAGTAGCGCCACCACGCCGACCGGATGCCCTAGCGACGCGAGCCGCGCCGACAACAGCGGGTGCACATGGCGTAGGAAACCGAATTCGAGCAGCCGGCCGGCCACTTGTGCAGGACCGATCAGAGCGCCCACGCCCACCGCAACGGCCAGGCTTGCGCCACTGGCTTGCAGCAGACTGGGAAGATGCGCCGCCATCGCGGTGCTGATGAACCAGGTGGTGGCAAAGACGAAGGCCAGCAATGCCGTGGTGACACGTGCACGGACTGCGGACTGCGGCACGGCGTCAATGTCCAAAGGCTTCTTTGAATCGGATGGCGCCACCACGGCGACGCGCGGCAGTGCAGCGTTCAACGGCAACCCGAACACCAGATGAAGACCGGCCCATGCGAAGCAAGCACCTCGCCAGCCGAACTGGGCTTCGAGCAATGTCGACAGAGGCCAGCCCACCGTGCTGGCGAAACCCGCGATCAGCGTGATCCCGGTGATGGCGCTTCGCGACCCGTGACCATACAGCCTAACCAAAGCCGAAAACGCGGCTTCGTACAGACCGCTGCCCATGGCCAGACCGATCAACATCCAGGCGGCGAACAGCGACCAGACGCCTTGTGATGCGCCGAGTGCAACGAGCCCGATCGCAAAGAACAAGCTGGTGCCCATCAGCACCGGGCGCCCGCCGTGGAGATCGATGGCGCGCCCGGCCCATGGACCGACCAGTGCGGAGACACCCAGAGCAACCGAGAACGCTGCAAACACCGTGGGCGTATTCACGCCGAGGTCGCGTGCCATAGGTACTGCCAGCATTGCCGGCAGATAGTAGGTGGAGGCCCATGCCAAGGTCTGGGCAGTCCCCAGCGCCGCGACGGTGCCGACGTTGCTCGCGGAGGCCATCTCAGCTGCAGCAGGCTTTGGACGGGGCAGCGCGCGGCCGTTCGGCCTCAGGCGGTGTCGTCGCTGAAGTCGCTCTTTTGGGGCCACAACCGCAGCCAGATTGACTTTGAGCCCTGCTCATCTGATCGAGCGAGCAGCAGGCAACCGTGTCGAATTTGGCCGGGCCACCGCAACAGCTCGCATTCCCAGCAGTGAGGTCTGGGCTTGCCAGATTTACTGAGCACACACCGGTCTCGGGCAATTCAAGCTGCACGTCGTCGGCGGCGCGAAGGTCGCCAGCCAATGCTGCAACCACCGAGCGCGCCTGCTCATAGCCCGTGGCCATTAGGAAGCTGGGTGCGCGGCCGTAGCTCTTGGCGCCAATGGCATAAAAGCCTGGCTCAGGGTGCATGAGCTCTCGGTGCCCGTGCGGGCGCACTGTGCCGCAGCTGTGCACGTTCGGATCGATCAATGGTGCCAGCGCGTCGGTGCTCTCAAGCCACGGGTCCAGGCGCAGGCGCAGTTCCCGAGTGATGTTGAGGTCGGGTCGTGCACCTGTCGAGACGATGATCTCATCGATGCCCTCGATAGGAGTCTTGTCCACATCTGCAGCGAACAGGCGCATGCCATCGGGCTGCGCGACGATCTCTCGAATGCCAAAACCGAGATGCAATTCGAGCCGCCCTTCCTCGATCATGGCGCGAAGGCTTGTGCCCAGTTGGCCTCGTGCGGGCAATCCATCGTTTTCGCCACCACCGAAGAGCTTTCGCAGGTCGGTGCCTCTCACCGCCCAGACAACGCGCGTGTCGGGCTCCTGTTCGGCCAGTCTGGCGAGAGCGAGCAAGTTGCCGGCGGCAGAGTGCCCGGCCCCCACCACCAGCACCTTGCGTCCAACATAGCGGTGACGATCCGTGTCCAGCACGTCGGGCATGCCATGCGCGATGTGCGCGCGTGCCTCGATCTCCCCGAGTACTGGCAAGCCATGCACGCCCAGTGGGTTGGGTTGCGACCAGGTTCCTGAGGCATCGATCACTGCACGGGCACGCACTTCGCGCAAACCCTTGTCGCTCTGGACTTGCAGCAGAAAATCTGCGTGTTCGCGGCCTGCGGTCTTGGCCTTGTCGAAGCCATCGCGCGAGACGGCGGTGACGCGGGCCCCGAATTGGATGTGAGGCGCCAAGGCAGGCGTGCGAGCCAACGGCGCAAGGTAGTCATCCACGACTTCCCCGGCCGTTGGCAAGTCGTCGTCATTGGGGGCAGACCAGCCGGTGGTTTCCAGCAAGGCACGTGCGGCGCGATCGACGTTGTAGCGCCATGGCGAAAACAGCCGCACGTGGCGGTAGCTGCCAAGGTGGGTCGCGACGCTGGTGCCGGCCTCCAGCACCACGACCGGCAGACCACGCCCCACTAAATGGGCTGCAGCAGCCAAGCCGACCGGACCGGCACCGATCACGGCTACTGGTGAGGAAGAGGTGGATTGCTCCTTCATGATTGACTCCTTCGTTCTTCGTCGATGTACGAATTAATGGGCAAAAAAAAGGGCACTCCACTCAGAGTGCCTCGACCAGCCGCTTGAGCACGGCCAACCGATCGGGATTGACGCAGTAGCACGTGCGCTGCTCTTCCGCCGAACCCAGCACCAATCCTGCATCCTTGAGTACCTTGACGTGCTGTGACGTGGTGGACGGGGCCAGCTCGACCACGTCCGACAGGTTGCCGAAGTAGCAGGTGCCGTGGTGCGCCAGGTGTTGCAGCAGTCGAATGCGCGCAGGGTGCGCCAGTGCCTTGAGCAGAACGGCCAGCTCTTCGGCATCCAGTTCTTCGTCGACTGGCAAAGGGGCGCAGTGAGTTTTTGCCATGGCTTATTTCGTTATTCGCAAAATTACGAATAAGTGTAGTGACCAGAGAGATTGGAGTCAACATCTCTACGCCAGTCGGGTCCTGGGGGTGGGCCACTCGCGTACGTCCAATGCAAGGCAGCCGCCGAGTTACAGTGTGCGCATGGAAGACAAAGGGAGCGGGAACATGGCCTTATCCGGGGATCCAATGGTGGACAAAGCACTGCTCGATGCTGGCAGTGCTGTCGGCAAAGAAGTCTTCGCGAAGGCATGGAGCTTGGTGACGAACGCTCCGCAGTGGATCCAAAAGAGATATCGAGAGAAAGACCCATTTGGGCTTGAGGCGAGCCGCTACTGCGCGCGTGTCGAGGAACGCTACAACACGATGCGCATCATCGGGATGAGTCGGCCGATGCAAATCAGGAGCATCTTTGTCCGCGTCAACATCCTCAAGAAGATCTCTGCCCAGCGTCGTTCCACCATCGATGAACTTGAGCAAACGCTGAACAAAGATCAATCTGGATTCGGCATCGTTGCTGAGACGATTGATGGACAAGAGGTCGTGGATAGAGAGCCGCGTCTGGTACTCCTTGGAAAACCAGGTGGCGGCAAAACGACGTTCCTGAAATGGGTTGCACTGGCAGCCATGGATGGCAAGTTCCATGAGCGGCGCCTTCCCGTTTTCATACCCATGAAAGACTGGAGCGATGGCACCAACACCTTGCGGACGTGCATCAATGAAGAGTTCAGGGTATGCGGCTTTGAGCAGCCGGAGAGCTTTGTCGACCGGCTCCTCGACAGTGGATCACTCATCCTTCTGCTGGACGCTCTTGATGAGATAAACGACAACGGAAGAAGATCGCATGCATTGAAGGAGATCCGGGAGCTTTCAGACAAGTACCCGAAGATCCAGATCGTTATCAGCTGCAGGACGGCTGCATACAACTATCTCTTCGAGCAGTTTGTGGATGTTGAGCTCGCCGACTTCCAGCAGCAACAGGTGGAGCAGTTCGTCAAACAGTGGTTCTCGGACAGTTCCCAGAAGGGAGCGCTATGTCTGGCGGAGCTCGCCCGTGACAAAAATAGAGCGATTCGAAGCCTCTGCCAAACGCCGCTGCTGCTGACCCTCATGTGTTTGGCCTTCGACGAAGGGATGACCTTCCCCAGCAATCGCGCTGAGTTGTACAAGGACGCCTTGGACGCGCTCCTAAAGAAGTGGGATACCTCTCGCGCAGTGCGGAGAAACACAGCCTACCAACAGCTGTCACTTGCGAAAAAGGAGCTCCTCTTGGGGCGCATCGCAACCACGTCGTTTGAAGACGGGCGCTACTTTCTCCGTCAGGACGACGTAGAGCGGCAGATCAAAGCCTTCATGACAAACTTGAAGGGGGCGCCAGGCGATCGTGAGCCCGAGGTTGACCCGGGGGAAGTTCTCAAGGAAATTGAAGCGCAGCACGGCGTTCTCGTTGAGAGGGCAAAGGGCATTTACTCGTTTTCGCACCTCACATTTCAGGAGTTCTTCACCGCTCGTACCCTGACCGAAAACAGCAACCGTGATGGCCCCAATCAGTTGGTTCAGGAGCACTCACTTGAACCTCGCTGGCGCGAAGTCTTCGTACTCGCAACAGGACTCCTCGCAGAAGCCGATTCTTTCGTGCAGGCCATGCGGCAACGTCTTACTCGGCTGGCTAGCGAAAATCATGGTGTTTCCGACTTCCTCAATCGCAACGCGGCACTGGTGCACGCCGCTGCAGGGATTCCACTGCCGTTGCGGCGTGCGCTTGCATTGGCACATGTTCTCGAGCGCTTGGCTGAGGCAGCGCAGGGCTACACATCCAGCTTGAACGCCAGCCGCGAACTTGTGGAGGACATGCAGCTTGAGTTCGGGCGGATAAAGAAAATTGACGTTGCCACGATTCAGACGCTAAAAATCGGGCTCAATGACGCCAGAGACGGCGTGGACAATCTCGTCCAGCACGTCCTCAAGCGCGATCACGGAAGGGTCTTTGATGCCCTTGTTCGGTACATTCAACTGACCAGGCTGTTGGTGAACTGCCTCAATGTCGATGCGTACATCACGTTGCAGGTTCGAGAGTCCATTGTGGGAAGCATCCTGGCGGAAAAGTAGTTGCTGGACCAATGACGTTTTACGGCGAACGTCAACTCGCAATCGCCAGTTTCTTCATCTTCTCCCACAAGGTCTTTCGGCTGATCCCGAGAACCTCTGCCGTCTTTCCAACGCTGCCCTCACAGTGCACCAGCGCCTTGCGGATGTGCGCACGCTCGACGCCCTCCAGGATGATCTGAAGAGGCTCGATCGGATCGCTGGACGCGGTACTAGGGGACTTGTCCGGGTACTCCACACTCAAGGGCTCATCGAGCAAGCCGCCATCGCTCATCACCACGGCTTGCTCCAAGTAGGAGCGCAGCTCGCGCACGTTGCCTCGCCACTCGCGTGCCATTACATCGCGCAGGAACAACTCGGACATTGCCAGCGGCCGGCCTTGCTCGACCACCATCTGTGCCAGCAGTCGTTCGGTCAACCAGCGGATGTCTTCAGGGCGTTCACGCAACGGCGGCAGCGCGATCTTGATGACCGCCAGGCGATAGAACAGATCCTCGCGGAACGTGCCCGCGCTCATGTCCGCGTAGAGATCTCGATTGGTGGCGGCCAGGATGCGGAAGTCGCTGTGGGTGGTGCGCTCGGCGCCAAGTCGGAAGAAGCACTTTTCCTGCAGCGCTCGCAGCAGCTTGGCCTGCATGCTCGCCGGCAGATCGCCCACCTCATCGAGAAACAGCGTGCCCCCATTGGCGCGCTCCAGATAACCCTTGTGGGATCGCACCGCGCCTGAGAACGCGCCCTTCTCGTATCCGAAGAACTCGGCTTCGAGCATCGATTCAGGAATGGCCGCACAGTTGACGGCAACGAATTCACGCTGCCCGGCGCGTGGGTCCAGCGTGTGGATCATTTGCGCAGCGACCTCCTTGCCCACGCCGGAGTCGCCGGTGAGCAGCACCGAGACGCGCTGACCCGCGACCTTGCGGACCATGCCTTCGACGCGGCGCATCGCCGGCGAGATGCCCAGCACCGCGTCTTCTTCTGGCGCAAGGCTGAGCGACACAGCCTGGTGCACCAGGCCGACCACATGCTCGATGTCGAAGGGCTTGGTGAGGTACTCCCGCGCACCGGCGCGAACCGCCGTCACCGCATCGTTCACGCTGCCATAGCCGGTCAGGAAGAACCAGGGCAAGGCACGGATGCTGGCAGGCAGCTTCACGAACCAATCGGTTGCCAGGCCATCGGGCAGTCGCACGTCGCTCACCACCGCCGCGGGCGGTGTCTCCAGCGCGTCGGCGGCCTCCGACAGGCGTCGGCACCAGACCACGTGCAGGCCTTCCAGTTCGAATCGCTGCACCAGGGACTCCCCCATGATCGCGTCGTCTTCAATCACCAACAGGGTCTTCATGTCGTTTCCTCCGGGGCCTCTCGGTTGGGCACCTGAAATACCAGACGAGTCTGGCCGGGCTGCGTCGTGTCCAGCTCGAACCGACCACCATGGTGGCTGGCGAGTTCCTGGCAAACCCACAGACCGAAGCCTCGGGGGTCGCGACCGCTTTCTGCCGCCAGGGTGCTGCGAAATTTCTCGGCACTCAAAGGCGGCCCACTGTTGGTGACACAGAACGTCACCTGGGTCTCGTCCGCCTCCAGCCGGGCCGACACGACGCCGTGTTCACCCGCCGCCTTCATCGCATTGAGCAGCAGATTGAGCATCACTTGGCGCAAGGGCGCCGAGGGTACACGCAGCGCGGAGTCAACATCCACTCTGAAACGGATCTCAACCTGCAACTTGCTGGCGCTCACCCGCACGAGCGTGACGATGTCTTCCAGATCCCCGGGTTCCAAGGGGCGGTCATCCATGCGGGCCTGAGGCAGCAGCGCTGCCACCGTGGTCCGGATCTGTTGCAGGCCTCGATCGAGCAGGTCTAACGTACGCGTGCGGATGTCGTCCGACCGACCGTGCAGGCGCAGCGTTTGCGTGGCGGTCAGCAGGCCCGCAAGGGGGTTGTTGATCTCGTGCGCCACGGCCGCTGTCATGCGGCCTACGGCGGCGAGCCGTTCGGCCGAAAGGGCGCGGTCCTCGGCCAGCTTGCGCTGTTCGAGTTCGCCCATGAGCTGGCTGACCGCATCGCCAATGCGGCTCAGTTCGGGGTCTTTGGTCGCCGGCACGGCTCCGCGAAGCTTGCTGGGGTCTTCTCTGCCAATGCGTTCGATCACGGCCACCAGCCGCCCAACTGGTCGGGTCATGCGTTGCCCCACCCACCAGCCCACTGGCACCAGCAGCGCTACCGCGAGTGCGATTGCCAGCAGCGCGGTTTTTGCGAGCGAGGGCCAATCTGGCGCGAACACCGCAGCGTCGACTTCGGTCAACACAAAGCCCAGGGTCTGGCCATCCTCGCTGCGAATGGGATCGACCATCACCACCGATCCGTCGCCTTGGTCGAGCCGTTGCCTGTCGATGATTTCGGATGGAGTTGGCGTGGGTTGGTCGCGCCATGGCTTGCCCAGCAACCCTCGGCCGGTCTCCAGTTTCGCGGGGTCTGAAGCGGCGAACACGCGGCCCTCGGCATCCAGGATCGCCAGGCGGGCCTGTCCTGTCGCCGCACCCGGCACCAACTCGGCGGTATCGCGCAGCAGCGCGAACACGCGCCAGGTGTCGTCGGCCACCATCATGGGGCGCACCTGCGCGATGACCAGGACCACAGCCCTGTCCAGCAGGGACAGGATTTCCTGGCGCGCGTTCTGCGTTGACACGCGCGCTGTGATGCCCGTGACGAGGATGGCTGCGATCAGTACCGCAAGGGACAGGCCCAGCGGGATCTGCACGCGGTAGGGCAGGCGACCCAGCATCAGCCAGTGACCCCGCTACCTGGGACCAATGCAGCTTGGCGCCGAATCGAATCGAACTGCGACGACGCGCCCGCAGAAAACCCGCTGAGGTTCAGCGACCCCAGGAGTTCGCGGCCCACCGGGTCGTTGGCCATACCGAGCAGGGCCGCTCGCAACCGCTCCATGTGAGGGTGAGTGGCTCGGCGCGCCGTCACCAGTGGTGGAAATGCGAAGGGCTCGGATTTCCAGATCACCTCGGTCTTGGCCACCGCCGGCATGCCCTGCAGGCGCATCGTCTCCCACACATAGCCATCGATCGATCCGGCGTGGGCCAGTCGTGCTGCAACTGCTTCAGCCACATTGCGATGGCCGTGGGCGAAGAACGCTCGTTTGAGTTCGCGCGGCGCAATGCCGACGTTCGCCAACTGCGCCTGGGCAACGAGCCAGCCCGAGTTGGACAAGGGATCGGAATACGCGAGCACGCGGTCCTTGAGGTCGCCCCAGCCTCTGAGTCCCTCAGGCGCACCGGTCGAGCGGATCAGGTAGGCCTGGTAGAGCGGATCGCCTTGATACAAGGGCACGGCCAGCAAATTGAGATCGGCCTCGAACCGCACAAAGGGATAGCCGCAGATCCACGCGGCATCCACATGGCCAGACCACAACAGATCGAGGATGGACTGGTAGGACTCGCGCGCCACGAAGTGCACCTCGACCCCCACCTGGGCTCCAAGGTAGCGCCCCCAGCGTGACAGGAACGCGATCTGGTCGGCCAGGATGACCGGGGTGAGTCCGACCTGCAACCGATCGACGCGCGCGGCGGTTGCGGGCCGAACGGCCCAAAGCGTGGCAGCCGCCACGCTGGCGATGCACTCACGTCGTCTCATGCTGTTGTCTCCGGCGTTACTTTTTTGTAACCAGTATTTTTCAGCATTGTTACCAAAACCACCCAAGAAGTCACGCACTCTCGCGCAACCTGTTGATTCATATGGCTTCAGCAGTTGGCACGCGCGTTGCGATGGAAGACGGGTCAGTGATTCCAACCAGGAGACAACATGGAAGACCTCAAGATCGGCCGCCGCTTCTTTTTGCAGTCCGGCGGTGTCGCCGCTGCCGTGGCCGGCAGCACCGTGATTCCCATTCACAACGCCCAAGCCGCCACCCCGGCGCGCAACACCGGCACCACGTTGCCTTACCCGAAGAAGGCGGTCGGTGCGGCCAAGCGCATGCCAGTCAATGAGGTGGTCAGCTTCACCTACCCTGACGCGAGCTCACCTTGCTATGCCATCCGCATGGGCAACGCGGTCCCTGGCGGTGTGGGCCCGAACAACGACATCGTGGCCTTCAGCGCCTATTGCACGCACATGGGTTGCCCGGTGGCCTACGACGGCGGTACGCGCACCTTCAAATGCGGCTGCCACTTCTCGATCTTTGACCCCGAGAACGGCGGGCAGATGGTGTGTGGGCAGGCCACCGAGGACCTCCCCAAGATCCGGCTGGAGTACGACGCGAAAACCGATGCGGTGAGCGCGGTGGCCGTCGACGGCCTGATCTACGGCCGCCAGTCCAACATTCTCTGAGGAGCCCAGTATGTCCACCAACATCAATGACCGCATTGCGCTGCCGCCTAAGGACGCGCAAAAGTCGAACATGACCTGCCACTTTTGCATCGTCGGTTGTGGCTACCACGTTTACAAATGGGACTCCAACAAGGAGGGCGGCCGCCCCGCCAGCCAGAACGCGCTGGGCGTGGACTTCACCAAGCAGGTGCCACCCATGGCCATCACGATGACCAAGGCGATGACCAACACCATCACCGACAAGTCTGGCAAGCGCTGGAACATCATGGTCGTACCCGACAAGGAGTGCGTGGTGAACAGCGGCCTCTCAAGCACGCGTGGCGGCAAGATGGCCTCGTACATGTATGCCCACGATGGCATCGGCAAGGAACGGCTGAAGAACCCGCGCATCTTCCGCGGAGACCAGTGGCTGGACACCGGCTGGGACAACGCCATGGCGCTGTACGCAGGCCTCACCAAGAAGATCCTGGATAACGACGGCCCGAATGCATTGTTCTACGACTGCTTCGACCACGGTGGTGCCGGCGGCGGCTTCGAGAACACCTGGGGCACCGGCAAGCTGATGTTCAGCGCGCTGCAGACGCCGATGGTGCGCATCCACAACCGGCCGGCCTACAACTCCGAGTGCCACGCCACGCGCGAGATGGGCGTCGGCGAGCTGAACAACAGCTACGAAGACGCGCAACTGGCCGACACGATCTTCTGCACCGGTGCCAATCCCTACGAGACGCAGTCCAACTACTTCCTCAACCACTGGGTGCCCAACCTGAGCGGTTCGACGGTGGACAAAAAGAAGCAGCGCTTCCCTGGGGAGACCGCTACGGCGGCAAAGGTGATCATCGTGGACCCACGCCGCACCGCCACTGTCGCGATCTGCGAGCAGGTCGCCGGCAAGGACAACGTGCTGCACCTGGACATTGAGCCCGGGTCGGACACAGCACTGTTCAACACGCTGTTCACTTACGTGGTGGAACAGGGCTGGCACGACAAGGAGTTCATTGCCAAGCACACGCGCGGATTTGATGACGCCGTCAAGACCAACCGCATGAGCATGGAGGATGGGGCCAAGGCCACCGGCATTCCCGTTGCGAAGCTGCGCCAGGCCGCTGAGTGGGCCTACAAACCCAAGGCCTCGGGCCATCGCCCGCGCACCTTCCACCCGTATGAGAAGGGGATCATCTGGGGCAACGACAACTACGTGATCCAGAGCGCGCTGGTGAGTCTGGTGCTGGCCACGCAGAACGTGGGCCGGCGGGGCACGGGCGTGTGCCGCCTCGGTGGACACCAGGAGGGCTACACGCGTCCGCCGTATCCCGGTGACAAGAAGATCTACATCGATCAGGAAGTCATCAACGGCAAAGGCCTGATGTACACGCTGTGGGGCACCAATCCCTTCCAGACCACCCTTAACGCCGAGCAGCACCGCTTGGTGCTGAGCAAGCGCGCCAAGATCGTCAACGAAGCGATCGCGAAGGCCCGGGGCGTGTCCACGGAGCAGATGGTCGATGTCATCTACGACGCCTGCAAGAACAAGGGTGGGATGTTCATCGCCGCAATGAACCTCTACCCGACCATGATCGCGGAAGAGGCGCATCTGCTGCTCCCCGCGGCGCACCCCGGTGAGATGAACCTCACCTCCATGAACGGTGAACGCCGCCTGCGCCTTTCCGAGAAGTTCATGGACGCACCCGGCTCCGCGAAACCGGATTGCCTGATCGCGGCCGACATCGCCAATGCGCTCAAGGCGCTCTACCTGAAGGACAACAAGCCCGACATGGCCAAGCGCTTCGAGGGCTTCGACTGGAAGACAGAGGAAGATGCGTTCAACGATGGCTTCCGCCGCGCAGGCCGGCCTGGCGTCGGACCGATTGACAGCCAGGGCGGTGACACCGGTTACATGGCCACCTACGCACTGCTGCGCAAGGCCGGCAACAACGGTGTGCAGCTGCCCATCCAACGCGTGGAGGGCGAGAAGCTCATTGGTACCGAGATTCATTACGCCGATGGCAAGTTCGACACCAAGGACGGACGCGCCGAGTTCAAGCCCGCGCCCTGGAACGGTCTGCCCAAACCGGTGGCCGATCAGAAGGCGAAACATAAATACTGGATCAACGGAGGCCGCGCCAACGAGGTTTGGCAGACCGCGTACCACGATCAGTACAACGCTTTCGTGCGTGACCGCATCCCGTTGGCCTTTATCGAGATGAACATGGACGACGCGAAGCAACTCGGCGTTGCAGCGGGCGATGTGATCGAGGTCTACAACGATTTCGGCAGCACCTATGCGATGGCATATCCGATCAAGTCTGCCAAGCCTGGCCACACCTTCATGCTCTTTGGCTACATCAAGGGCGTGCACGGCAACGTCGTGACCAGTTGGGTCGACCGCAACGTCATCCCCTACTACAAGGGCACGTGGGGAAGCATCCGCCGCGTGGGCACCGTGGAGGACTACAAGGCCACGCTTTCGTTCAAGGACCGCCACTTCGCTTGAAGACCCCGGGGTGGCCATGCGCCACCCGCCCCTTTCACTGGAGAACCCATGTTTCGTAAGTTTCTGACGCTCGCCGCGCTGGTGGGTACTTTCGCGCCCATCGCCGTACATGCCAATCTGGCATTGGCTCAAAAGAACGCTTGCATGGCGTGCCATGCCGTCGACAAAAAGGTCGTTGGTCCCTCTTATCAGGAGGTCGCCAACAAATACAAAGGCCAGAAGGACGCGGCGGCTGTGCTGGCCGCGAGCATCAAGAAAGGCGGTGCCGGCAAGTGGGGGCCTATGGCGATGCCACCGCAAGCGACTCTCAGTGACGCGGATGCTAAAACCCTGGCCACCTGGATTCTGTCCACCGCAAAGTAGGTTCAACGATGCGGCCCACGCCGCTATTCCGGGAGACACCCATGGACACGTCACTGCAGCGGGCAGAGGAATCTTTGTCACGGATCGCCTTTCGCGAGCCACGTCCAAACCTTGAGTTGCCTGACGGATTTGCGCAGGCGTTGATCACCACGCGCCAGAACGTCTCGCCCAAGCGCCTTGTTGAGCCTGGTCCGTCCGACCTTCAGCTTGAACAGTTGTTTCGCGCGGCCGCAGCCGCACCTGACCACGGCCTCTTGCGGCCATGGCGCTTCGTGATCGTTCCGACGGAACGGCGCGCGGATCTGGCGGAAGTTTTCGCCCTGGCCCTGGTGGATCGCGATCCTGGCGCCACGCTGGAACAGATCGAGTCCGCGCGCGAAAAGGCCCATAGGGCGCCCCTGCTGATGCTGGTGGTGGCCCAACTGGGCGTCGTCGATGCCCAGATTCCCGTGCTGGAGCGCATGATCTCGGTGGGTTGCGCGGTGCAAAACATGCTGTTGATGGCGCACAGCCTGTCGCTAGGCAGCAGCCTCACCAGCGGACAAGCCATGCAGTCACCTCGAATGAGGCGGCTGTTCAACCTTCGTGAAGGCGAGGAGCCGGTGTGTTTTCTGAATGTCGGGACTGTGGCCAAGCGCAAGGCGCAGCGGCGTCACCCCGAGCCACTGGATTTCGTGACGCTGCTCTAGGTCCGCCCTGTCAAGGCCGGAATCTGTGCTCAGCGGTGCGTCCATGTCTTCACCGCGGAAATCAACAAGATCGCTGCCAAGGTCGGCAGCAGCATGCCGGCCGGCACGAGGCCCAGCGCCAAGCCGCCAAGCGCCGCGCCGACCACTGAGCCTGCGGCCATACACAGCACGAACCGTCGGTTGGCCCGCAGCACCTCGAAACTGCTGTCCTGGCTGTACCGCGCGAAGCCCACCAGCATCGTCGGCAGGCTGATGGCCAGCGACAGGCTGCCAGCCAACTTGATCTCGACACCGAACAGCAACACCAAGGTAGGGATCAGCAGTTCACCGCCCGCCACCCCCAGCAAAGCCGCGACGATGCCGATCAGGAGACCAGCCACGACGCCGGCCACCCGCAATGCCGTGCCATCGAGCGCGGGGCCGGCCCCTGCGGGCCCATGACCCAACAGCAACACTCCGGCGATGCCGATCAACAGCGCCGCGATCACGCGCTGCAGCACGATCCCGCGCCAGCGAGTGGCCCATCCCGCCGCCAGCCAGGCGCCCACCAGACTCCCGGCCAGCAGGTTGAGGATCACCGGCCACTGAGCGGCGACTTCTCCCGGTGCCACGGCCCCGCTGCGAAACACCAGCGCAGCCGACACGACCAGCAGGCTGATCGCCTTGTTCACGATCACCGCCGGCAATGCCGCGAAGCCGAACATCAGCAGCAGCGGCAACCGAAACTCCGCGCCGCCCAGGCCGACCAAGCCTCCCAGCAAGCCGACGGCCGCACCTCCACAGAACGCGAAGACGAGCTGGGCGGATGGGTGGTCGCGGGAAGACATGGCGTCAGCGCGCCTTCAACGGCATCACATGCACCAAACGCGCGTCCAGTCGTACACCGAAGCGCGCGCCGGGCACCAGACCCTGACGCTGCGCACCTGACAACGTGAGCACGAGGCGTGCGCCCGGCGCATTGACCAGGACCAGCGTGGCCAATGTGATCTCGCCCAGGTGCCGCGCTTCTTGAACCATGGCGCTGAAGTCATCGGCTCGTTGCTCATTGGGCGCGACAAGGGTGATGCCATCGCTTGGGATAACCCAGTTTACCGCCTGACCAACGGGTACCTTGCCCTTGTCGCGCACGGTCAGCACTGGTGCAGTTGCCGTGCTGCCTTCGTCGCCCACCCAGCGCAACAGCCCATGGCCTTCCACATCGGCGGGACCGAGCCACACCCCTTGGAAACGGTTCTGGATGCCCACCAGGTCGGCCACGCGGGCGTTGCGCGGCGCGTTGTGAATATGGGCAGGCGAACCTTGCTGCAGCACCTCCCCGCCATCCATCACGGCGAGGCGGTCAGCCAGCATGCGCGCTTCGTGCAGATCGTGGGTTACCAGCACGATGGGGATCGCCAGCTCGCGCCGCAGGTCGGCCAGCAACCGGTACAGCCCCTGGCGGTTCATCTGATCCACCGCCGAAAAAGGCTCGTCCAGCAGCAACAGCTTCGGTTCGCGTGCCAGCGCACGCGCCACCGCCACGCGCTGCTGCTGACCACCCGACAACACGGCGGGCTGGCGCGCCTGCTGGTCGGTACTGAGGCCCACATGGTCCAGCCATTGGCGGGCCTGCTTCAGGCGCTCGGTACGCGGCAGGTGCAGCAGCGACAGCGCCACGTTGCCGATGGCGTCCAGGTGCGGCATGAGGGCATAGTTCTGGAATACCAGCCCGACGTGGCGACGCTGCGGTGGCAGGAAGAGTCCCAGCGCCGTGTCGCACCAGACTTCACCGCCGACTGCCACGTGGCCCTGCTCGGGCCGCATCAAACCCGCCAGCACGCGCATGAGGGAGGTCTTGCCGGCGCCAGAGGGGCCCACCAGGGCCAGCAACTCGCCCGCCTCGCAGCGCAGACTGCCGCGCAAGGGCATGGGCTGCGCCTGCTCGACTTCGACGACCAGCGCCAGCCCGGTCTTCAAGTCCGGGCCACTCATCGCCGCACCGCCAGCCGCGCCGACGCAAAGAACGACGCCGCCACGGCGCCCAGCGAGAACAACAGCAACAGCAGCGCCATCTGGTTGGCGCCGGTGAGGTCGAAGGATTGCACGCGGTCGTAGATGGAGATCGCGATCGTCTTGGTCTCACCCGGGATGCTGCCGCCCACCATCAGCACCACGCCGAATTCACCCAGCGTGTGCACGAAGGTCAGCACGCAGGCCGAGAGCACGCCCGGCCAGGCCAGCGGCAATTCAACACGCCAGAAAGTCTGCCAAGCGGAAAGTCCGCTCACGGCGGCGGCTTCGCCCAACTGGCGCGGGATGGCCTCGAAGGCGCGTTGCACCGGCTGCACCAGAAAGGGAATGTTGAAGATCACAGAGGCGATCAGCAACCCGAGGAAGTTGAAGGTGAGCCGAACGCCGAAGGTCTGCTGCACCCAGGCGCCGATTGGCGAGGCACCGCCCATGGACACGAGCAGGTAGTAACCCAGCACTGTGGGCGGCAGCACCAGCGGCAGCACCACCAAGGCCTCGATCCAGGACTTCCCGGCCACGCGCGTGTAGGCCAGCCAGCGCCCCAGCCACAAACCGGAAGGCAGCAGAACGAGCAGCGTGACGGCCGCCAGCTTCAGCGAGAGAAAAAGGGCTTGCCAGTCCACGACCGGGAGTCCTGTCGATGCGTCGCCGACGCGTTATTCCTTGGGCATGGCGAAGCTGTAGCGCACCATGATTTCCTGCGCGGCCGGCGTGGACAGGTACTGGTAGAACGCGCGCGCTTCGGGTGGCGCCCCCTTGACCAGCACCATGCGCTGCACGAGCCGCTTGTGCCAGCTCTCGGGGATCAGTTCGAACTTCGCGCGGCTGGCGAAGCTCGGCGCCAGCGCCAGCGAATAGGCCACGATGCCGCCTTCCGCAGAGCCGGAGATGGCGAACTGCGCCGCCTGCGAGATGTTCTCGCCCAGCACCAGCTTGCCCTCGATGCTTTCCCACAAGCCGGCGTGCTGCAGGGCCTCCTTGCCACGCGCGCCATACGGGGCGTGCTCAGGATTGCCGATGGCGAACTTCTTCAAGCGCCCGTCCTTCAACGCCGCCGCCAGGTCCTTGAGTTGGCCGTCGGGCTTCAGAGCCCCATCAGGAGGCACCATGATGACGATGCGACCGATGGCATAGGTGCGGCCCCGGTCTTCGGTCTTGCCCGCGTCCGCCAACTCGTAGACGAAGTTTTCGTCGGCCGACATGAACAGGTGAAAGGGCGCACCTTGCAGGATCTGGGTCTTGAAATTCCCCGACGAGCCGAAGACCAGCCGGAGCTTGTTGCCGGTGTCTTTCTCGAAGCGATCCGCCACCTCTTCAATGGCGAACTTGAGATCGGATGCCGCTGCCAGCGTGGGCACCGCCTGGGCATGCGATGAGGGAAGCGCAGAGAGGAACAGCGTGGCGGCAGCCGTCCACACCGCAAGTTGACGACGAAGCAAGGACATGAGGTCTCCAGTTAGGCCGTTTGAGGAAGCTTCGATATCTATAGAATTCGATATCGAATTGAAAGTATATCGGTCTTAACTGCCGGCGGACGACCGAGTAGGTGAGAATTCAGCTCATCATGAAAACGACCCTCAGCACCTCGCCGCTGGACGCAAAAACGCGCTTCCGGGTTCAGGTCAAGCACGCGGTAGCCATCGGTCCGGGCAAGGCCGACGTGCTGCAAGCGATTGCAGAAACCGGCTCCATTGCCGAATCGGGGCGCAGGCTGGGCATGAGCTATCAGCGCGTGTGGTCGCTGGTGCGGGCCATGAATGGCGATTTCATCGAGCCGCTAGTGCTGACGCAGCGCGGCGGAAATGCGGGTGGAGGTGCTGCGCTCACGCCCACAGGTGCAGAGACCCTGGCGATCTATCGTGCGATCGAGCGTGATGCGGAACGCGCCGTGACCAAGCGTCTGCCTCAATTGCTGGCACTTATCCGGCCGGAGGCCGGTGCGGATTCGTAGTTTGCAGGTGGCTGGCGCAGGGGGCTCGCGCCAGAACGGCACAGACGCGCATCAGCCTTCAAGCCTTTGCCCCCTATTTGGACCACACCCGCATCCCTGGGCATCCTGATCGACCGAGCAAGCGCTGCCGTTTAATGGCTCGCTGCCAAATGCTTTTGACCGTCTGCGACCTGTCCAGGCCATTGCCGCCCAGACCATCACGGTGATAGACGCGATCACCATGACCACCAGCAGTTCTAGCCCGATCTGGAACTTCACGCCCAGCCATGAAGTCAGGCCAAGCGCTGCCGCACCTCCGAACAGCGGAATCGCCAACGGGATGGTGCAGCAGGCCACGCAAGCGCCGGCCACGCCCAACGCCGCCAGAACAGGCTTCTTCATGAAGTTTCTCCAGTGAATCATTGCGGGTCGATTCCCGTAGACCAACTGTAGAATCTCAAGTAACTTGAGATGCAAGGCCCGCCGTGAAGAATCGAACAACCGTTGCAGTCCCTGCGCCAGAGCAGCTGCCCATCGGTGTCCTGGCCAAGCGCGTCGGCTTTGCCGTCTCGGCCATCCGTTACTACGAGGAAGTGGGGTTGATCCCCGCCGCGATGCGCCGCGAAAGCGGGCACCGCGCCTACCCTGACACGGTTCAGGACGTGCTCATCCTCATCCGGCACTGCCGTGACCTGGGCTTCTCCATCGAAGAGACCCGAGAGCTGGTCACGTTGTCGACCAGTGCCGAGCGCGACTGCGTGGAGGCACGCTCGATCGCTCAAGGGCATCTCACCTCGGTGCGGGCCAAGATGGCCGAGCTGCGCCGCCTGGAGCGAAGCCTGGCGCGATACGTCCAAGCCTGCAGCGAAGGCTGTGTCGGCGGCCCCGCCCCCGACTGCACCATCCTGGCCGACCTGCGCCAAGGCACGCCCGCTTCGGCCGATGCGGTGGGATGCTGTTCGTGAGCCGCCTCACGCTGGAGCGCCATCAGGTCTGGGTCTACCTGGTCGCCATTGGACTGGGGCTGGCCGCGGGCACCGCGTGGCCAGAGATCGGCCCGGCGTTGGAACGCCTGCTGTGGCCCACACTGGCGGCACTGCTGTTCGTGACCTTCCTGCAGGTACCCCTGCTGCACGTGCGGGATGCCCTGCGCGACCGGCGTTTCGCGGTGGCCGTGCTGCTGGGCAATTTTGTTGTGCTGCCCCTGCTGGCCTGGGCGCTGGTGAAGGCATTCGACTTCGATCCGGTCATGCGTCTGGGCGTCTTGCTGGTCCTCCTAGTGCCTTGCACCGACTGGTTCATCACCTTCAGCCAGCTGGGCAAGGGCGACGTGCCGAGAGCGATCGCCATCACACCGCTGAATCTGGTGCTGCAGCTGGTCCTGCTGCCGCTGTACCTGTGGCTGATGGCGGACGCCCAGAGCCTGGGTTCCTGGAACTGGGCTACGCTGGCGCCCGCCTTTTTGATCGTGCTGGTGCCCTTAGCGAGCGCTGTCATGGCCGAGCGGGGGATAGAGACGCATCCCAAGGGCGAACGCTTGCGAGAGGCGATGGCCTGGTGGCCGGTGCCGCTGCTGGCCTTGGTGGTGTTTCTGATTGCAGGCGCGCAGGTGGGCACGGTGCTGGACTCCCTGGGTGAATTGCAAACCATGCTGCCCGTCTTCGTGCTGTTCCTGCTTGCCGCCGCCTTGCTGGCCAAGGGCATCGCGGCTCAACTTCGCTTGCCTGCCGAGCAGGGGCGAACCCTGGCGTTCAGCATGGGCACGCGCAACTCCTTCGTGGTGCTGCCCCTGGCCCTGATGCTTCCCGTGGGCTGGGAGATTGCCGCCGTCGTCATCGTCGTACAGTCTCTGGTGGAGTTGCTCGGTATGGTGGCTTATGTCTGGGTGTTGCCCAGGCACCTTTTCAGATAGAGACGTTCTCGACCCCGACGGGAATGCCTCGCGTCTATTGAACGTGTGAGTTTGCCGAACTCCGCCATCTGGCGCTCAACTCAGTCGCACAACGTCGCTTAGAGCACATCTGACGCGGCCCTCGGCGCGCGCAACGCGAGCGTAGGGTCAAGGAATTTACTTCACCGTCGTCACGACGTAGTCGTCGCCCTCTTTGATGAAGCTGAAGTCGATCTTCTTGTCGACTGCCAGCTTGGCCAGCAGGTCCTTGTCCTTGACCTTAAAGCCCATGGTCATAGGCGGCCAGTTGAGGCTGCTGACAGGACCGTGAGAGATCACGACGCTGCCTGCCTTGACATCAATCTTCTTGATCGTGCCGTTCGCTGCATGCACGGTTTGAGCACCGACAACGGGCTTCTTGGCCATATCCATGCCCTTCATGTCGCCCATGGTTGACTGGGCGAAACTGATGGACGCTGCGGCCATAACGAGGGAAGCGATGGCGATCTTCTTCATGAAAAACTCCTTTGAACGTGGTGGATGGAACGAACGAAAAACGGGTTCAAGCTGCGGAGTTGCGCTTTGCCCAAAATGGTTTGCCAGCAGCTCGGCGTTCGCGAGGCCGGCGCATCAACAAATACACCGCAGGGATCACAAACATGGACAGCAAGGGGGCCGTGATCATGCCGCCAACCATGGGCGCGGCAATGCGTTGCATGACCTCGGAGCCGGTTCCCGTGCCCCACATGATGGGAAACAGTCCGCCCAGAATGACGGCCACGGTCATCGCCTTGGGGCGCACGCGCAGTACCGCGCCTTCCCGAATCGCATCGAGCAGGTCGGCCGCCGTGGTCTTGCCTTGGTCGAGTCGGTCATCCCAGGCGGATTTCAGGTACAGCAGCATGATCACGCCGAACTCGGCGGACACCCCGGCCAAGGCGATGAAACCGACGGCGCCGGCCACCGACAGGTTGTAGCTCAGCAGGTACAGCAGCCAGATGCCACCCACCAGGGCAAACGGCAGCGTGGCCATGATCAGCAAGGCCTCGTCAAAGCGTTTGAACGTCAGGTAGAGCAGCACAAAGATGATCAGCAGCGTGAACGGCACCACCACTTTGAGCTTGGCCGTGGCGCGTTCCAGGAACTCGAACTGGCCGGACCAGGCGACCGAATAACCCGGTGGCAGCTGGACCTTGTCCGCGACGGCCTTCTGCATGTCCTGCACGGCCGAGCGCAGATCGCGGCCGCGAATGTCCACATAGACCCAGCCTGACAGCCGGGCGTTCTCGCTGCGCAACATGGGGGGACCGTCGGTGATGCGGATGTCGGCCACGTCAGATAACAACAGGCGCTGGCCGCGTTCCGTCACAAAGGGCAGGCTGCGCAGCTTCTCCAGCGAATCCCGGATCTCGCGCGGGTAGCGCATGTTGATCGGGAAGCGCTGCAGGCCTTCGACCGTCTCGCCGATGTTCTCGCCACCCACGGCCGAGCTGATGACCGACTGCACATCGGCGATGTTGAGGCCAAAGCGCGATGCCGCATCCCGCTTGATGTTGACGTCCACATAGCGCCCCCCGGTCAGGCGCTCGGCCAGCGCGCTCGTGACGCCAGGCACGTCCTTGAGCGCCCGCTCGATCTCGCCGGTCAGCCGGTCTATCGTGACCAGGTCGGTGCCCGCCACCTTGACCCCCACCGGGCTCTTGATGCCGGTGGCCAGCATGTCGATGCGGTTGCGGATGGGCGGCACCCAGATATTGGACAGGCCGGGCACTTTGACGATGCGGTCGAGCTCTTCCACCAGCTTGTCCTGCGTCATGCCGGCGCGCCACTGCTCGCGCGGCTTGAACTGGATGGTGGTTTCAAACATCTCCATCGGTGCCGGGTCGGTCGCCGTCTCGGCGCGGCCGGCTTTGCCATACACGCTGGCGACCTCGGGCACGGTCTTGATCAGCCGGTCGGTCTGCTGCAGCAATTCGCTGGCCTTGCCGGCCGACAGACCGGGCAGCGCGGACGGCATGTAGAGCAGATCACCCTCGTCCAGCCTCGGCATGAACTCGCCGCCGATATGCCGCAGCGGCCAGAGGCTGACCACCAGCACGATGCCGGCAGCCAGCAAGGTGCGCTTGGGCGCGCGCAGCACCACTTCCAGCATCGGCCGGTAGAGGGCGATCAGCCAGCGGTTCAAGGGGTTGGATTTTTCATCGGGAATCCGGCCGCGGATCAGGTAGCCCATCAGCACCGGTATCAAGGTCACCGACAGGCCGGCCGCTGCCGCCATGGCGTAGGTCTTGGTAAACGCCAGCGGCGAGAACAGCCGTCCTTCCTGGGCTTCCAGCGTGAACACCGGGATGAACGACAAGGTGATGATCAGCAGCGAGAAGAACAGCGCTGGCCCGACTTCGGCCGCCGCGTCGCCGATGACCCGCCAGCGCGCTTCGCCCTCCAGCGTCTGGTCTGGATGGTCCCGCCCCCAATGCTCCAGGTGCTTGTGGGCGTTCTCGATCATCACCACGGCGGCGTCCACCATGGCGCCGATGGCAATCGCGATGCCGCCCAGCGACATGATGTTGGCGTTGACGCCCTGGTAATGCATCACGATGAAGGCGGCCAGGATGCCCAGCGGCAGCGAAACGATGGCCACAAACGCTGAGCGCAGGTGGAACAGGAAGATGAAGCACACCACCGCGACGACCAGGAATTCCTCCAGCAGTTTGTGCGTGAGGTTGTCCACGGCTCGTTCGATCAGTCCCGAGCGGTCGTAGACCGGGACGATTTCAACGCCCCTGGGCAAACTGGCCTGCAGGGTCTGGAGCTTGGCCTTGACGGCGGCAATGGTCTCCAGCGCGTTCTTGCCGGAACGCATGACGATCACGCCGCCGGTGGCTTCACCTTCGCCGTCAAGCTCGCCGATGCCGCGGCGCATCTCCGGGCCGACCTGGACACGTGCCACGTCGCCCAGGCGCACCGAGATGCCGGCAGGCGTGGTCGTCAACGGCACCGACCGAAAGTCCTCCAGGCTCTGCAGGTAGCCCGAGGCCCGCACCATGTATTCGGCCTCCCCGAGTTCCAGCACGGAGCCACCGGCTTCCTGGTTGGCCTTCTGGATGGCCTCGGCCACCTGGGTATGCGGGATCGCATAGGCGGCCAGCTTGTCCGGGTCCAGCACGATCTGGTACTGCCGCACCATGCCACCGACCGACGCAACCTCGGCCACATTGGGCACGGTCTTGAGCTCGTACTTCAGGAACCAGTCCTGCAGGGCACGCAGCTGCCCGGCGTCCTGGGTGCCGCTGCGGTCGATCAGGGCATACTGGTAGATCCAGCCCACCCCGGTGGCATCCGGCCCCAGCGAGGCCCTGGCCGCCGCCGGCAGGCGCGACTGGACCTGGTTGAGGTACTCCAGCACGCGGGAGCGCGCCCAGTAGAGGTCGGTCCCGTCCTCGAACAACACGTAAACGTAGGAGTCGCCAAAGAAGGAATAGCCGCGCACCGTCTTCGCCCCCGGCACCGACAGCATGGTCGTGGTCAACGGATAGGTGACCTGGTTCTCGACAATGCGCGGCGCCTGGCCTGGATAGGTGGTGCGGATGATGACCTGCACATCGGACAGGTCAGGCAAGGCGTCCAGTGGCGTTCTCATCACCGAGTACACGCCCCAGGCCGCGATCATCAGCGTGGCCAGCAGCACCAGAAAACGGTTGCCGATGGACCAGCGTATCAAGCGGGCGATCACCGCGGAGCTCCCGATGCCGGGGTAACGGGTGCCACAGGCTGAATGGAGGTCAGGGTGGGCTCGCCGTCCTTGGGCATCACGAACTCGAACCGAACCCTGTCCCCCTTGGCCACGTTGCCGGGCATGCCGCCGGCTGGTGCCTTGAACTCCATGGTCATGGCGCCCATGCCGGCCGTCGGGAGCGGGCCATGGGCCAGCAGCGCGCTGTGCGGGTCGATGGCGATCACCTGCGCTTCACCGGGGTGCCGGGTCAGTGGCGGCGGGGCGGCCTCGCTGTTGAGCCGGGCCGGAAGCGGCCGTTGTCTTCGGCCAGCATCACGACGGTGCGTTTGCCGGTCTGGATGACCGCTTCGGTGGGGACGAGCAAGGCCTTCTCCGCCCGCATGTCCATGAACCGCATGGTCACGAACATGCCCGGCACCAGGCGCGCGCCCGGGTTGGCCAGCTCCAGCCGGGCCTTGAGCGTGCGCGTCGCGGCATTGACGTCCGGCAAGATGGCTTGCACCTTGCCTTCGAAGACCGTGCCGGGCACGGCCGGACTGCGGGCTTGCACCCTGGCACCCGGGCGCAGCAGCGCCGCCTGGCTCTCGGGCACCTCGGCGTTGGCCCAGACCGTGGACAACCCGTTGATGCGAAACAGGGTCATCCCCGCCGACACCGTCATGCCCTCACGTGCCGCCAGTTCCACGATCACACCACCCAATGGCGCCGTGATCGTGGTGCGGGCCTGCGTCTTGCCGCTGGCCTCCACCAGTTGGATCTGCTGCTCACTCATGCCCGCCTGGCGCATGCGCTGGCGCGCGCCGTCGACCAGCGATCCCAGGTCGTTGCCCTGCATGCGCTTGAGGGCCAGAAACTCCTCTTGAGCGGCCACCCAATCCGGCACATACAGGTCCAACACAGGCTGACCCTTGGCCACGGGGTCCAGCGTGGCACGCACATGCAGGCGCTCGACATAGCCGGTCGCCCGGGCCTGCACGGTGGCCTGGTCGCGTTCGTTGAAAGCAATGTTGCCGACCGCGGAGACCTGAGGCGACAGCGTGCCTTCGGTGACGGCTGCGGTGCGCACCCCCAGGTTCTGCTGAATCCGCGGGCTGACAGTGACCTTGCCCTGGTCGGAATCGCCATCTGCATAGACCGGCACCAGCATCATGTCCATGAACGGCGATTTGGCCGGTTTGTCGAACTTGTTGCCCGGCACCATGGGGTCGTGGTAATAGAGGATCTTGCGGCCACTGACCGGATCGGTATCGCCCGCCTTGAGGCCTGCGCCGATGTGGCGGCGCGTGGCCTCTTCGCCTTGCGGGAGGGTCCACAGCGACGGGTCGTCGCTGGCGCTGGTGCTTGCCGCGGGTTGCGCGGTGGCCGATGGCCTATCGCCCATGCCCTGTTGCAAACCCAGCCACCAGGCGCCACCGCCCACGGCAACGAGTGCGGCCACAACGGCCAGCGCGATGAGGGAAGTTCTCGGGTTCATGGCTTCACTCCATTCGTGGTGTCGGGGAACAGGTATTCGAGTTGAGCCCACAGGCCGGCGGTGTCGCGCTCCAGGGCCAGGCGCTCCAGGGCCAGGTTCAGCGCGTCGCGGCGCGCCTGCAGCACGGTGCCCAGGCCTTCGCGCCCGCCTCGGTAGGCGGCCAGCGCCGCGTCAACACGCTGTGTGGCCAGCGGCTGGCGGTGCGCATCCAGGTAGGCCAGCCGGTCCCGCCCCGCGCGCCAGTCCTGCTGCCAGCGCTGCACTTGCAGCGCTCGCGCGCGCGCCTGCTCCTCGCGCTCGGCTTCGAGTTCGTTCACACGCGCCAGCCGCGCCGCCAGATCGCGCTGCTGGCGTTGAGGCTTGTCCCACTGCAGTGGCACCGACACGCCGATCGACACCATGTTGGCGAACTGCGAGCCGCGCTGGCTGAACATGATCTCTGCGCTCCAGTCGGGCCTGAGGTCCTGGCGGGCCACCTCGGCCTCGGCCCGGGCCACGGCTTCGCGGGCCTGCAGCGCGGCGAGATCGGGCAATCGGTCCATCGGGCCGATCGTGGCCGTGCCGCGTTGCCATGGCGGGGGATCGGCGAGCGGCTGCTCGGGCGGACCACCGGTGAAGCGCGCCAGTGTGAGGCGGGCGTTGGTGCGCTCGGCCTGCGCGCCGATCAAGCCCTGCTCCAGTTGCGCCAATGCCTCGCGCGCGCTCAGCGCATCGGCCGTGGAACCGCGTCCTCCGCGCAAGGCAGCCTCGGTGGTCTGCACCAGCACGCGCGCCTCGGTGATCTGCGCCTGCAGCAACTGCAGGCGCTGCTCCTGCAGGTGGCGCTCCAGCCAGGCCTGCGCCACCTCGGTCTGCAGCAGAGCCACCCGCTGCGCGCGTTCGCTCAGCGCCGCATCGGCCTCGCGCTCGAAGCGCTCGCCCCGGGCGCGGCGCTTGTCCGCGTTGGGCAAGGTCTGCATGAGTGCGATGGAGCGCATGGTCATGAAGTCGCGCGTGGTGCTGAAGCGCTCGGGCCCGTTCACCGGCAGGTTGTCCAGCGAAAGGCGCAGCACCGGGTCGGGTCGCTGTGCAGCGGCCACCGCCATGTCGCGCGCGCCTTGAGCCGCGGCGGTTGAAGCGTCAAGGCTGCGCGAGCGCGCCAGGGCCGCGTGCACCGCAGCGCTCAGGCTCAAGGGTTCATCGGCAGCAGCGGGTGTGATCACGGCGAGCAGGCCAGCGAGGGCGAGCACGGCGCGTGTCAGGAAAAGCGAAGGGTGTTCCATGTCTGAGCTCCGGAGCAGGCACGCCGGGGCGCAATGGCCCTGGCAACGTGCGACAGCAGCACCACCGGGCGGCGGCCTGCACTGTGCGGGGAGTCAGATGGAAGTGGGAGGGCGCCAGAGGCGCGAAAGCGAACCCTGTGGCGGGCTGCGCCAGACGGGAGCAAGGGGGTCCTGGGCAGCCTGGGCCTGGGGCACCAGGGGCTGGAATGGGGGCATGCCGACAGCGGGTGCGGCGCAGCTCTGTGCGCTCTTGCAGGGCTGGCCGGTGCGCTCGAACGTGGCGAGGTCGTTGCAGCAGTCTTCCATGGCCTGGGCCAAGGTCTCTTCCATGCCGCTGGCGTTTTCTTCCATGGCCATCATGCCCTGCATGGGGCACGGCGCGGGAACCACCGGCATGCCCGCAAAAGCCTGCAATGGCATCAGCAGACACAGGAGGAGGACGAGTGCGCGGCGCATGACGCGAATTCTAGGGCTTCCATGCCAGTTGGGGATCATGGGTGGCCTTTTGGCATCAGCGACTCTCGCGAGGCCAATGCGGGTGGTGGTCATCGATCACGAACGGGTGCGCATGGCGCACGCCATCGCCGGTGGCGATCGCGCCATGGGCATGACCGCCCGGCAATTCCGGGTGTTCGTGCTGGATCACTTCGGGATCCCGGTGCGGCCAGATGGTCGCCGCGATCCAGAACGCCACGGCGCCTGCACCACCCAGGACCGCAAAGCTCACGGCCATGCCATGGCGGGCACCGAGCCAGCCGGCCAAGGGGTAGAACAACAACCAGCAGGCATGCGACAGCGCGAACTGCGCCGCAAACAGCGCGGGGCGGTCCTCCGGGTGCGAGGATCGTCGCAACAACCGCCCTGAGGGCGTCTGAGCGATGGAGTAGGTCAATCCGAGCACGAACCACAAGGCCACGAGCGAGGTGTATCCGTCCACCAGAACCCCGGCGAACATGCCCCCGACCATCAACCCGATTCCGGCCAACATCACGCTGCGGTCAGGCAGCTTCTCCAACAGTCGGGGCAGGATCAGCGCAGCCACCATGGAGCCCGCGCCGAAACTGGCCAACGCCCAGGCCACTGCGCTCGGGGTCAGGCCCAACCTGGCCTGAACGATGACCACCGTGTTGACAAAGACAATGGAGCCCGCCGCCGCCACGGCCGCATTAACCGCCAGCAACCCGCGCAGCCGGGGTGTGGCCAGGTAGATTCGCAGCCCGCGCGTCGTTCGCTCCCAGACGCCTCGGTGCTTCGTCGCGGGATGCGCGGGCAAGACCACCGACACCACCAGCGCTGCCGACGCCAGGAATCCCACCACCGTGCCCGCAAACAGATCGTGAAAGCCGATGACCGTGAGCAGTGCGGCAGCCAGCATCGGACTGATCAGGCTCTCCATGTCGTACGCAAGGCGTGAGAGCGACAAGGCTTTGGTGTAGTCCTTCTCCTGGGGCAGCACGTCGGGGATGGTGGCCTGGAACGTGGGCGTGAAGGCAGCTGACGCCGCCTGCAAGACGAAAATCAGCACGTACACCTCCCAGATCCGGGAGACAAACGGCAGCGACAGGGCCACACCTGCCCGCACCAGGTCCAGCGTGACCAGCATGGTGCGCCTGGGCAGGCGATCGGCAAATGCCGCGGCGACCGGTGCCACACCAACGTACGCGACCATCTTGATGGCCAACGCCGTGCCCAACACCATGCCCGCGCTGTCGCCAGCCAGGTCGAAGGCCAGCAGGCCCAGCGCCACCGTGGCCAGGCCGGTCCCGATCAAGGCAATCACCTGCGCGGCGAACAAATGGCGGTAGGTGCGGTGGGAAAGAATATTCAACATCGTTTGTGACTCGGTCAATGGCCCAGTGCTGCTGAAAGCCCACGACTCAGAGGTATCGAGTGATTTCTCTGAACTCCTCCATCGACTGGCGCTGTCCGACACCCAGGGGCCCCACGAGGTCTTCAAGGCAGTGATCCAGATGGTCCTGGATCAGGGATTTCTTGGCTTGCTGAATCGCTTTCTCGACCGCCTGCAGCTGCTGCGCGACATCGAGACAGGTTCGCCCCTGTTCCAGCATCTCTATCGTGCTGCTCAGATGTCCGCTGGCTCTGCGCAGGCGCTTGATGATGGCCGGGTGGGAGGTGTGTGTATGCGAATGTTTCATGGCGGATCGTATCCCCTAGGGGGGTTACTATAATCCACCCTTGTCTGCTCCAACACGCACTCGCACTCCATGACCCTGCATGTCCCGTTCTCATTGCGGCCTACCCGGGCAGCGCTGGGCGTGCGATGGCTGGTGCTGATTGTGATCATGGTCGGCGCGATCATTTCTTCGATAGGGTTGACGAGTTCCCATGGCCTTGCTGCCATCTCGGCAGAGCATCAAATGGCTCCACTGTCGCCCGAGGATTCACACGGGCATTCGCATGGCGATCAGGGCAACGAAGTCGCAGCGGCTGGCAGCATCGTGGGCGCTGAGCATCCGCACCATGCAGTAGACCATTCACACGACAAGGCCCACGCCTTGCCTTTGGGATGGAGCACCGCAGCACCGCCCGCGCCAAGCTGGCGCGTGCTGGTGCGGCCGTGGATTGAAATGGTTCAGGCGTCCCGGCTCGAACGTCCACCCATGGTCTGAGGACTTCTTCGTCCTCGCGCTGCGATTCGCGGCGCTCCTATTTCTTTCAGACCATTGGAGTCTTCATGCACAGCCTTCTTCAAGACAGGCTGCCACGTTCGCCATGGGCGACGTGGCAGTCACGTCTCTTGCTACTTTCGGCGCTCTTCATCTTGTTGCTCATTGGGACCTCCGAGGCTTTCGCCCATGCGGTGACCGCTGGCGACAAGGGCTACATCCAGGAAATATCGGGCGTCAACCTGCTGCCCTTCATGTACCTGGGTGCCAAGCACATGATGACCGGCTACGACCACCTGCTGTTCCTGTTTGGGGTGATCTTCTTCCTGTACCGGCTTTCCCACATCGGTCTGTATGTGAGCCTGTTCGCATTGGGACACTCCACCACCATGATCCTGGGCGTTTACTTCAACGTCGGGATCAACAGCTATCTGATCGACGCGATCATTGGTCTGTCGGTCGTCTACAAAGCTTTGGACAACCTGGGTGCTTTTCAGCGGTGGCTGGGGTTTCAGCCCAACACCAAGATCGCCACCCTGGTGTTTGGCCTGTTCCACGGCTTTGGCCTGTCCACCAAGATCCTGGAGTACGAAATCTCCCCAGACGGACTGGTGCCCAACCTGCTCGCCTTCAACGTGGGTGTGGAAATCGGGCAACTGCTGGCATTGACGGTCATCCTGATCGGCATGAGCTATTGGCGCCGCACCCCCAGTTTCATCCGCAATGCCTACACCGCCAACGTCGCCATGATGAGCGCGGGCTTCATCTTGGTGGGCATGCAGCTCACCGGCTTCTTCGTATCGTGAACACCCAAGGAACACTGACCATGTACAACGCTGAAACGCCTTTGCGCGCCGAGTTGCCGTCCTCCAGACAACTGCTGCGCTCCACCGCCCTGGCTACCATCTCCGCCATCGTGATCCTGGTGGCGATCGTGCTGCCCGCTGAGTACGGTATCGACCCCACAGGTGTGGGCCGCGTCCTGCGAATGACAGAGATGGGTGAAATCAAGCAGCAGCTGGCGGCAGAAGCCGCAGCTGATGCAACTGCAGCGTCTGCGGGAAATCCTGCCGCACCGGTCGCCGCAGTCATGGCGAACGCAAGTGCGGCGACATCCGATGCCCTGATCGCGGCCCCGAAGGCTGCGCTCACAGCCCAACCTCAAGCAAACTGGCGCGACGAAGTGACATTCACCCTTGCCTCGGGCGAAGGAAAGGAAATCAAGTTGCGCATGAATGAGGGTGAAAAGGCCGAATTTGAGTGGGTCGTCAATGGAGGCTCTGTTAACTTCGATACCCACGGCGATGGCGGCGGGCGTTCCATCAGCTACGAAAAGGGCCGCGGCGTGCCGGCCGACGATGGCAATCTGGTGGCGGCGTTCACCGGCAACCATGGTTGGTATTGGCGCAACCGAGGTCAGGCAACTGTGAAGGTCGTGCTCCGCACGCGTGGCCAGTACAGCGACCTCAAGCAGGTCCAGTGATCTGAAAAGAGAGCGGCGATGCGAGAGCCGCTCTCCATGAGAGCACGCTACCTGCGGAGCCGTTCGCAAACGAACGCCATTGGCGCATTCGTACAAGACGCCATGCAGGCCGCGCATCAGAATGCGTCGATTGTCCGCAGCCACGCAGTGCCGGGACCGAGAGTGATTGATGTCCTTGGAAGGATTCGCCCGTGTCTCTATCAACCGATCAAAGTATCTTCCTCAAGAGCTGGCTCAAGCGGCCCATGAAAACTGGGGCCGTGGCGCCATCCAGCAACGCATTGGCGCGCCTCATCACCCGCGACATCGTGCCCGATGGAGGACCTGTCATCGAACTGGGCCCGGGGACCGGAGCCTTCACGCGATGCATCCTCTCCAAGGGAGTGCCCGAGTCCGCTCTCACGCTGGTGGAGAACAGTCCAGACTTCACGGTGTTGCTGCGACAACGCTTTCCAAAGGCACATCTGCTTGAAATGGATGTGACCCGAATGCGTATGCGGAAGGACCCGTGGAAGACGATGCAGGCTCAGGCCGTGATATCCGGCCTGCCACTATTGACCATGGGAATGCGCGCACAGTGGAATGTGGTCGGTGCCTGCATGCAAAGTTTGCGTTCTGGAGCGGCGCTGTACCAATTCACCTACATGACTCGGTGTCCCATTGCACCAGAGATTCTTGCTCGAATGGGCCTGAGGGTCGAACGCGTCGGAAGCTCATTCTTCAACTTGCCTCCCGCCTCGGTGTATCGAATCTCGCGGAGATGACATGCAGAGATCCCACATCGGTGCCGGCAACGCACACACAGCAAGAAGAGTAAACCGCAAACAGAACTGCGTACTTGCTTTGGTGATCGCCAGAACCAACCCTGCGCCATCCGAGTAAGAATGAGTGCGCGCATTTTTCACACGATAGAACCGATCGAACTACCGCAGCTGATCAGCGGCAGAGCGGCTCAGCAACCCGGGCTCAGGTAATCCGGCGCGATTCAATCCGAGTAGGTACGCGGACATCCAGGCGGCGTGGGCTGTGCAACTCTGGCTGGGCGTGCAGGCCTAGCCGGTGTGCTCGAAGGTAGGTGCGTCGTTGCAGCAGTCTTCCATCGCATCGACCTTGTCGCGGGCATTGATGTCCCTGGCCATCATGCCGCAAGGGCATTCAGTTGACACAGGACGAGGGCGGGCGGACTGTGGTGCTTGCCGTCGCGGTGGGTTGCTGCCTTGCGTCGATCTCACTGTGCGCTGCCGCACAGTCAGGCGGCGTTGCCGTGGCAATGATCAAGTCATCTACATGCTCAGGAGATCCCTATGAAATACGTCAAGCTGATTTCCTTGCCCGCGCTGTGCCTCGTATCGGTGACCGCACTATGCGGGGTGTCGGCTTTAGCTCAGGCCCAAACTAGTCCAGCGACGAGCCCTTCTGCGACCATGCCCATGGGGGAAATGCACAAGGGCTCGGCTGACGCCAAGGACATGAAAGCTTCCATGATGATGGGCATGGAGGAAATGCAGAAGATGCCGATGACGGGCAACGTCGACAAGGATTTCGCATTGATGATGAAAATTCACCACCAGAAAGCCTTGAACATGGCCGAACTGGAGCTGAAGAACGGCAAGTCTTCCGAAATGAAGGCCATGGCCAAACAGATCATCGCGGCGCAAAAGAAGGAAATTGCACAGTTCGACAAGTGGCTCGCAGCGCAGAAGTGATCGGCATAGATGAAGGGGATACGTTGGGCTGAACCTCTTCAGTGCTGACGCGGAAACCGCAAACAAAACTGCGTTGTTCCTGCAGTCGATGTGACCGATACGCTCCCATCGTGAGCGAGCATGATGGCCTTGGTGATCGCCAATCCTAAACCTGCGCCATCCGAGGAGGGATGAGTGCGCGCCTTGTCCACACGATAGAACCGATCGAACAACCGTGGCAGATCAATGGCAGCAATGGCGTCGCCCGTATTGGTTATGCACAACGCAGTGCCATTTTTCAGGGAATTGATGGTCACTTCAATCTCGCTACGAGGGCGTGAATGCCGCAGCGCGTTTGACAGCAGATTGCTGATGGCCCGCCGGATCATCAGGCGATCCCCCGCCACTGTGCCAGTTCCCACCACCCTAAGACAAACCACTTTCTCCTCAGCGACCGCATCGTAGAAATCCAGCAGGCTCGCCACCTCGGCTTCCAGCGCGATGCTTTCTCGATTCGGAAGTTCGATGCCGTGATCGGTTTTCGCCAGAAACAGCATGTCGGACACCATGCGCGCCAGGCGCTGGAGTTCCTCGGCATTGGAGGCGAGGATGTCTCGGTAGGTGTCCGGATCGCGGCGTTGCGAGAGGGATACCTGGGTCTGGGTCAACAAGTTGCTGATGGGTGTGCGCAGCTCATGAGCGAGGTCGCTTGAGAAATCCATCAGCTTCGCGAAATCCAACTCCAGTCGCTCCAGCATCGTGTTGAGGCTGTTGGCCAGTTCAGCCATTTCCACAGGCACCGCCTCGATCGGCATCCGCTGGTCGAGCTTGTGGGCAGTTACCCTCAGGGCTCGCTCCTTCATGATCCGCAGCGGCGCCAGACCGCTGCGAGCGGCCCACCAACCCAGCAAACCACTGAGCAGGGTGGCGACCACCACGTAGATCGCCAACTGCTGGCGCAGAACCTGCATGAAATGGTTGTGGTGTTGGGTGTCCAGGGCGATTGTCAAGCGAATGCGCTCCACTGAACTTGCAAGTCTGTCAGGCACCTGAGCAGTCGACAGCACTGTGCTCATTCCGCGCAGTTGTCGTCCGCCATCGGCCCAATCGACGGGCTGGGCTGTGCCACTCCCTGCGGCGAGTTCAGTTGGGAAAGAAATGCTGCTCGACCCAAACAATTGCTCATTTCCACGTTTGATTTGGATGAACAGGCCGTAGTGGCCGTCCAGCAGTTCATTGAGCTTGTCAGAAAGCTCTGCAGCGTTTGGCGTCTCATTCACCATTTTCTGGATCAGATGGGCCTTGTCCTGCAGGTAGTCGCGGTCGAGTTCGACAAAGTGAAGGTGGGTCGACCACGCAACCAGGACCCCGAGGCCCAGGAGGACCGAGGCTGAAACCAGGGTGTACAGAAAGGTGAGGCGGGTGGTGAGGGTCAAGCGCCGGATCATCAGGGTGGCTCCGGCACTTCCAGCACGTAACCCATGCCGCGCACAGTCTGCAGCAGGCGGCATTCAAATCCGTCGTCCACCTTGGCACGCAGTCGCCGCATGGCCACCTCGATGACGTTGGTGTCGCTGTCGAAATTGACGTCCCATACATGAGAAGCGATCAGCGAACGGGGCAGAACCTCACCAGCGCGGCGCATCAACAACTCCAGCAATCCAAACTCCTTGGCGGTCAGGTCAATGCGCTTGCCAGCGCGGGTGGCTCGACGGCGCAGCAAGTCCAGCTCCAGATCCGCGACCTGCAGGGTGGTCGGCTCCATTCCAGAACGCCCTCGACGCAGAAGAGTGCGAACTCTAGCCAGAAGCTCGGAGAACGAAAACGGTTTGACCAGATAGTCATCCGCACCCAGATCCAGTCCTTTGACGCGGTCGTCCACATGGTCTTTGGCGGTCAGTAACAACACCGGCATTTGGCGGCCTTGAGCGCGCAGCCCCTTGAGGATCTGCCATCCGCTCATGCCAGGAAGCATGACGTCCAGGATGATGAGGTCGTGGTCGCCCTCCAAGGCCTGGTGCAGCCCGTCAACCCCATTGGCGAGCCATTCCACGGCGTAGCCGGCCTCGCGCAGCCCCAGGCGGAGGTAGTCACCCGTCTTGGGTTCGTCTTCAACGATCAGAATTTTCACGTTCTCTCCTGACGCTATTTTCGCTGCCAGCGGCTGTTCGCAACCGAACCTGACAACTTTGTAATGCAAACGAAAGGCTCGCGACGGGGGGGGCTTTGCAAACTGCGTGCAGCTTGAAACGGTTGAACAGGAGCAAATCAGTGATTCATAGACGCAATTCCTCCCCAGCACTGAGAGCCATCGCTCTGGGTGTGCTGGCCCTTCCCTTGGTTGTGTCTGCGCAGATCGCACCGGCGCCCGCAGAAAAGAACTGGCGTGACGCCAACGACGCCGTGGGGCAGTACAAGCGTGGCCACGCAGACATTCTCAAATGGGAAAAAGAGAACATGCCCGCTGCGAAAGACCAGGAGCAGGCAGCCGCCAGTCTGAGCTTGATGACTTCAGAAGACGCTGTGCGCCAAGCCTGGCGGGCGCACCGCGAACTGGTCAAGCCCATGAACCGCATCGGTGACGCGAATGTGGATCTGATCGCCAAAGGGCGGTGGACAGAGCTTGACCCGATGCTGCAGCGCCGTGTCGATGATCTGGACGAGTTGCTTGAAGTCGCCGTGCAGGGTCGCAAGGCGTGGCTTCAAGCGGTCGCGGCCCGCCAGGTGCTCAAGCAACACCGCGATGCCCAGGATGCGGCCGAGGCCGGAAACGAGTTGGGCCGCCGGATGGTGAGCGTGGGGAACTGGAGCAAGCTCCAGCAGGCCCAGGTTCAGCTGGCGCAGTCATCCGCCCAGATGAACGTGCGACGCGCGCAGTACGCCGCCACGCAGGCGGAGGCCGCTCTCATCAAGACGTTGCAACTCACGGGTATGCACACCGCAGTTTCCCTGCCTGAGCGATTGCCGGATCTGCCGGCTCAGGCCTTGTCGTCACAGGTTCTTGATGGACGGGCTGCTGCTATTGCGGCCCAGTTGCCACGGGCAGAGGGGATGAGAAGCGGGGCCAATGCCCGTCTTGCGCGACAGGCGTACTTGTCCAGCCATGCCCTGGCCATGAGCGCCCGTGAGGAAGTGCTGAAGGTCCGCGAGTTCATCACCGAGGAAACCGTTCTTCACTACAACGGCATGCTCAAGAGCGTGTGGGACTTGTTGGGCGAGGTTTCCAGCCAGTCACAAGCGGTGGCCAGCGCTATCGAAGCACAGCGTGACTTCTGGATGGCAGAGACCGATCTGCAGTGGGTCCTTCAAGGAGGTGCCCCGGACAGTTTTGTTTCCCTGGGCGGGAGTGGTGGCGGTGAGCCCGCTGCTGCCGCAGCCCATTGATCGCATCGAAAGCATTGAAAGAAAATAGCATGAGTCTCATCAATTCACGTCGTCAATTCTTCGCAGGTGCCGCCGCTTCGGTGGCCGGCCTGGCGGTGGCCCGGTCCGCCATGGCCGCCTTGCCCGAACCCGTCTACGCGACGTCCGTGGGCACGGCGCCCCCTTTGGTGCCAACCACTGGCCGACCCTACAACCCGGTGGTGACGCTCAACGGATGGACTTTGCCCTGGAAGATGAACAACGGCGTCAAGGAATTCCACCTGGTGGCCGAGCCGGTGGTGCGCGAAGTCTCACCGGGATTCAAGGTCAACATGTGGGGCTACAACGGCCAGAGCCCGGGCCCGACGATTGAAGTGGTCGAGGGCGACCGCGTGCGCATCTTCGTCACCAACAAGCTTCCCGAGCACACCACCATTCACTGGCACGGCCAACGCCTGCCCAATGGCATGGACGGTGTGGGCGGCCTGAACCAGCCGCAGATTCCCGTGGGCAAGACCTTCGTGTATGAGTTCGAAGCGCGCCGCCCGGGCACCTTCATGTACCACCCCCACGCGGACGAGATGGTCCAGATGGCCATGGGCATGATGGGCATGTGGGTCACCCACCCCAAGGCCAAGCACCCTCACATCAGCGAGGTTGACCGCGACTTCTGTTTCCTGCTCAATGCGTTTGATGTCGAGCCTGGCAGCAAGACGCCCAAAACCGCCACGATGACCGACTTCAATATCTGGTGCATGAACAGCCGGGTGTTCCCTGCCATTGATACGCTCAACGTGCGTCTCAACGACCGGGTCAGGATTCGCGTGGGCAACCTGACGATGACCAACCACCCGATTCACCTGCATGGACATGAGTTTCTTGTGACTGGAACCGACGGAGGCCCCACGCCACCGAACACGCGTTGGTACGAGGTGACGACCGACGTGGCCGTGGGACAGATGCGCCAGATCGAACTGATCGCCGATGAGGAAGGCGACTGGGCCCTGCACTGCCACAAGAGCCACCACACCATGAACGCCATGGGTCACGACGTGCCCACCATGATCGGCGTGGACCACCGAGGGATGATCAACAAAATTCAGAAAGTGGTGCCCGACTACATGCTGATGGGCGAGCGCGGCATGGCCGACATGGGCGAAATGCAGATGCCCATTCCCGACAACACCGCTCCCATGATGACCGGCACAGGCCAGTTCGGACCGATCGAGATGGGGGGCATGTTCACGGTGTTCAAGGTGCGCAAGGATCAGAAACCAGGCGACTACAAGGATCCGGGACCCTACAAATTCCCTGAGGGCACGGTCGCGCAGGAATGGACGGGTGCGCCGCTGCCTGCCGTCAGGTCAAAGGCCAGCGCAGACACGAGCCCGGCCAAGGCCACAGTGGTCAAGCCGAACGGCAAAGGCATGTCGCATTGAAGCTCGACCTTCTTACGCTTTCCCTCCCCGCCTGCTTTCTCAACCCACCAACTCAGAGAGTTCAAATGACATTCACGCAAGCCCCTCTTTCCAAGCGCTCCAGTCTCTTGTTTGTCGCGGCCATTCTGGCTGCATCAGCGGCCACTGCGGCAGGCACGCACGGCGGAGGCCACGCCGAATCGCCTATTGGTGAGCCCGGTGTTGCCAGCAAGGTATCTCGAACGATTGAGGTCGATGCAGCCGACAGCATGCGCTTCACCCCGGCACTGGTGGCCGTCAAGAAGGGGGAAACCATCCGCTTCGTCGTCACGAACTCCGGCAAGGTAGCGCACGAGTTCAGCTTGGGCACGGAAAAGGAGCTGAAGGAACACTACGAAGTCATGAAGAAGTTTCCGGGCATGGAGCACCAGGAGGCCAATAAAATTTCCTTGAAACCTGGGCAGAAAGGCGAGGTCATCTGGCGTTTCACGAAAGGCGGTGTCGTTGATTTTGCCTGCCTTCACCCCGGCCACTACGACGCAGGCATGAAGGGTCAGATCAAAGTGACCAACAAGTAGGTCAGCAAGCCAACTGCCCCGGCTGCTCACTGCAACATCTGATTGAAGGAACATCACATGAAAAAACTCAACCTGAGTCTGGCCGCTTCAGTGGCCGCTCTTTCCTTTGCCCTCGCCGGGCCCGCGCTGGCGCAAATGACCATGGACAACAACAAGATGGGTATGACGGCAGCACCGGGTATGACCGACGGCGAAATTCGCAAGATCGACAAAGAAAACGGCAAGATCACGATCAAGCACGGCGAGATCAAGCACATGGACATGCCCCCGATGACCATGGTTTTCACGGTCAAGGACAAGGCCGTCCTGGATAAGGTTAAGGTGGGGGAGAAGGTTCAGTTCATCGTCATTAAAGACGCAGGCAAGATGGTCGTCACCGACATTCAACCCGGTAAGTGAGCTGACTGGCCGACATATTAAGACGGCTCTCGTGCAGGACTCGGTTGCTTCAACCGAGCCCCGCCTTTTTGCTCACTCGGCTTGATGGCTGAGCAAAGGGCTGCGCCGGGGTCTCACGCGCAAGCGCTGGGGTTGGCACTCGACGGGACGTCTTCCTTCAAGGCCGCGATCAGCGGGCATCGCACCTTGCCCCTGGATGCGCCACACAGGCGAATCAATCCCTCGAGCACCCCTTCCATTCGGCGCAAGTCCTCCAGCTTGGCACGGACGTCCACAAGCTTGGCCTGCGCTTTGGTTCGGGCCTGGGCACAACTGGTGCCGTCTTCGAGCTGCAGTAACTCGGCTATCTCATCCAGGCTGAATCCCAGACGTTGCGCCGACTTGATGAAATGCAGTCGAGAGCGATCCTCTTCTGCGTAGCGCCGAATTCCGCCAGATGGCCGCTGCGGCTCAGGCATCAATCCCTTGCGTTGGTAGAAGCGGATGGTCTCGACATTGACGTCAGCTGCTTTGGCCAATCCGCCAATCGTCATGCCGGGCTCGGCGGGTCTGTGGGTATCGTTCATGTCGCTTGACTCCGTACTTGGGTACGGCGTTAAGGTTATCCCATGCCATCTCATCCCACCACCTCCGATTCGGCAACCAGGCATGGCGGCAAAGCACTGCTGGCCGGCGGTCTTGCTGCACTGTTCGCATCGGCCTGCTGCCTCGGCCCACTGGTATTGATCATGGCGGGCATCTCGGGCGCATGGATCAGCCATCTGGCGGCATTGGAGCCCTATCAACCGCTGTTCATGGGTGCTTCGCTGGTGGCGCTGTTCTTTGCTGCAAGAAAAATATGGAGGCCTGCAGCTGCATGCGAACCGGGCCAGGTGTGTGCGACTCCCAGCATCAATCGCACTTACAAATTTCTGTTCGGTGTCGTGTTGCTGCTGCTCGTCGCCGCGATGGGATTCCCGCTGATTGCCTCCTGGTTCTATTGATGAAAGGCTTGCCTGTGAAACGCATCTTGATCGCTGCCGGGTTTGCGCTGAGTGTGCCTGTGTGGGCAGCGCAGAAGACCGCCACGCTCGCTGTCCCCGGCATGTCCTGCGCCACCTGCCCCATCACGATCAAGATGGCTCTGATGAAATTGGGCGGCGTGGTCAACGTGACTTCCAACCTCGGAAAGAGCGAGACCACGGTGGTTTACGACGATGCCCGGGTGTCATTAGAGGCACTGACGCAGGCGACCAAGAACGCCGGCTTCCCGTCAACCGTCACTGGAGTCAAACCGTGATCGAGGTGGTTCTGACTTCGGTGTTGACCTGTCCGCAATGTGGGCACGCCAGAACCGAAACCATGCCCACCGATGCCTGTCAGTGGTTTTATGAATGTGAAGGGTGCCACGCGGTCCTTCGTCCCAAGACGGGTGACTGCTGCGTGTTTTGCTCTTACGGAACGGTGCGGTGCCCACCGATGCAAGATGGACGGCAATCTGGTTGCGGCAAGGCCTCCTGACTCTGCGCTGACCAAGATGTAATGCATTCGCAAGCTGCGGGTCAGGAGTGCTTCGCTACATTGAACTCGTACGCTGTACCACATTGATTCAGTCGAACTATGTGATTCTCAAAGGAGACCTTCATGATTCGCAAGCTCAGCATTCTCGCCCTCTCAATAGCCGCATTGGCCCCGGCCTTCGCGATGGACGCCGCCAGGTCCGAGGCCAAGCAGGTCATTGCACTGCAAAACGGTGAAACGCTCTACATCTTCAAGGACGGGTTGATGGCGAAAGAAAGCAAGTTTGGACGTGCGATTCACCTCGCCAAGGGTGAGGTCGTTCAGACCGCCGATGGGAAAAGCATCACGACCGTGGGCAATGAAGTCGCACGGTTGTTTTCTCTGCTCAACAAAGGCCACCAAAACTAAGGCTGAGGCGCCTGAACTCCCGCGGTGAAGACTTCACTGCATGCGAGCCAAACTTTCAAGACCTTCTCGGCAGTGCTGGCGGGCAGGTCTTTTCCATTTGGACGGCTTTGCCTCCGTCAACCTTCCCGGATGACCGCGCCGCGCAACCGCAGCGCGTTGCCGATCACCGAGGCCGAGCTCAGGCTCATGGCCAGCGCGGCGATCATGGGTGACAGCAGCCAGCCGGTGAACGGGTACAGCAAGCCCGCGGCCAGCGGAATGCCCAGGGCGTTGTAGACGAAGGCGAACGCCAGGTTCTGCTTCATGTTGGCCACCGTCGCCACCGAGAGCGCGCGGGCCGTGGCAATGCCGCGCAGATCGCCCTTGACCAGCGTGAGCTGGGCGCTGTTCATCGCCACGTCGGTGCCTGTGCCCATGGCAATGCCCACATCGGCGCGGGCCAGTGCGGGCGCGTCGTTGATGCCGTCCCCGGCCATCGCGACCACGCGGCCCTGCGCCTGGAGTGTCTCGACCAGCTGGAGTTTGTCGGCGGGTTTCACTTCACCGTGAACCTCGTCGATGCCCAGGCGTTGGCCCACGGAACGCGCAGTGGTCAGGCCGTCGCCGGTGGCCATGATCACGCGGATGTTCGCCTGGCGCAGCGACACGAGCGCAGCGGCCGTGGTGGCTTTGACCGGGTCGGACACGGCGAGCAGACCGGCCAGTGCCTTGTCCACCGCGAGAAACATGACGCTGGCGCCCTGTGCGCGCAGCGCTTCGGCCTGGGTGGCCAGCGGCGCCACGTCCACGCCTTGCTGTTGCATCAGCGCGGTGTTGCCCAAGGCCAGGGACTTGGCGCTCACCACGCCCTTCACGCCGATGCCGGACGCGGAGTCGAACTGCTCGGGCTTGTCGAGCGTGAGTCCCTGTTGCTTCGCTGCCGCCACGATGGCGGCGGCCAGTGGGTGTTCGCTGCCCTGGTCCAGGCTGGCGGCGAGACGCAAGACCTCGTCTTCGGGGACGTTTCCGTGCCCGATGGCACGCTCGAAGGTGGGGCGCCCTTCGGTCAGCGTGCCGGTCTTGTCGACGATCAGCGTGTCGACCTTGCGCAGGTTTTCGATGGCGGCGGCGTCGCGGAACAGGACCCCGTTGGTGGCGCCGCGCCCGGTCGCCACCATGATGGACATGGGTGTGGCCAGGCCCAAGGCGCAAGGGCACGCGATGATCAACACGGCCACCGCGTTGATGAGGGCATAGACCCAGCTCGGCTCGGGGCCAAAGTAGCCCCAGCCGAAGAAGGTCAGCAGCGCCGCCGCCACGACACCCACCACGAAGTAGCCTGCCACCTGGTCGGCTATGCGCTGCATCGGCGCGCGCGAGCGCTGTGCCATGGCGACCATCTGCACGATCTGCGAGAGCACGGTGTCCGAGCCGACGTGTTCGGAGCGCATCACCAGGGCGCCGCTGGTGTTGAGCGTGGCGCCGATCAGCTTGTCACCGACCCGCTTGGTCACCGGCAGTGGCTCGCCGGTGAGCATCGATTCATCGAGCGCGCTGCTGCCCTCGACCACGGTACCGTCGGTGGGCACCTTCTCGCCGGGGCGCACACGCAGCAGGTCGCCCACATGCACATGGGCCAGCGGCACGTCTTCTTCCTGGCCGTCGGCCGAGATGCGCCGCGCGGTCTTGGGCGCCAGGCCCAGCAGCGAGCGGATCGCCGCCGAGGTTTGTGAGCGCGCCTTGAGCTCCAGCAGTTGGCCGAGCAGGGTCAGCGAGATGATCACCGCCGCCGCTTCGAAGTACACCGCGACCCGCCCCATCGAGACAAAGGAGTCGGGGAACACCTGCGGCGCCACCGTGGCCACCACGCTGTAGACGAACGCCGCGCCCGTGCCCAGGCTGATCAGCGTCCACATGTTGGGGCTGCGGTTCGCGATCGACTGCGCGCCGCGCACGAAGAACGGCCAGCCGGCCCACAGCACGATCGGCACGGTCAGCACCAGCTCCACCCAGCTCTGCGTGGCCATGTCGAACCAGCCGAGCTGGTGACCGAACATCGCCAGCACGGTGACCACCACCGTGAGCGGCAAGGTCCACCAGAACCGGCGCTGGAAATCCACCAGTTCCGGGTTCTCGTCGGCGCCCAGTTCGGGCATGACCGGTTCCAGCGACATGCCGCATTTGGGGCAGTTGCCCGGGTGGTCCTGCCGGATCTCCGGGTGCATGGGGCAGGTGTAGATCGTGCCGGGCTTAGCCTCAGGAGCGGGGGCCGGGGCCGCTCGACGCCCCGCTTCGGTTTGAACGAATTCGGCCGGTTCGGCAGCAAACCGAGTCAGGCACTTCGCACTGCAGAAATAGTGGCGTTTCCCTGCGTGTCCCAGGTGATGCGGCGACTGCTCGGTGACCGCCATCCCGCACACTGGGTCTTTCAGTCCGTCTGATGGAAGCAGTGGTTTGGGCGCGCCGTGGTGGTGGCCCGCATGGTCGTGTTGTGCTTGTGGTCCCACGTCTTTTCCTTCCAGAAGATTTCGCGCCTCCCGTGGGGCTGATTGCCCACCGACGGGCGGGATTACTTGGACACGACTTCGTCCTTTCGTCGAGGCGGCAGCAGGTTGAAGCGGGCCTCGCGCGAGCAGCCCCGAAGCGAATGCCGGGTTATTGGCTCTACATTCCCGGGACGGGCGCCGCATCAATGAAGGCGACGGGCCAGCTGCAGCCTTGCAAGCATATGGACGTTCCACTGTGCCGGGCCATCACGCTCCAGCGCGAACTGGCGCGTGTGGTCGATGGCAACGTTCGGTCCCCGGGCGAATCCTGTCTCCGTGGCAAACAACGTCGATACCCGGCCACCGTCTTCCACGGCCTGCAGGACGTCGCTAACTTCGGCGACCTGCGGACCGGCGAGCCAGTCGCACAGCCACTTGTCGATGACGCCCCACTCAACGTGTGTCACGACACCTTCGACGTCCTGAGAGACACGAGAGACGACACACAGGCAGCCGTTGTGCCGTCGCTCTTCCATCACACGCCGGAACGCCTCCGGCCATGCAACTCCGTCCGTGCCTTCGGCTCCATTGCGCGAAGGCACCCCATTCCTCTTTGGATTCTTCATTTGCTTCTGTTCCTCAATCGCGGGCGAATCGTCGTGAGGTCAGCCAACCGGGCGACCATGGAATCGACGGCTATTCATCCGTTCACAACGAGCCGCGCCTTCGTCAGAATCTGTGTATATTTTCAGATGCGGAGAAACCTACTTGCCAACCCTACTGATAGCGGGAGCCAGAGCCGTCGTTGCCAGGTTGGAGAAGTCGAACTGGATTGATCGGCTGCTGGCGCGGCGTCACTACAACGTCGTGGTGGTGTTGGCCAACAAAATGGCTCGTACCGTGTGGGCTGTATTGGCCAAAGCATAGCCTTTGACCAGGTGAGGTGGAATCCGACGGAGATTACTGGCACCTGAAATCACAGACCGTGTTTTGTCATCAGGATTCAACAGGAAACCCGTTTTGAAGGAGATCCTTGACGGACTCGGTCTCCGATCGGATGTTCATGAACAAATAATACAACGGGCGGATTCAAGTTTGAAGCGCAACAGTCGCCACCGAGTAAGGTTCGCAGGTGCAAAGCACCCGTCCAGGGGTTACCAACAACTTTAGCCCGAAGATCGCGTGACGCTGGGCAATGGCCTTCACCTCGCGGCTGCTGCGAGTCGCTCCACAGGCCGATGAGCTCGGCGATATGCGCGACCGAAAGGTCCAGCCGGCGCGACTGGCGGATGAAGCGCAGCACCGACACCTCGCGCTCGCCATACAGGCGGTAGCTCGATGTGCTGCTCTCGGCCGCGGGTAGGGGGCCAATCTGTTCGTAGTGGCGGACCATCTTGGCCGATACACCGGCGGCGGCAAGCGGGCAAAGGTCGACAAGCATTCTGACGTTGTGTGCACCTGAGCACATGGGCGAGCAATACGCCCCGGACCGCTTGCATCACTAAATCTGGCAGCTTGCTGCGCAGCACGCCTTCGCTTTGCGTGTCCGTGTTACATCGAAACGCTAAACCAAGTGCCATCGAAAGACGTACCACTTGGTCCCGCATCTGGGGTCGCTACGCGCCTACCTTTTAAAGGGCAAGCATCCACCCAGCGGCTGCGGCCAAAGAGACGACCAGCACCGGCGAAAGACGTGCGTAAACCAGCAGTCCGAATGCCGCCAAGGCAAGTCCGAAATCCGCTGTGGAGTGAATGGCACTGGTCCAGACCGGGTCGTAGAGCGCTGCAAGCAGGACACCGACGACGGCGGCATTGACGCCAGCCATCGCACGCTGGACGCCATCACGCTGACGCAGGGTCTCCCAGAACGGGAGCGCGCCGACTACTAGCAGGGACGCGGGCAGGAAGATGGCCAGGAGCAACGCCAGCCCGCCCAACCAGCCTCCCAATGGGCCGGGCATGACGGCGCCGAGGAAAGCAGCGAAGGTGAACAAGGGGCCCGGTACCGCCTGGGCGGCACCGTAGCCAGCGAGGAAGACGTCGTTCGAGACTAGCCCGTCAGGAACCACCCCTGCCTGCAGCAAGGGGAGCACCACGTGGCCGCCACCGAACACCAGGGCACCAGCCTGATAAAAGCTGGCGATGATTGACAGTCCCGGCGAGCGCACCGCAGAGGCTAGGAGAGGCAGTGCCAAGAGCAGGATGACGAACAGGCCAATCAATGCGGCCCCGATCGCCTTGCTCACGCCGTAGTCGCGGTGTTGCGCCGCCGGGAGATGTCCGAGGTTCAATGCCCATCGGCCGACCAATCCGCCGGCGACGATGGCGGCGATCTGCCCTATCGCCGAGGGAACCGCCAGCACCAGCAGGGCCGCCACAATGGCGACGCCTGCGCGCAAGCGATCGGGGCACAGCGACTTGGACATGCCCCATACTGCCTGAGCTACGACGGCCACCGCAACGACCTTCAGGCCGTGAACACCACCCGACTGCGATAGGGCGGACCATTGCGTAACACCAGCCGCAAAGAGAATGAGCGCCACAGCGGAAGGCAGCGTGAACCCGATCCAGGCCGCCATCGCCCCACCCCAGCCAGCACGCCCCAGTCCGAGCGCAATACCGACCTGGCTGCTCGCGGGCCCCGGCAAGAACTGGCACAGCGCCACCAGATCCGAGTAGCTCTTGTCGTCTAACCACCCGCGGCGCTCGACGAACTCTGCGCGAAAGTAGCTGAGGTGGGCCACCGGCCCACCGAAGGATGTCAAGCCAAGCTTGAGGAACGCGATGAGGACCTCAAGCACCGTGCCTCGCGAACGGATGGCGCTCGCACCATCAACGGCGGGTTGTGCGGGAAGATTTTGTTCGGGCTGCTGCGTTTGGTTCATGTGGCAGGGCTTCGCCGACCAGCTCGGACAACTTCGGACGAATCTCGGCCAGGACCTCTCGGCCCCTGTCGGTGGCGACGTAGTACTTGCGCACCTTGCCTCCCACGACCTCCGACTCGCTCACCAGCAAACCTTCAAGCTCAAGGCGATGCAACAGCGGATACAGGGTGCCCGGGCTCAAGGTGTAGCCGTGCCGCCCGAGTTCCTCCGCCATGCCGGCCCCGAAGATTCGCTCATGCGCTGCGTGATACAGGATGTGCACCCGCACAAACGCAAGGAAGATGTCTCTTACTGTATCGGTCATCGATATTGAAGTTGGATATTGTAAATGCGACCATGTTTTTCCCGCAAATCTACACGTGCCCAAGACCGCATTCTCCCGCCAATGCCCGTTGAGTCCGGCAGCGCTAGGGGCCGCCCGGAAATGGCCGCTTCCTAAATCAAAGGGGCGAGCAAGGACTTCAGCGAGCGGGCTTCGCTTTCGGCATCGAATTGGACGGAGCACGCCTGTGCCTGCTGCGCCAGCTGTGCAAGCAATCCTTGATGTAGGTGCAGATCGACAAGCTTGGCGGCCAACTCTGCTGCGTTTCCCACCGCAAAGTACCCCGAATACCGAGCGCCCAGCAACCCCACGTTCCCGTCGATGTGTGAGGCCAGCACGGGCGTGCCGCTGCGCACGGCCTCGATCACGACGTGGGCGCCCCCTTCCATCCGGCTGGGATGCACGAGGACATGGGCGCGCTGAATGCGCCTTCGGGTCGCATCGTGTGACAGTGGTCCCAGCCATCGGTAGTTCGGACAGGCTGCGTGAAGGGCCTGCGCCTGTTGCCCTAAGTCGGCATCCAATGCTGCACCGATGTGGTCAAAGTGGATGTTGGCATCGTGAGCCAATAGTCGGGCGGCTTCGAAGTAGGTCTGGGGGTCCTTTTCGCTGCGCAGATGCCCGACCATCAGCGCACGCAAGTGGTTTGGGCTCTTGCCGACCGCGACACGGGCGCTGCAGGATTGAAGAACGACATGGGCCTTGTCCTGGAGATGAGCCGGCAGTGCGCGAGCGCCCAATGCATTGAGCACGACGAGCCTGTCGGCGAGTTCCAATGAACGGTGCGCATCGGCGTCGCTGGCAATGTCTCGGTAGAGGTCGGTGCCAGTCAGAACCAACACCAGGGGTCGCCCTGGGTGACGCTCGCGCCACGCCACGATCGAGTGTGCGGAACGCCTGGCGTGCAGCGCGATCATGAGTGCGTCGTCGTGATCGGACCATTGCGCGGTCAGCCGGACTCGGTATGCTCCGCTCAGCAGGTGCGACCAGCGGTGCGCCGTTTGCCAGTTGCCATTGTTGGCATCGGCGAGTGCAGGGGTCACGATGACAAGTTGAGGAAGATGCACGCCACAAGCATAGCGCCAGACACAAGCCAAGCCGAGGCCGCTCGCAACGGGGGCGCGGATGTGCTCGCCCAGGCCGTGCTCGACTGCCGCCGCGACACGCTGTCCACCTTTGAATCCTTCATCACGGCGCTGCCTGATTTGAAGGTGCCTCTCCACCCCGAAGTCAACCCGCCTCTGTGGGAGCTGGGTCATATTGGCTGGTTCCAGGACCACTGGATTGCCCGCAATCCTCATCGGCATCTGGGCTGGGATGCCGACCCCGCGGCAATTCTGGCGCACGTCGACGATGCGTTGTACGACTCGAGCGCAGTGCCCCATGACAGCCGATGGCAATTCAAGTTGCCCGATGTTGACGAAACCCGGGTTCAGCTTGCCGAGCAGCTCGAGCGAACCCTATCCTTCCTGAGGGGGGTGAACAGCTCCGACCCTCGCGCCTTGTACTTCTACCGCCTGGTTCTGCTGCATGAAGACATGCACCATGAGGCCGCGCTTTACATGGCTCAGCATCTGGGCATTCCGATGAATGACGAACGATGGAAGAGCCCGGCACTGCCCGAACCATCAACGCCTCTTGAGCTGCTGCGCGGAACGCTGACGCTGGGCGGAGACATGCAGGATGGGTTTCGTTTCGACAACGAATGTGGCCAGCGGGTCCACCAAGTGGAGGCGACGACCATCGACGCGCAGGTGGTTCGCTGGGCTGAGTACCTGCCTGCCGTCGAGGCTGGTGCCAACCCCATGCCTCGATACCTGCGACGCGAGGGTTCGATCTGGACCCGGTGGCGACACGGTCAGTGGAGCACACTGGACATGCACGAACCCGCTTGTCATCTGAGTGCCCATGAGGCCACAGGATGGTGCCGTTGGGCCGGCCGCCGTCTGCCAACGGAAACCGAGTGGGTGTGGGCATCGCGCACGCAGCCCGGCGCTTTCCGCTGGGGCGATGTGTGGGAGTGGACGGCCACAGCCTTTGGACCGTTCACTGGGTTCCAAAGCCATCCCTATCGAGACTACTCCCTGCCGTGGTTCGACGGAAGGCCCGTGCTGCGCGGAGCGTCTTTTCTCACACAGCCGCGTTTGCGACATCCCGACTACCGCAACTTTTTTCCTGCTGCGCGCAATGACATTCCAGCTGGGTTCCGGAGCTGTGCCCGTTGAGACCGGATTCGCGGTCGCAGCAACTTCGGCGTGAAATGAACGAACCGAACGGCTGCTGCACATGATCGAGACCGAAGGCGTGGATGGCAGCCTTCGCGTCGGGTTGAGGCCCACTGTCTTGTGGTGGCGCGCAGCACAGGACATTCACCACTGTGTGAGGCGCGGCAGAGCGCTTTGCGGCGGCTACTTCCCTTTGATGCTCTGCTTCAGCGCATCGAAACTGCCCTTGACAGCAGGGGCCATCAGCAAACCGGACTTGTCCTGCTTCGCGACTCCCTCGACTTCGAATCGGTCAGCCAGCTCGGTGTACGAAATCATGCCGTTGAGCTTGCCTCCACTTTGGGCAATGTTCTCGCCACCGAACCAGACGATGGGCGCCTTGGTACCGGCCGGCATGAACGACACCGGGTAGATGAGGATGGGCACCTTGTAGGTGTTGGCCAGCTCGGCAGCGACCTGGATGTTGTTGTTGCAGCGCAGGCCCGGTGGGTCGTTGCTGACGAGGGTCAGCACTTTCCTGCCGTCGATTTCCAAAGGCCCAGGAGCGGACTGGGCCCATGAGGTAGACAAGGCGCCCAGCAGCGCAGTCGTCAATGCGAATGTACGGATATTCATGCCGCAAAAACCTCAATCCTTCTTGCCGGCGCGGCTGCTGGCTTGCATGCCGCCGCTGGCCTTCCATTCGTTGTAGCCGCCGTGCAGAAGACGCACGTTCTCGTAGCCGTCCATACGCAGTGCCATGGCCACCTGACCGGCAAACGAGCTCGTGTTGCAGTAGACGAGGATGGTCTTGTCCTTGGGCAGCTTGGCGCGCTGCGCAAACACCTGACGCCATTCAATGTTCATGGCACCCGGGATGTGATCCTTGGCAAACTGCCCCGCGTCGCGCACGTCGAGCACGAACAGTTTCTTGTAGTCTTCTGCCGCCAGCTGCTCGGCCATGATGGTGCCGCTGTTGGCATCCGCAAAATCGAAGTAGCCCTCCAGGGCGCTGGTGGTGGCTTTGTCGGCCTGGGCGTGCGCGGCCAGTGGCAGGCAGGCGGCAGCCGCAAGGGCAAGGGTCATGGTCAGTCGGCGCGTGTTCATGGTTGTCTCCAGAGTGGTTGAGGGAAATCAGGTGGCGGGATTGAGGCGGGGGTGGGTTTCTTCCCCCCAGCGGAACAAGATGGCGCCGGACAGCAACATGGCCACGGCAACGAACCAGAAGGCGCTCTCGATGCGGCCACCCAGCGCGGCAGCTGCCCCCAGGCCAAGCGCGCCGATGCCGTAGCCCAGGTCGCGCCAGAAGCGGTAGATGCCGATGGCCGACGCTCGCCAGTTCGGGTGGGCGATGTCGGCCACGGCAGCGCTCAGGTTCGGGTAGAGCATGGCCATGCCCAGGCCCGCGACGGTGGCGGATGCGCTCCACCACAGGGAGCCGGTTCCCATCGGCATCAGGGCCACGCCGGCACCACATACCCACATGCCCCAGGCGTTCAACATGTGCCTTCCGATACGGTCGGAAAGACGGCCGGTGAAGAACTGCGCGGCACCCCAGGTGAAGCCGTAGATGCCGACGATCCAGCCGATGCCGGGCAAACTCACGCCCTGCTGGTGCAGGTAGACCGGCCAGAACGCCCAGACCAAGGCATCGACGAACTTCTCGACCAACCCGGCCTGGCAGATCGCCGCCATGCGGCGGTCGCGCCAACTCATCAGGGCGAACATCTCGGCCGTCGATGGCTTTTCGCTGACCGCCTTTGGGTATCGTGGCCTGAGCGCTTGGGCACCTGGAGCGGCGTGGCGCTTCACCTCGTCTCGCGCCCAAGGCAGCGTCTCCGAGATGGAGAGCCAGGACAGCGCCGTGGCCAGCCCAATCACGCCCATGCCGAACCACAAGAGGCCCTCTCGCGGGCCGAACATCGCGGCAAGGTAGCCCGTGATGACGCCAGCGATGGCCACGCCAACGTAGCCAGAGAACTCGTTCAAACCGATCACCAGGCCACGCTGATCGGCCCGGGTGATGTCAAGCTTGGCCGTCTGCGTCATCGACCAAGTGAGACCCTGGTTGATGCCCAGCAGCACGGTGCCAAACACGACCCACGCCCAGCTGGTTGCGAAGTAGATGAGCAACGGAATGGGCAAGGCAACCAGCCAGCCGAACAGCAGCACCCGTTTGCGGCCCATTTCTTCGGCCAGGCGCCCGGCAACGAAGTTCATCGTTCCCTTGACGAAACCGAAAGCCACGACGAAGGCCGCGAGCAGCATGAACGAGCCGCGCGGCACACCGAACTCGGACTCCGCCAGCGCAGGCACGACGTTGCGCATCATCCCGATGGTCATGCCCACGAGCAGCACCTGCAGCAACTGCTGCAGAAACTGACCGAGGTTGGCGCGGATGCCGAACTGCATGTCCTGTTCAGACGGTGGCTGGCACCACGCCTCGCAAGTTTGCCTCGACGATGCGCGCCATGTCGACCGGTCGGGGCGTCATCTCTGCAGTCAAGGCGGCCACGAACGCGGCCCTGTCCATCGCCAGCATCGGATTGAAGCGTTTCTCGAAGCCGATGGTGGATGCCGGTTTGCCCGACAGGCCGGCACCACATGCGCTGCCGGCCTGGTGACCCGGATAGATCTCCAGCTCGTTGGGCAGGTTCAGCAAGCGGTTTTGCAACGTGTCATAGAGCTGTGCAGCCATCTCGTGCTCCCGCTCCGCCAGGTCAGGTCGCCCGACCGCACCAACAAAGAGCGTATCGCCGGTCAGGACGAACCAGGGCTCATCACCCCGGCGCAGGTCTCGCACCATCAGGCAAACGCTGTCCGGGGTGTGCCCGGGCGTGTGGGCAATGTCCACAACCACGTTGCCCGCTTCCAGTCGTTGCCCGTCGTGTAATGGGGAAAAATCGAAGCCCACGCGACCCAGGTTGCTCTCGTGCAAGTGGTAGGCGGCCCCGACCCGTCGCGCGAGTTCCAGACCTCCCGAATAGTGGTCCGCGTGGACATGCGTGTCGATGACATGGACGATTTGCGCGCCTGCTCTTTGCGCCTCTTCCATGAACCAGTCTTCATCGCCAGCCACAACATCGACCGCAACAGCTTTCTGCAAACCAGCACAACCGAAAAGATAAGAGAGCGTGGCGTTGGCAGCCGGTCTTTGGCGGAAAAACATGGTGGTCTCCTGGGGCAGAGCACAAGCCTTGTCGGCCTAAGCTGTCCATTGGGTGATTTCGTCGAGGGTGCTGCGGTTGCACCTGGGATGAGGTCTTCTCAGTTCGTCACCGGCAAGCCTCGGGCTCGCCATTCGGCCACCCCGTCGGTGAGGTGAAAGGCCTGATAGCCCTTCTTGCGCAGAAGCTCGACGGCATCCTTGGCCATCAGGCAGAAGGGGCCACGGCAATAGGCAACCACCGGGATGTCCTTGGGCAACTCGGCGATGCGTTTCTTCAGTGCATCCACCGGCAGCGAGCGCGCGTGAGGCAGATGAGCCGCGGCGTACTCATTCTCGGGCCGCACGTCCAGCACAAGCACTTCACCGGCGGCAGCACGACGCAAGATGTCGGCGCGGTTGACGCCCTGCAGGTCGTCTCCGTGCTCGACGATGGAGGCGAGCGCCATCTGCAGTTCAACGAGACGCTCCTCGGCTGCCGTGCGCAAGTTCACCCACAGATCGGCCACGCTGGTACTCGCCAGCCGATACAGGACGTACTTGCCGTCCTTGCGGGTGTCCACCAGGCGCGCCAGGCGCAACTCTTTCAAGTGGGCGCTGGCCAGCTTGACACTGACGTCCGCCTGAGAAGCCAGCATCTCGACGGTCTTCTCACCTTGGCACAGCAACTCGATGAGCTCCAGGCGCTTGGGACTGGCGACAGCCTTGCCGATGCGCGCAACCTGGTCGTAAAGGTGGTTTTTGAGTTCTCTCATGACGACATTCTAGGGATTGTTTGAATGAAGTCAAAATCGACACGTGTGTCGACCGAGGTTCAGGTAGGGTTACCTTCCTAACCGAGGCATTAGCCTGACGTAAACCAATTCGCCCAACAACTCGACCAGCGTCTGCGTGACAATGACAGCAGGTAGCACGGGTATTGCCCCTGGCACTGAAAGCGCCAGGGGCAATACGACCAGCGAGTTGCGGGTGCCGGCGCTGAAGGCGACCGCGCGGCCGGCAGGCGCATCTATTCCAAACAGTAGCCCTACAAACCATCCCAGCAAGGGTGCGAGGACTGCGAACGCGATGTACGTAGGCACAACGTTTAGAGCGGAGCCAATTGCCGGGCCGAGTTGCGGCAGCACAGCGGCAACCACCACGAAGAGTACGAGCGCGGTCGCAGGCACCGGAAGCAGGCCCAAGCCCGTCGAAGCGCTTGCGCCGAGTGCACTCTTCGCTGTCCAGAGCTGCGTGATGGCAGCAAGTGCCAACGGAATCGCGATCAACCACACAAATGCATGGATGAAGGGTCCTGCCTGGACCAGGCGCGCTGCATCCTCCCCGAGAAACAGGCGCAGATATCCCGGCAGAAGGACCATCTGCGTGATGAGCAAAGCGGGCGTGGATGCCAGCAGCAGCCGCGCATCGGCTCGCCCAAGGTGGGCGAAGGTGACCACATAGTCGATGCACGGCGTGAGCAAGACCAGTAGCACGCCCAGGCGAAGCATGGGGTCTGCCGGCAGAAACTGGATCAGTCCCCAGACCAGCAACGGTACAACAAGGAAATTGGCGAACAGCAGCGCGCCCAGGAACTGAACTTGACCAAAAGCTCGTCTGAGTTCCGCTACTGGAACCTGCAGGAAGGTCACGTACAGCATCACCGCGAGGGCTGGATTGATGACCCCTTCTAGCACTGCCGTGCCTGGGACCGTCAAAGCGACAACGGTCGCAATGACAACGGCCGCAAAGTAAATCGAAATCTGATGCCGCTCCAGCGCATCTCTTACGTGTTGCATTCTCGGAAGTTCTCAGGTCAGCCAAATACAGGTGCGCGCCACACGTAAAAGGGCGCCTCGCGGCCGGCCGAAGTATCGCAGCGCCGCCTACCTCAAGGCTGGGAGTCTACCCAGCCGGCTTCAATAGCTTCTTCACTGCGTCTCCCCATCCGTAATGGATGCTGCACCCGTAGGCTTGGGATATGGGTTTGCTCACAGCCTTGCCAGCGATGGATTCGTTCAGGGCCTGACTGACGTAGTTGGTCGCGGTTTTGATGTCATCCGGGTTCGTGCTGGGCTTGCTGTCGATGGCACCTGCATAGACCAACTTGCCCTGCGGATCGATCACGAACATGTGCGGCGTTGCTCGCGCACCATAGGTCTTGCCGATGGTTCCCCCGCCATCCAGCAGGACTGCGGTGGGCGAAGCGCTTTTTTGCTTGAGCCAGTTGGGGAACGTGGAGGCCGCCTTCTTGTCGCCCGGCTCTCGCGCGTCGGAGTTGATGGAGATCCACACCGCTCCCTTGGACAGGGCAACCTTCTGGGTGGCTGGCATGTTGCCGCTGTTGTAGTGTTTCTGCACGAACGGGCAGCCCGGATTGAACCATTCGAGCACGACGTGCTTGCCGGCGAAATCAGCGAGCCGAACGGGCTTGCCGCTCACATCCGTCGCCTGAAACGCCGGGGCCGGTTGCCCGACGATCGCCTGTGCATGGGCGATGGGGGTGGTGGCAACCGCCATGAGAACGGCGGCAGTGGCAATCAGATTTTTCATATGGATTTCTTGGAGGTTGCCCCACTGCATCCGCATAAGGACGCAGGCAGCGATGCTTCGTTTTGAACTGCACTGAGTTGGTTGCTCGCATTTGAGCGCCGACGCCGGAACGTCCAGATGCCCAGCGCAACCACAGACGCAGCTGCGCTGGCGGCCGTGACGGCCACAAGACTCTGATGGCCCGACAGTTGCTCCCAGTTGAATCCGATCAGCCCGGCCACCGACAAGCCTGTGGTTAAGGGCACGAGAATGGGTATGGCGCAGCCTGCCGCGCAGGCTCCAGCCAATCCAAGGGTAGTGAGCATTGGTTTTTTCATTAGATTTCCTTGCAAGCAGTTCGGATAGACTGACTCTAAAACCTCAAGTAGCTTGAGATGCAAGGGCCGACGATGAATAACCGTCCCACGCAATTGACCATCGGAACGCTGGCGGAGCGCACAGGACTGAACGTCTCAGCGATTCGCTATTACGAGGAAGTCGGTCTCATTCCCGAAGCCATGCGCCGGCCGAGCGGCCACCGTGTGTACACCGCGGATGCGCAAGAGCTGCTCATGCTGATCCGCCATTGCCGGGATTTCGGCTTCTCTGTGGAGGAGACGAAGGCGCTGGTCGGCCTTGCTTCCAGGGACGATGCCGATTGTGTGGAAGCACGTGAAATCGCCCAGGTCCACCTTGACAGAGTGCGCGCGAAGTTGACGGAACTGCTAGCCCTTGAGAGGACCTTGAGCAGCTTTGTGACTGCGTGCACGGAGCAATGCGCAGGGGGGCCCGCGCCCAAGTGCAACATCCTTCAGGATTTGAGTCTGAGCGACGCCGCCAGGGTAGCAAAATCGGCCAAAACACAACCGAGTCGCTGTTGCGGGTAGTCCATCCTACATAGTAGGCCATTGGCGACAACTAGCGCTGCTTCCCATCTGCGCCTCGCTGCCGTCACTGCGGAGCGCATTTGCGTCGAGTTGGCCTGTTGCGTCCACCCACGCCCAAACCTAGTACGCCTAGATTCTTCTATTGTCAGGGAGATTTCCCGACACGCTCCACTTCGCTTTTGACCAGATCGTAGAGTCGCCCTGGATCGGTCGAAGACAGCGGTTTTCCATTGACGAAGAAAGTCGGGGTAGCCCGGACTCCGATCGCCTTCAGGTCCACGACGTCCTGCGCCAGCATCACGTCCACCGAGCCCTTGGCAATGTGTTTTCGTGCCCGCTCCACGTCAAGGCCGGCAGACTGCGCGATAGCCCATGCGCGATCGATGGCTCGTGTCCCCTGACCCGTCCACGCACGCTGGCCATCCAGCAAGGCCTCGAGCATGGGTTCGAACTTCCCCTGCGCACGTGCCGCCTCAAGAATCTTCACCGCTTCCACAGAAGATTCCCTGTGAAAAGGCGTGTACCGAATCACCAGACGTGCCTCTCGCGGAAACGCCACAAGGATCTGTTTTACCTGGGGATGAAATGCCTTGCAGGCTTCACATGCAGGATCGAAGAACTCCACGATGGTGACCGGCGCATCCGCGATACCAATGACTGGCGAGTGCGGCCGGACCATCGCACCGGCTTGCTCTGAGGCCACAAATGCCGCAACTTGCAGGGTGTGTCGCTGATAGAGAAAGACAGCGGCAGCAAACACTACGAAGGCGGCCAACGCCGAGAGAGAAACAAGGAGGCGGCGGTTCATGTTCGAGGCTGGTACGCAATGATCGCCATGCCCGCCAGCGTTACGGCCACACCCACCCAGTCCCAAGTGGACGGACGGATGCCGTCAACAGACCACAGCCACGCCAGTGCAACCGCCACATAGACCCCGCCGTAAGCAGCGTAGACCCGCCCCGAGGGCGCTGCGTGCAAGGTGAGCAGCCAGGCAAACGTGGCCAGGCTCACGGCAGCCGCTGGCAACAGCAGCCAGCCCGAGCCCTGGCCGCGCAACCACAGCAACGGCAAATAGCAACCAATGATTTCGGCGATGGCAGTGGCCAGGTAGAGCAGCAGTGTTTTCATATCGGCAGCGGACTTCAACCTTTCATTGAATTCAGCAGAGTCAGGATGTCTTCGGCGATCACGGCGGGCTCCGTGCCGTAGCTGGAGAACAGGCGCACGGCGCCATTGCTGTCGAACACATATTTGCCCGCCGAGTGATCCATCGTGTACGAGGTCGGTGTGATGCCTTCGGCCTTGCGATAGTAGATCTTGAAACTGTCCGCCACAGCTTTGAGTTCAGCCGGCTCGGGACGCAACGCCAGAAACGTCGGATCGAAGTTGGCCATGTACTCCTTGAGCAGCGGCAGTGTGTCGCGCTCCGGGTCCACCGTGATGAAGAGCACCTGCAACTGCTTGCCTTGATCGCCCATGAGGCGCTTGACCTCGGCGAGGGTGGTCATGGAGGTGGGGCACACGTCGGGGCACTGCGTGAAGCCGAAGAACACCACGACGGCTTTGCCGCGGAAATCAGCCATGGTGCGAGATTGACCGGTGTGGTCGGTCAGTTTCAAGTCTTGTGCAAATGCGGCGCCCGTGATGTCGGTGCTCTTGAACGTGGGCGCCTTGGGCGAACAGCCGGCCAGGAAACCGCCCCCGGCGAGCCACGCGGTGCTCAACGCCAGAACCGTGCGCCGGTTGAACGGACGTGCGGGTGTCGTGTGCTTCATTTTTTTGCCTTGGCCACTTCTTCGGCCACCAGTGCGGCCAGTTGATCGGGTCCGAAGCTCGGCAGGCTGCGGCCATTGACGAAGAAGGTGGGCGTCTTGGTGACTTGCAGCGCGGTGAGGTCTTCGATGTCTTGCTGCAGCAAGGACTGCATGCCGGGTTTCTCGATGTCCTGGCGCGCTTTGACGAGGTCCAGCCCGGCCTGCTCAGCCACCTTGAAAGCGATCTCGATGTTGGGCTGAGCATGATCAGCCCAGGCGGGCTGCGCGGCCAGCACGGCTTCAAGCACCGTCTGGTATTTGCCTTGGCCCTTGGCCGACTCCAGCAGCTTGACCACCCGGTCCGAGCCTTGGTGGAATGGCGCGTAGCGGATCACGAGCCGCACGTCGTTGGGGTACTGGGCCATCAGGTTCTTCACGAGGGGGTAGAACGCGCGGCAGGTCTCGCAGGCCGGGTCAAAAAACTCGACGATGGTGACCGGCGCGCCTTGTGGACCGAAAACCGGTGAATGCATGCGCACCAGACGGGTCTGCTCCGCCTTGGCCTGCTCGTCCTGCGCGGTCTGCACGCGCTTCTGGTAGGCGTTCATGCCCAGGTAGAAGAACAGGGCAACGATGGCCACCAGGCCGATGACGGTGATTCTCTTGGCGTTCATGAACGGGTCTTTCTCAAGTAAACAAAAAGCAGGATGGCGATGGCGATGAAGGCCAGGAGGGACAACCAGGGAATCTGGATGCCATCGAGGATTTCGAGACTCTGTTCGCTGCACGAAGGTCCAGTGCCACAAGGCACCCACCATTTCGGCACCCAATCGGCCACCAAGGCGGTGTGGTAGCCGGCCATGGCTGCACCACCCAGCGCAAGCGGCAGCGCATAGACAGCTCCACGCCGGTCTTCTGCGAAGGCCGCCATGCCCAGGATGAGCGCCAACGGGAACATGAAGATGCGCTGATACCAGCAAAGCAGACAGGGCGTCATGCCCATCACCTCCCCGATGAAAAGCGCGCCCAGCGTGGCAACCAATGCGATACCCCATGCGGCCATGATCCAGAACCAGCCATGCTTCATGAGGGCAACTCCTCGGATGTTCTACGGGGCGATGAGCGCGACGAGGCTTTCAGTGATTCAAGGCACATGAGCTGATCGACGCATAAGGGTGTCGCGACGGCGGCAAGCCACGTCCATCGCGGATTTCGCTGGGTCCAGCGAGCGGTCATGAAAAAGTCCTTCCTAAACGATCCAGGGTCAGTCACCGTGTGAAACGGCGGTCACTGAAGTCAGCGGATCGGGGAAGACGTGTGCGTCAGCGCATCAGGCGTAAGCGTTCAACCCCGAACCTCTCGGGGTGGACCATCGTGGGCGGTACGGTCGCTCAGGCCAGGGCGGCAGGAAGCGTTCGACGAGGTGCTCAGCCAACTCAATGCCAGCGGGGTCGACCATGGTCGCGGTGGTCGCGGTCACGGCTGCAGCGCAATTCGCATGGCAGGTTCCACAGTCAAGATCAAAGCCCAGGTCGTTGGTGGCCAGGTCTTCCGTACACGACCAGGCCGACATGAAGGTGGGCTGATGGTGTTGGAGCTGTGCCTCTTGGGTGACCGCAACGTGGCCGCAGCATTCAACCGCCGCTGCTGCAGAAAATTGCAGCGGTAGCAGCGTGAACATCAGCATGACCAGGAAAGCGCGCATGCGGCGGATTTTAAGCGGTGGGCATTTCAGTGGTCGCTTGCACGGGCGATCAAGTCGGCCAGTTCCGGACGCACCGGCATAGGCTCGAAGGCACTCACGATGGATCGACCAGGGTTGCCCAGCGGCAAGCGCCCGCTCAGGTGACCCAAGGGCACCAACGCCAACCTGAACATCTGGCCGGCAGCCTCGGGCCAGTCGCGTGTGCGCAAGGACAGGCCCAGCATGTGCGCGTGCGTTTGCAAATGGGGCCTTAGATGGAGCTGTCCCACGATATGAGCCGCCTCCAGATACAACCAGGCTTGCGAGGTGGAGCCAGCCGACTTCGCTTCGTGCATCAAACGAGTATGCGTGGCAGCATCGAACCGGCGACCGGCCTGCGGGTCAGTGAACATGGCCATGAAGGTCTCCTTCAGCGTGGTTTTTACAGAGTTCTTCCTTCGCTTGCCGAAGCACAGCCCAACCACCGTGTAGGGCTAGTAGGGAGGGACAATCAGCGGCTCGATCGCAGGACTTCCGAACGCCTTCTATGGACATTGATGAGTACTCCAAACACCAATGCTGACGGGGCTTCCCATCAGTGTCCATAGATGATCACTCGGGGTTGCCAGCAGAGCAGGCAGGGCGTCATTCCCATGACCTCTCCGATGAAAAGCGCACCGAGCGTGGACACCAGGGCAACACCCCAGGCGGCCATGAGCCAGAGCCAGCCATGTTTCATGAGGGCAACTCCCCGGGTGTTTTGCGGGGCGATCGGCGCGGCGGCGCTTTCAGGGATGCGAAGCACCACACCAACATGGAACAGACGATGAAGACATCTGCCAGGTTGAAGGCGGGCCAGTGAATGCTGCGCCAGTGGAAATCGAGGAAATCCACCACGGCACCGATCTGGACGCGGTCCACGAGGTTGCCGCCGCCACCGCCCACCACGAAGGCGCCCACCCACCGATCCAGCGGCGCGGCTTGCCGGGCAAGACACACGACGGAGACGACACCGACCACCAACACCGATACGCCGATGAAGAACCAGCGTTGCCAGCCACCCGCATCGGCCAGCAACGAAAAGGCCGCGCCCGTGTTGAGCACATGCACAAAGTTGAGCCACTCGGTCACCCGAACCGCTTCCCCGAGTGCAAGGGTGGTTGAGAAATACGATTTGCTGATCTGATCAACAAACAAGAGTGCCGCGATGGCAGCAAGCCACGTCCATCGCGGGTTTCGCTGGGCCCAGCGAGCGGTCATGAGAGAGTCCTTCCAGAACGATCCGAGGTCGGCCAGCGTGTGCGATGGCGGCCACTTGAAGCCAGGGGATCGGGGAGGAGGTGCCTGTCAGTCCATCAGGCCAAAGCGTTCAACCCCGAACCTCGCGGGGCAGACCATTTGGGACGATAGGGTCGCTTGTGCCAGGGCGGCAAGATGAGTTCGACCAGGTGTTCGACCCGCTCGATGCCAACGGGGACAGCCGTGGTTGCGGAAGTCGCCGTCAGAGCTGCAGCGCAATTCGTATGACAGGTTCCACAGTCAAGATCAAAGCCCAGGCCGTTGGTGGCCAGCTCTTCCGAACCCGAACCAGCCAACATATGGGCGGGCTGACGGTGTTGGACCTGTGACCCTTGGGCGACCGCAACGTGGCCGCAGCATTCAGCCTCCGCTGCGGCAGAAAACTGCAGCGGCAGCAGCGTGAGCATCAGAATGACCAGGAAGGCGCGCATGCAGTGGATTTTAAGCGGCGGGCATTTCAGTCGTCGCTTGCACGGGCAATCAAGTCGGCCAGTTCCGGGCGTACCGGCAGAGGTTCGAAGGCACTCACTGTGGAGCGCCCCGGGTTGCCCAGTGGCAAGCGCCCGCTCATGTGGCCCAAGGGCACCAACGCCAATCTGAGCATCTGGCCTGCAGCCTCGGGCCAGTCGCGTGCGCGCAAGGACAGGCCCAGCATGTGTGCGTGCGTCTGCAAATGCGGCCTCAGGTGAAGCTGTCCCACGATATGAGCCGCCTCCAGATACAGCCAGGCCTGCTCGGTGGAGCCTGCGGACTTCGCTTCGAGCATCAAGCGAGCATGCGTGGCAGCATCGAATCGGCGTTCAGCGTGCGGGCCAGTGACTGTGGCCATTGTGGCCTCCTTCAACGTGGTTCTTGCCGAGTTCTACCTGCGTCTGCCGAAGCACCGCCCAACCACCGTGCAGGGTCAGCGCCGCCATCGGGCTGGTCACGATGTGACGCGCCGCAGCAGGCGCAAGCCGTTGCCCACCACCAGGAGACTGGCGCCCATGTCGGCGAACACCGCCATCCACATCGTTGCGCTGCCGAACACCGCCAGCACGAAGAAGACCGCCTTGATGGCGAGCGCCAGGCTGATGTTCTGCCACAGGATCGCATGCGTCCTGCGGCTCAGCTGGATCGTCTCCGCGATGCGCCCCAGGTTGTCGTTCATGATCACGACGTCGGCCGCTTCCATCGCCGTGTCCGTGCCGGCACCGCCCATGGCAAAGCCAATGTCGGCCTGGGCCAATGCCGGTGCATCGTTGATGCCGTCGCCGGTCATGGCTGTCGGGCCGTAGCGCTCGCGCATCTCTTTGATCGCCGAGAGCTTGTCTTCTGGCAGCAGCCCGCCGCGCGCATCGTCGATGCCCGACTCGCGTGCCACCGCCTGCGCGGTGGCCGTGTTGTCGCCCGTCAGCATGACCGGGGTGACACCCAGTTGCTTGAGCTGCGCCACCGCCGCCACCGAGCTGGCCTTGATGGTGTCGGCCACGGCGAACAGGCCGAGCACACCGGTGTCGTCCGCCAGCAAGGTGACGGTGCGACCTTGTGCTTCATGGGCCATCAGCTCGGCATCGAGCTGTTCGTTGGACTGGTTGCGTTCGCGGATGAGACGGTGGTTGCCCAGAACCATGGCTTTGCCGTCCACCGCGCCTTCTACGCCACGACCCAGCAATGCCGTGAACCGCTCGACATCTGCTGCCACGCCCTCGATGCCCGCCGCAATGGATTTGGACACGGGGTGGTCAGAGCGGGCTGCGAGGCTTTTGGCCCAGCGCCTTGCTTGACCCTCGTCGGTCTGCCCCCATGCCTTGAAGGCCACCAGTTTCGGCTTGCCCTCGGTCAGCGTGCCGGTTTTGTCCAGGGCCACGGCCTTGAGCAGGCGGGCATCTTCGAGGTAGGTGCCACCCTTGATCAGGATGCCGCGGCGCGCGGCGGCGGCGAGGCCACTCACCACGGTCACCGGCGTCGAGATCACCAGAGCGCAAGGGCAGGCGATCACGAGCAACACCAGTGCCTTGTAGATGGCGGTCAGCCACTCCCAGTCGAGCAGCAAGGGCGGTAGCACGGCGACCGCCAATGCCATGGCGAAGACGGCCGGTGTGTAGATCGCGGCGAAGCGGTCCACGAAACGCTGCGTCGGCGCGCGGGTGCCTTGTGCTTCCTCCACGGCGTGGATGATGCGCGCGAGGGTGGAATTGCTGGACGCGGCGGTCACACGAAATTCAAGCTCGCCGTTTTCGTTGATCGTTCCCGCGAACACCTGGCTGCCCGGCTCCTTGTCGACCGGAATGCTCTCGCCCGTGACCGGGGCCTGGTTGATGCTGCTGTTGCCTTTGGTCACCACGCCGTCGAATGCGACGCGCTCGCCGGGCTTGACCCGTGCGATGGCGTTCAGCGCCACCTCGGTGGCCTTGACGCGGTTCCAGCTTCCGTCCGGCTGCAGGATTTCCGCGTCGTCGGGTGCCAGGTCCACGAGGCCCTTGATGGCATTGCGTGCGCGGTCCACGGCGCGGGCCTCGATGAGTTCGGCAATGGCGTACAGCGCCATCACCATCGCGGCTTCGGGCCACTGGCCGATGATGAACGCCCCCGTGACCGCGACCGACATGAGGGCATTGATGTTGAGCTTGCCGTGCCGCAGCGCGTTCAGCCCCTTGGTATAGGTTTCAAGGCCTGCCAGCCAGATCGCGGCGGCGGCCACCGCCATTCCAAGCGCCTTCCAGACCATAGTTTCCGGGGCGAAATAGGAGATGCCTTCCGCGAGCGTCGCGAAGACGAGTGCGGCGGCATAGCGCGCGTAGCCCCCGCCGGGCGCATGGTCATGTGTGTGGTCATGGTCATGGCCATGGCCATGGTCGTCGGTGGCGGCGCCCGCTGCGGTCGGCGCCGTCACGGTCTCGGGCGCGAAGCCAGCCTTGCGAATGGCGGTCAAGGCGGCAGTGACCGCATCTTCGGCGCCATCGATCCGCAGCGTTCGCTGGTTCAACCGAAAGTGCAAACCACGAATGCCGGCGATGGGCTCGACCAACCGGCGAATTTCGGACTCTTCGACCGTGCAGTCCATCGTGGGGATGCGGAAGGTGTTGGGCGCGATCACCGCCCCGGCAACGGGTTCGCGACTCACGTTGACAGGTGGCGCGCAACATGAGGCCGCATCGCCACTGGACGCGGCAGGTACACAGCAACTCGACACCGCAGAATCCTCGGGCGGAGTAGATCTCAAAGCTACTGGTCCGCAACAGGCATCGGCTTGACTCGTAGTGTTGGGAATGTGCGCTTTGACAGTAGCGCAGCATGTTGACGCACCGCTGGATTCGATGGGCGCTTTGTCTTGAGGGTGGTGTTTTGCCATGGGTTCTCGCTTTTAGGATATTTAAAACCCTATACCAACTCCAAGGTCAAGAGGCCGGGCGTCGGCGTGCGCTCTGAGTGTCGGGGCGGTCACCAAGCGCAAGACTCAAAGGAGCGACCTCAATCCGCAGGACCCCGTGACGATGCTTTGAAGTCAGCCTGGCGAGGGCGACTCCCGATCTACCTCGTCATGGCTTTGCCACAAGTTTGCGCAATAGTTCTATAATAATTGAACTATTGCAATGATCTCTCAATGGAGAACTACATGAAGGTTGGCATCAACGGCATGGGCCGCATCGGGCGACTGGCGCTGCGCGCGGCCATGGGGGCCGCCGATCGGCAAAACGACGATCCGCGTGCAGGCAATCGGTTGGAGGTGGTGCACCTCAACGAACTCAAGGGCGGCGCCGCCGCCACGGCGCACCTGCTTGCTTTCGACAGCGTGCAAGGCAAATGGCGAGCAGACATCGCTGCTGAGGGCGAGGACACCATCCGCATCGATGAGCAGCGGCTGTCGTTCAGCACCCACGGCACGGCAGCAGAGATTCCTTGGGGCGATCTGGGTGTGGACGTGGTGCTGGAGTGCACCGGCAAGTTCCTTACACCCGAGACCCTGCAAGGCCATCTGGACCGCGGCGCTAAGCGCGTCATCGTGGCCGCACCCGTCAAGGTCGGTGGCGTGCTCAACATCGTCGTGGGTGTGAATCACACGCAGTACGACCCCGCGCGCGACCGCATCGTCACCGCCGCGTCTTGCACGACCAACTGCCTGGCGCCGGTAGTACAGGTGGTGCACGAGGCTATCGGCATTCGCCACGGCCAGATCACCACGCTGCACAACCCAACCAACACCAACCTGGTGGTGGACGCACCGCACAAGGATCTGCGCCGCGCGCGCAGTGCGCTGATGAGTCTGGCTCCGACCACCACAGGCAGCGCCACCGCTATCGCGTTGATCTACCCTGAACTCAAAGGCAAGCTCAACGGCCATGCGGTGCGCGTGCCCGCGCTCAACGCGTCGCTCACCGACTGCGTGTTCGAACTCAAGCGCGAGACCACGGCCGAGGAGGTGAACGCGCTGTTCGCCACCGCGGCAAAAGGCTCGCTGGCGGGCATTCTTGGCTATGAGACGCGTCCGCTGGTCAGCGCCGACTACGCACGCGACACACGCAGCTCCATCTTGGATGCGCTCTCCACCATGGTGACCGACGGTACGCTGCTCAAGGTCTACGCCTGGTACGACAACGAGATGGGCTACGCCTGCCGCATGGTCGACCTGGCCTGCCATATGAGCGAAGCGGGCATCTGACATGCAGCACGCCGCGCGCAACTACGCCATCGTCACCGCCGCCTACTGGGGTTTCACGCTCACCGACGGCGCGCTGCGCATGCTGGTGCTGCTGCACTTCTACAAGCTCGGTTATTCCCCGTTTGCTCTCGCGTTCCTTTTCCTGCTGTATGAGGCGGCGGGCGTGCTGGCCAACCTGATCGGCGGCTGGCTCGCCACGCGCTACGGCATCACGCGCATGCTCACGGTGGGCTTGGTCACGCAGATCATCGGCTTCACGCTGCTCTCGATGCTTGATCCTGCGTGGACCGCCGCTATGTCGGTTGCCTGGGTGGTTCTGGCCCAAGGCATTTGCGGGGTAGCGAAGGATTTGACCAAGACTGCAAGCAAGTCGGCGATCAAGGTCACGGCCTCGCAAGCCAAAGAGCAGGGTTCGAGCCAGCTGTTCAAGTGGGTGGCGTGGTTCACGGGCAGCAAGAACGCGATGAAGGGCGTTGGCTTCTTTTTGGGAGGCCTGCTGCTGGAGTCTCTCGGTTTTCAAGCGTCGCTGTGGTGCATGGCGGGCCTGCTCGCTTTGGTTTTGATCGGTGTGATCAGTTCGTTGCCTGCCATGATGGGCAAGAGCAAGGCGTCCAAGTCGGCCAAAGAGTTGTTCGCGAAGAACGCCGGCATCAACGCCCTGGCTGCGGCGCGCGTCGTGCTGTTCGGTGCGCGCGACGTGTGGTTCGTGGTGGGCGTGCCGGTGTTCTTGTACTCGCAAGGCTGGACCTTCACCATGGTGGGTGGCTTTCTCGCGGCCTGGACGATTGGCTATGGACTGGTGCAGGCGCTCGCGCCGCAACTGGTTCGCCGCAGTGCAGACGGCTTGAGCGCTGAAGTGCCCGCCGCACGACTGTGGTCCGCATTGTTGGCGCTGGTGCCGGTCGGCATTGCCGTCGCTGTCTACCTGCAGGTGCCTAACCTGGAGTGGGTGGTGGTGGGCGGTTTGGGTCTGTTCGGCTTTGCGTTTGCCGTCAACTCGTCGGTGCACTCGTACCTCATCCTGGCGTACGCCGGCTCGGAAAAGGCGGCAGAGGATGTCGGCTTTTACTACGCGGCCAATGCATTGGGGCGTTTCATGGGAACGCTCATGTCCGGATTGCTGTACCAATGGGGTGGCCTGCTGTACGCGTTGGCGGGCTCTGCCGTGATGCTGATGATCTGCTGGCTGCTCACACTGCTACTTCCTGTAAGGAAGCAGGTTGATGCCCTTGCAAAGAACGAAAGACTGAATCATGGATGAAGCTGACGTCGTGCGCGCCCTCGGGGCGCTCGCGCAGGAAACACGCCTGCGCATCTTCCGCCTGCTGGTGGTGGCCGGACCTCAAGGGGTCTCGCCCGGCCAGATGGCCGAGGCGCTGGGGTGCTCGCCCACCACACTCTCGTTCCACCTCAAAGAGCTGGTGCATGCCGGCTTGGCCGGCAGCGAGCGAGATGGCCGTCACCTGATCTACCGCGCCAGCATTCCGCAGATGAACGGACTGCTGGGTTTTCTCACCGCGCATTGCTGCGAAGGGCAGCCCTGCGAAGTCAATCAGGTCGTTTGTACCGACTGTCCCTGAACATCCACACCGAAAGACTCCCATGTTGAAACCCACCTACAACGTCTTGTTCATCTGCACCGGCAACTCGGCGCGCAGCATCATGGCCGAAGCCATCCTGAACCAGCTCGGCGCAGGCCGCTTCCGTGCTTACAGCGCGGGGAGTCATCCGGCGGGTGCCGTCAATCCGAATGCCATCGAACTCCTGGAGCGCAGCCATTTCAAGACGACCGGTCTGCGCAGCAAGAACTGGAGTGAGTTCGCGACTTCCGATGCGCCAGTGATGGACTTCGTGTTGACCGTGTGCGACAAAGCGGCCGGCGAGGTGTGCCCCGTTTGGCCCGGTCAACCGATGTCCGCCCATTGGGGGGTGGAAGACCCAGCGGCGGCGAAGGGCAGCGAGGAAGCCATTCGTCGCGCGTTCAACGACAGCTTCATGGTGCTGAGCCGTCGCATCTCGCTCTTCATGGTTCTCCCTATGGACAAGCTGGACAAGCTCGCACTGCACAAAGAGCTCACCAGCATCGGCCAAGTCAAGTCCTGATTGTTTGCTTCCTCGCCCAGGCGCCATCGGTGCCCTGGGCGTTTTCGTTTTGAGGTGATGAGGTATGGGACTTTTTGAACGCTATCTGACGGTATGGGTGGCATGCGGCATCGCCGCCGGCGTGGGCTTGGGCTTGGCGCTACCCAGCCTCTTCGAGGTGGTGGCAGCGCTGGAGATCGCGCACGTCAACCTGGTAGTCGCCGTGTTCATCTGGGTGATGATCTACCCGATGATGATCCAGATCGACTGGTCGGCGGTGAAAGGCGTCGGCCAGCGTCCGCAGGGCCTGGTGCTCACGCTGGTGGTGAACTGGCTTATCAAGCCCTTCACCATGGCAGCGCTGGGCGTGCTGTTCTTCCAGTACCTCTTCGCTCCGTGGGTCGATCCGCAATCGGCCAAGGAGTACATCGCTGGCATGATCCTGCTGGGCGTGGCGCCGTGCACAGCGATGGTGTTCGTCTGGAGCCAGCTCGTCAAAGGCGATGCCAACTACACCCTGGTGCAGGTCTCGGTGAACGACCTCGTCATGGTCGTGGCATACGCACCCATCGCGGCTTTTCTGCTGGGCGTGACGGACGTGACTGTGCCATGGGAAACGCTGGTGCTGTCCACGGTGCTGTATGTGGTTCTTCCGCTCTTGGCCGGAATGGCCACGCGTCACCTGCTGGGCAAGAAATCCGATCACGCCGTCGGCGACTTCGTGGCGAAGTTAAAGCCCTGGTCAGTGGCCGGGCTCATTGCCACCGTGGTCCTGCTGTTTGGCTTTCAGGCGCGGACCATCGTGGCGCAACCACTGGTGATCGCGCTCATCGCGGTGCCGTTGATCCTCCAGTCGTACGGCATCTTCTTCATCACTTGGTGGGGAGCGAAGTGGCTCAAGCTGCGTCACGACATTGCCGGGCCGGCCTGCCTGATCGGCACGTCGAACTTCTTTGAGCTGGCCGTAGCGGTCGCGATCTCGCTGTTCGGCTTGAACTCCGGTGCCGCGCTGGCCACCGTGGTCGGCGTGCTGGTTGAGGTACCAGTGATGCTTTCGCTGGTGGCCTTGGTCAACGCCTGGAGGCCTGCGGAAAAACTCATCAACAAATCAAACAACGACATTGGAAAACGCCTGCATGCCTCTCGCTGATCTACCGCAACTGGCCGCCGAACACTTCCAGGCGCCAGATCCGCAGCGCCTTCGCCCGGCACAGCCGTCGACACACGCGCCGCGCATCCTGCTGCTCTATGGCTCGCTGCGCGTACGCTCGTGCAGCCGGCTTGTGGTAGAAGAATCGGTTCGACTGCTGCAGGCTATGGGCGCCGAGCCCCGCGTGTTCAACCCCAGCGGCCTGCCACTCCCCGACGACGCGCCTGAGACCCACCACAAGGTGGCCGAGTTGCGTGAGCTCGCGGCATGGGCCGAGGGCATGGTGTGGTGCTCGCCCGAGCGCCACGGCGCCATGACCGGCATCATGAAAGCGCAGATCGACTGGATTCCGCTGGCGTTGGGCGCCGTGCGACCCACACAAGGCAAGACGCTGGCCGTAATGCAGGTCAGCGGCGGCTCCCAGTCGTTCAACGCGGTCAACCAGATGCGCGTGCTCGGGCGCTGGATGCGCATGCTCACCATTCCCAACCAGTCGTCTATCGCCAAGGCTTTCCAAGAGTTCGATGAGCACGATCGCCTCAGGCCATCGGCGTTTCACGATCGCGTGGTCGATGTGCTGGAAGAACTGGTGAAGTTCACGCTGCTCACGCGCGACGTGGCACCATACCTAGTGGACCGCTACAGCGAGCGAAAGGAAAGTGCTGAGCAACTGATGCGGCGGGTGAATCAAGCTCAGATCTAGCGCGAGATGGAGACGCGTGTCACGAGGGCTAGCTTTTGTGTCACCCTCCCGTCGCGCGGTTCGGCGAGTCGTGGTTGGAGCGCGCGGGGAGCGGCTTCACGCGAGAAGTCCAGTCGCAAGAACTTTGGCGAGGACATAGGCCCGTCGCACCGCTTTGACTCGAACCGCGGCACCCCTGCGGCACGGGGTCTTGTAAGACCTTGATTTCTAGAATGCGCGGGAGCAGCTACTCTGGCACCCTACGCTGGAAGGGCGGTACTTGGACTTTTTCCTCGCACTGTCGCATCACCGGCGTCCTGGCGCCTCCAAGCGGCACATTGCTGGGCACACTTTTGTACATCTTGGCTACTGCATGACTGCGAATTCCCTGGCTAGTAGGGCGACGACTCCCCTTTGGGTACTACCTGGCATCAATGTTCTTCTTCGCCATGGGCATCACAGATGCTTGCTCATTTCGTGTTTCCATTCTTTACGGGCCAGCGCTACGGCTACTTTCCAGGAATGGCGGGCGTCGTCTTCCTCGCACCAGCGGCTTGGTGGGGATTGTGGAGAATGTATCGTTGAAGTTGGCCTCGGTCCCCAGGGCATGTATCGAATGGCGTCCAAGCCCGACTTCACTGCCTAGTTGGCCAAAGCAGTGCGTAGCGTCTTTTTGACACTGTGCGCCCAACTCGCACCTTGTCGAAGTGTCGCGATGGTAGCGGTCGGAACCTGTGCGAAGAAAAGTGACTCGTCAAAGTCGCACAGTTCGAGGACATACTTGAGCCTGTGTTCTCTTAGTCGACGGTCACCCCGCGTGACTGAGCCGCTTTCACCGGTTTGTTTGAAAAACTCGGCAGCCTCGCGAACATGTTCTAAAAACCTTGATTCAAGAGCTGGAATTGCGCGACTGAAGCGAGACCTTAGTCTTTCATCAGCGGCATCTTTGGAGACAACGAATCCCCAAGGTCTCGAGCCTGAGGCAATGTCAACGCATATGGCCTCTGTCCGAGTCAGCCCAAAGTCTCTCGCAATGCGGAGACGATGAGCTACACCGGGATCCAGACGAGCGATTTTGTCTATCGCCTCGAAAGCTCTCTTGCTCTCTCCGCGAATTGGAAGCACGAACGTTCCCAAGAGATTCCGGGCAATCGCATCACCTTGATTCGCTGCCAGCGTCATCCAATGCATGCCAGCTTCAAACGCCTCGATGTCGAGCGCCGATTTCAATATCGAGGCTCCCAGTTGACGTTGCGCGCATGGGTCCCCACTCGAAGCGGCCTTCTCCAAGAAGAATCTGGCAGCTTGTGGATTGGCGACAGACCCCTGACCATACGCGTGTACCCGATAGAGGAGCAACCACGCCTCCTCAATCCCAGCGTCTGCAGCGCGAAAGAGAAGGGCTGTCCCGCCACGGACGTTCCGCTTTGGGGTCAAACTAGCGGACCACGCGAATACCGAATCAATGCCACATAGGGCGCGACCCAAGACCAAAGCGGCAGATGAGTTTCCCCGCTTCACGCAGTCCTCCAGCATCGACTGTAGTCGACCACTATTCATCTGCGGCAACGTCATGCGCTGGTTTTGGGTTGCGACCAGCGCAATGCACATGGCATCACAGAGTTCCGAGGTTTGATCTATTGCCATCGACACTGCGTATTCCATGACGCGAGCCGCAATGTCCAGGTCACCACTCTTCACAGCCGACGACAGTGCTTGAGTCATCGTTCCACTGGCGTCAATCTCAGGGAGAGAGGCAAGGGTGGACATGGCGACCTTCATGGAGTTGTGTGTACCGCTCGATAGCGCGTTCATTGCCGCTGCCGCATGTTGGCAGCCGTCTGCGCTAGCTTGAGCCCACAGACGGTGAACGGAATCCACCTCTCTATATGTCAGCGCGCGCCAGAAGCCTAGCTTGAGACGCGCGGAAGCTGCGCCACCGTTTGCTGCTGATATAAGCACAACCAAAAGACTCCGTCGGACCAGTTCGCTCAGCGTCAGCGCGTCAGCGATGATTGTTGCCGAAAGCTTAGAGTTCGCTACCGAGGGATGCGAAAGGTACTTGAGTCCGAGGTCAATGTACTTCGAGAACCCCTCAGTGCCCAGCAAGTAGCGTTGCCCGACTTCGCAAAGAGCATCGCGGTCGCCTCGTTTCGCAAGTGTCAGCAGCTGTACGTCTTGTCGTCGCATTCTTTCCCGTGCGGTTAGATGGTCTCGCGTTCTCATGTCGCACCATTGCGGACACTTGTGACCATTCACGGGAAAATTTATCTGCGAGGTGATTTCCAAGCTGTGGCGTGCTCGTTACGCATGCGTCACGAAGCTGTTACGTGAATCGCGTCGCAGTATTCTGAGCATCGCAGATGTGCAAGGCGTAGATTCTTGGAGCTCGTTTCATTGCCGTTGTTCACATCGCGCACGCCAGCATTCAGCCCATGACTTCATGACATCAATAGCTTGGTCGAGGCTCAGGTGGTTTTGACCACTGCGCCGTGCAAGTGGGCTGCTGCCGGTTTCAAAGACACCTTGTTAAGGTGGATGGACTGCCCCTGGTCCGGTAGACAAACCCCGCCTATCCTTTGAGCATAGGAGGAAGTGCGATGAGCACCCAAAGGTTTTCACCAGAATTCAAGGAAGAGGCAGTCAAACAGGTCGTCGAACGCGGTTACACCGTGCCCGATGTGGCCGCCCGTTTAGGCGTGTCAGCACACAGTCTGTACAAGTGGGTCAAGGCCGTTGCGCCAGACAAGTCCGAGCAGCAATCCAAGGAGTTGCTGGAGGCCAAGAGCGAAATTCTTCGGCTGCGTGCCCAGATGCGCCGCATTGAAGAGGAGCGCGACCTACTAAAAAAAGCCGCGCGGTACTTTGCCAGGGAGCCCGAGTGAAGTACCGCTTCATGATCGAACATCGTCATGAATTTGCCCTGAGCCTGATGTGCAGGGTGCTGCAGGTGGCGCGCGCAGGCTTCTATGCATGGCTGCAATGCCCGCAGTCCGAGCGGGCCAAAGACGACGCTCGGCTGCTTGAAATGATTCGAAATTCATACGCAGCAAGTCACGGCGTCTATGGTGCTCGGCGGGTGTTTGCAGATCTTCGCGAGGCGGGTGAAACCTGCGGCCTGCATCGTGTGGAGCGCCTCATGCAGCGCCACAAGATCAAGGCTGTGCGTGGCTACAAGAAGCCTCGATCGATTGCAGGAAGACCCTCCCTCATTGCGCCAAACCACCTGCAACGCGAATTCACGGTGGACGCGCCCAACAAGGTCTGGGTCACCGACATCACCTACATCCGGACCTGGCAAGGCTGGCTGTATCTGGCGGTGGTCTTGGACCTCTACGCCCGCAAGGTAGTGGGCTGGTCCATGAAGCCCTCGTTGAGCAGAGAGCTCGCGTTGGACGCTGTGCTGATGGCCGTGTGGCGTCGAAAGCCCCAACAGCGGGTCATTGTGCACAGCGACCAGGGCAGCCAGTACGGAAGTGACGACTTCAAGCGGTTTTGTTCAGCCCACGACCTCGAGCCGAGCATGAGCAGACGGGGGAACTGCTGGGACAATGCCGTTGCCGAGTCCTTCTTCAGCAGCCTGAAGAAAGAGCGCATCCAGAAGCGCATTTACAAGACCAGGGACCTGGCACGCTCCGATGTCTTCGACTACATCGAAGCGTTCTACAACCGAACCCGCCGCCACAGCCACCTGGGCGGCGTCAGTCCCGAAGCGTTTGAACGCGCTTCGGCTTGAGGCGACGGTTTGTCTACTAGACCGGGGGCAGTCCAGGAAGATGAAACCGGAGGTGGTTCATGGAGAGAAGAAGGACATTCAGCCGAGAGTTCAAGCTCGAGGCGGTCAGGCTGGTCACTGAGCGTGGGGTGGCTGTGGCCCAGGCGGCCAAGGACCTGGACGTTCACGAGAACGTGCTGCGCAAGTGGGTGCGTGAGCTGCGAGAGGAGCCCCAGGAGGCGTTCCCTGGCAACGGCAAGCAAAAGGCCCAGGACATCGAGATAGCGCGGCTGCGCAAGGAGGTTGCCAAGCTCAAGATGGAGCGCGACATCCTGAAAAAAGCCGCGGCCTACTTCGCGAAGGAGTCGATGTGAAGTTCGGCTTCGTGGCGAAACACCGGGGGGCCTGGCCGGTCAATCTGATGTGCGAGGCGCTCGGTGTCTCGCGAGGCGGCTTCTACGCGTGGCTCACGCGGCCCAGGAGCCAACGCAGCCTCAGCGATGAAGTGCTGGGCGCTCAGGTCCACCAGAGCTTCGTGCGCAGCGACCGCACCTACGGCGCACGCCGTGTGTGGCACGACGTGCTGGAGCAAGGTCAGGCTTGTGGTCTGCACCGCATTGAGCGGCTCATGCGAGAGCAGGCACTGCGTGCTCGACCCCGTCGTCGTGGACTGCCCAAGGACCGGGGCGCGCGCAGCGCGGTGGCTGACAACGTGCTGGACCGCCAGTTCCAGGCCGATGGCCCGAACCAGAAGTGGGTGGCCGACTTCACCTACATCTGGACAGCAGAAGGTTGGCTGTACGTGGCTGCGGTGCTGGACCTGTACTCCCGTCGCATCGTGGGCTGGTCGATGCAGGAGAGCATGACCTCCCAGCTCGTGGTGGACGCGCTGATGATGGCCGTGTGGCGCCGGGGCAGACCCGTGGCCTTGCTGCACCACTCCGACCAGGGTAGCCAGGGCGGATTCAACCGGTCGTCGCAACACCGGGTTGTCGAACGGATTTTAGGTACTCGTTCAAAGTCTCAGCTGGTGTCTTCCAGCCCAGCGTTTTACGCGGCCTGTTGTTCAAGGTCCGGGCCACGGCTTGAATCTCCTGCTCGCTCCACCGTGACAGGTCAGTGCCTTTCGGGAAGTACTGGCGCAACAGCCCGTTCGTGTTCTCGTTCGTGCCGCGCTGCCATGGACTGTGAGGATCGGCAAAGAAGACCTTCACTCCGGACTCAATGGTGAATCGAGCATGGTCGGACAGTTCCTTGCCACGATCCCACGTCAGTGATTGCCACAACTGGGCAGGTAGCGTGGTCACGATTCTCTTGAGCGCGTTGGCCATGGTGATTGCCCCGTAACCCGCTAGCGCGGGGCCATTCTTCGTCCGGGGAGTCAGTCCATAGCCTGCCTCGCGAGGCAAGTGCACGAGCATGGTGAAGCGGCTCGACCGCTCCACCAGCGTCCCAATTGCGGACCTGTCCAGGCCGATGATCAAATCCCCTTCCCAATGTCCAGGCACGGCACGGTCTTTTGCCTCTGCAGGTCGACTGGAGATCATCACCTCCTCGCTGACATGAGCCCATGCTTTGGCCTGGGCCCTGGCCCGTGGCACGCGCAACGCACGCCCTGTACGCAGATAGCCCACCAGCTCGCGCTTGAGGGCGCCTCTGCCCTGGATATAGAGGGCCTGGTAGATGGCTTCGTGAGAAATGCGCATGGACGAATCATCCTGGAAGTCGACCTGCAGCCGGTTCGCAATCTGCTCCGGCGACCAGCCATTGACCCATTTGCGGTCACTACGATGAGGCTTGTTGCGGCCGAGAAACGCAGCTTGCACAGGCCCTGCAACTTCGCGACCTTGAGCATCAAGGATGTTGCCCTCCAAGCGGTCTTGGACATATTGGCGCAGAAGCGGGTTCACCACCAGCTTGGCTGGCTTGGGCCTTCTGGCCACCAGCTCGGACTTCCACTGAGCGACCGAAGCTCGATACTCGAGCTTGCCACCGCGGGTGGCCGCGTTGCGCGTCAACTCCCTCGAGACCGTTGACGGGCTTCGTCCCAGACGGCGAGCTATCTCCCGTACCCCGACGTCTTGAGCTCGCAGAAGCGCGATCTCTTCTCGTTCCGCGAAGGACAGATACCTCACGGACACAGACTTTGATAAGAACAATGGCATGCCACCACGATGCCGGAACCAGCGTGTGCCTACGGGCTGCGACACGCCAACAGCTTCGGCTGCCCTCTCACTCGTGATTCCGCTCGCGATCTGCTGCCAGAACTGCCGCTCCACTTCGCGCCGATGCGATGGCGCGCCAGGTGATCGCATCGCCGATCGCCCCGTTAACTCTTGCATCCAGCCCGCTGGTCTTCCCATAACACCTCCATGATTGAAGGTGTTGCGACGACCGATTGAATCCGCCCAGTACACCAGCGAGCACTTCCAGAAGCTGCTGGACGAACAGGGCATCACCTGCAGCATGAGCAGGGCCGGCGAGGTCTGGGACAACTCAGCCATGGAGAGCTTCTTCAGCTCCCTCAAGACCGAGCGCACGGCCAGGAAGGTGTATCGAACGCGAGGGCAGGCCCGTTCAGACGTGTTCGATTACATCGAGTGCTTCTACAACCCGACGCGTCGGCATTCGACGCTCGGCTATCTCAGTCCCGTACAGTTCGAGCGAGCTCAAGATGGACTGCCCCCGGTCTAGTAGACAAACCGTCGCCTCAAGCCGAAGCGCGTTCAAACGCTTCGGGACTGACGCCGCCCAGGTGGCTGTGGCGGCGGGTTCGGTTGTAGAACGCTTCGATGTAGTCGAAGACATCGGAGCGTGCCAGGTCCCTGGTCTTGTAAATGCGCTTCTGGATGCGCTCTTTCTTCAGGCTGCTGAAGAAGGACTCGGCAACGGCATTGTCCCAGCAGTTCCCCCGTCTGCTCATGCTCGGCTCGAGGTCGTGGGCTGAACAAAACCGCTTGAAGTCGTCACTTCCGTACTGGCTGCCCTGGTCGCTGTGCACAATGACCCGCTGTTGGGGCTTTCGACGCCACACGGCCATCAGCACAGCGTCCAACGCGAGCTCTCTGCTCAACGAGGGCTTCATGGACCAGCCCACTACCTTGCGGGCGTAGAGGTCCAAGACCACCGCCAGATACAGCCAGCCTTGCCAGGTCCGGATGTAGGTGATGTCGGTGACCCAGACCTTGTTGGGCGCGTCCACCGTGAATTCGCGTTGCAGGTGGTTTGGCGCAATGAGGGAGGGTCTTCCTGCAATCGATCGAGGCTTCTTGTAGCCACGCACAGCCTTGATCTTGTGGCGCTGCATGAGGCGCTCCACACGATGCAGGCCGCAGGTTTCACCCGCCTCGCGAAGATCTGCAAACACCCGCCGAGCACCATAGACGCCGTGACTTGCTGCGTATGAATTTCGAATCATTTCAAGCAGCCGAGCGTCGTCTTTGGCCCGCTCGGACTGCGGGCATTGCAGCCATGCATAGAAGCCTGCGCGCGCCACCTGCAGCACCCTGCACATCAGGCTCAGGGCAAATTCATGACGATGTTCGATCATGAAGCGGTACTTCACTCGGGCTCCCTGGCAAAGTACCGCGCGGCTTTTTTTAGTAGGTCGCGCTCCTCTTCAATGCGGCGCATCTGGGCACGCAGCCGAAGAATTTCGCTCTTGGCCTCCAGCAACTCCTTGGATTGCTGCTCGGACTTGTCTGGCGCAACGGCCTTGACCCACTTGTACAGACTGTGTGCTGACACGCCTAAACGGGCGGCCACATCGGGCACGGTGTAACCGCGTTCGACGACCTGTTTGACTGCCTCTTCCTTGAATTCTGGTGAAAACCTTTGGGTGCTCATCGCACTTCCTCCTATGCTCAAAGGATAGGCGGGGTTTGTCTACCGGACCAGGGGCAGTCCAAGAAGCTTAGGTCGGTGTCAACGGAACCGGCAGCAGCCCACTTTGTCTTGCGCTCGTACCCACTCTCGCCCAGGCTCATTTGCTTCATGTCCTCAATGTCTCACATCACGCAGCCACTGCCGAGGTTGTGCTGACCTTCCCTAAGGCACTGGAACCTCGTGGCTAGATTTACCTCGTGGCTAGATTTCATGCCTGTAGTGAGCGCAAGTGCAGCGAGCCGTGGACGTCAGCACACAGATGGCGGCTCCTGTAAGAGAAATCACTTGCGATTGTTTCTGCAACTCAATGCCGACCGGCTTCATTCCTTGTTGTGCCCATAGCCTACGTATCGCACCAAGCTTTCTTGCAGCCAGTGGCTGCGACGAGAGCAGTTGGAGGTGCGTACCAAACCCAAACTAGGAGCAATCAATATGAACAGGAAAATGCTGACGCTCGCTGCGCTGGCAGCCTTGTCCACAGTCGCAAGCGCACAATCCTCTGTGACGCTATTTGGCGTTGTCGACGCTGCGGTGCGTTCGGTGAAGAACGGATCTGACGGATCGAAAACTCAACTTGCTTCTGGCGACAACATGACCAGTCGCTGGGGTCTGCGCGGCGTGGAAGACCTCGGGGGGGGCCTGAAGGCCAGCTTCCACCTCGAATCGCAGTTCGCCGTCGACACTGGTACAGCGGACCCCGCAAAGTTCTTCGGCCGCCGTTCGACGGTGAGTCTGAGCGGCGGGTTTGGTGAAGTCCGACTGGGTCGCGACTACACCCCCACTTTCATGAACGGTTTGGGCGACGAATTTGGAATCGTGGGTATTGGCTCACGCGGCATCTTCCTCTATGGAGCTGGCTCGAACCTGGGCAGCGTGGCCAGCACGGTTCTCCGCGCGGACAATGCAATCAGCTACCTGCTGCCCGCTATGGGTGGCGTGTATGGCCAGATTCAAGTCGCGCCAGGCGAAGGAATTGTGGGCAACCGCTATACGGGCGGTGGGCTCGGATACAAGAACTCGGCGATGGACGTTGGTGTGGCATACGGCGTCACCGATGTTGGAACGCCTTCTGACTTCAAACACTACAACGTCAAGTTCAACTACATGTTTGGCTTTGCGACGTTGCACACGCTGTATGACGTGAAGGCGTGGAGCGGCCGCAAGACGCAGGACATTTCTATCGGCGCCAGCGTTCCTGTTGCCACCGGCACCATCCGCGTTGGCTACACGCGAGCCAATCGATCTGGCGGTCCAGTGGGCTCTGGCTACGCAGACGGCGACGACAGCACACGTCTCGCAATCGGCTATGTGCATGACCTGTCGAAGCGTACAGCGCTCTACACCACGTATAGCCGCATCAGCAACGACGGCGCTGCTCGTAGTTCTGTCCTCGGAACGCCTCCTGCCGGCATGCTGGGAGGTGAAAACTCCTCCGGCTTCGAAGTGGGCCTGCGCCACACCTTCTAAGCAGATACCCCGGTTCTCGGGGTGACCTCGGGTTCTTCTGGCACGCAGATTTGCCGGTATGGCAGTGAAGTCCCCTCGAAAACCTGAACCAGTTGGAAGTAGAGAATTCCCCCAGCAGGAGTCTCTACATGAAGAAATCCAGATTCAGTGAAGCGCAGATGGTCGGCATCCTCAAGGAGGTCGAGCTTGGCGCGAAGGTTGCAGAGACGTGCAGGAAGCACGGCATCAGCGAGCCGACGTACTACAAGTGGAAGAGCCAGTTCTCTGGCATGACGGTCTCGCACCTATCGCAGCTGCGGCAGTTGCAGGACGAGAACGCCAAGCTCAAGCGCATGTACGCCGACCTGGCGCTGATGCACCACGCGCTCAAGGACGTCGTTGACCGAAAGCTCTGACCCCGGAGCGTCGCGATATGGTCGTTCAGGCCCTCGTGGCCGAGCACGGCATGAGTGAGCGACGTGCCTGCCAGGCAAGTGGCATCTCCCGCTCAACGCTGCGCTACCGACCGGTTGCACGCGACGACTCCGGGGTCATCAGCTTCATCCAGGCCCACATGGCACTGAACCCGCGTCACGGCTTCGGCTTGCTGTACGACAGCGCGCGCCACCAGGGAAAGCCCTGGGGCAAGACGGTGCTCTGGCGCGTGTACTGCGAGCTGCGGCTGAACCTGCCTCGGCGGGGCAAGAAACGGTTGCCAGCGCGCGTCAAACAACCGCTGCAGGCTGCAGCCCAGCCCAATCACGGCTGGAGCTGCGACTTCATGTCCGATGCGCTGTGGTCGGGGCGGCGCTTCAGGACCTTCAATGTCATCGACGAGTTCAACCGCGAAGGCCTTCGTATCGAGGTCGACACCAGCCTGCCGGCCGCGCGGGTCATCCGGGCCTTGAACGAGCTGGTGGAGGCACGCGGCGCGCCGCTGTCGATTCGCCTGGACAACGGCCCCGAGTTCATCGCCAATGCGCTGGCCCAGTGGGCGCAATCCAAGGGCATCGCCCTCAACCACATCCAGCCTGGTAAGCCCACGCAGAACGCCTATGTCGAACGCTTCAACAAGACCTACCGCACCGAGGTGCTCGATTGCTACGTCTTCGACAGCTTGAAGGAGGTGCGTGAAATGACAGCCGACTGGCTGCACCGCTACAACCACCATCGGCCCCATGAAGCTCTCGGCAGAATCCCGCCTGTCGAGTACCGTGTCAAACTGTTCCCCAACCTCTACTTCTGAATGGCGCAGGAAATCGAGGGGACTTCAGCAGGTCTGCGTGCTTTTTCGCGTGCGCGTAGAGATGAACTCGCCTTCCTCCTGAGCAACATGACGAATTTGTCATTCTTCGGTCTCGATGTTGTAGGAGCCTGATTTTTAAAGTTGATGTCGGTTCTTGAGGGCAACCTTGCCTAGCTCAAGAGTCCGTTCTATTCACCAATGAGGTTCCAAATGAAAGCACTTTCAACACTCCGTATCGCAGCAATTGCAGTCGCATTCACCAGCACTTTGGGGGCAGTGTCTGCAGCTGAAACGTTCCGCAATGGTCAGTCGGTCCAAGGCCAGTCGGCCAGCGCGGACGCTGGCTCGAGAATCGTGGACGTTGAAGCAACCAAGTACGCCAACGTCAAGTATGGGGAAACGGTCTCCTTTGTAGGCACGGACGGTAAAAAGTTTTCGTGGACCTTCAATGGTCTGGATGGTCGCTCCTGGGATCTTGCCCAGTTCGCGCCTGCCGGCTTCACGAGCAAGGACTATCGTGTTTACGTGACCAAGAATCCGTTGTATCGCCGTTGAGTGGTCACTACCAGTACCTGGCTCGTGGGCCAGTAGCTCCGGTTCATATCCGCGCCACGGTGAGATGGGGTGGCGGTGAAGGTTGCTTGATCGCGACCAATCACCGCCTTTCACATGCTCCGCTCTGGACTTGGACCCCAGCAGGCGCTTTATCGTCTAAAAGCGCATCGCCTTGCGGGTCCGGGCCGGGCTCCTCATCGAAAGGACGCCATTTAGCCCCGGAGTGCAACAACCCTCTGTCAGCCGAATTACATGTTCGTCACATTCCAGATTGAAGAAATTCACGTGCCAAACTGCTGGCCCTTGGAGACGGTCACCGTATGAAAATTCTTATCGTGGAAGACGAAGCCCATACGGGCGAGTACCTCAAGAAAGGTCTGAGAGAAGCGGGGTACTACACCGAGTTGATGCGGGATGGTGTTGACGGTTTGCACGAGGCTACGGAGGGTGACTACGACCTAGTGCTACTGGACGTGAATTTGCCTGGAATTGACGGATGGTCGGTGCTTCGCTCATTGCGGAGAAAAAAGCCTCATCTGCCGGTTCTGTACCTTACGGCGAGAGACAGCATTGAAGACCGTGTCAAAGGCCTTGAGTTGGGAGCAGATGACTACCTTATCAAGCCGTTTTCGTTCTCCGAGCTTCTCGCACGCATAAAGACGGTGCTGCGCAGAGGTATCCAGTCACAGGAGTCCACAACGCTCCAAGTGGCCGACCTTCAGCTTGACCTCGTGCGAAGAAGGGCGAGCAGGGCGGGTCGTCGCCTGGACCTGACAGCGAAGGAGTTCGGACTACTTGAGCTCTTCATGCGGCGCCAAGGGGAGGTTCTCCCACGCACATTGATAGCTTCGCTGATGTGGGACATCAACTTCGACAGCGAGAGCAATGTGATTGTTGTCGCGGTGGGGCGGCTCCGGTCAAAAATCGATGACGCGTTCGATGCCAAGCTGCTTAGAACAGTGCGTGGCATGGGCTACGTGCTCGACGAGCCCGAGCCCGAGACCGAGCCCTGAAAGTGTTCGAGAATTATGTCGTTAACTGCTCGACTGACGCTTCTGTTCGCCTGCGTGCTGACGGTAGTCCTAGCTGGATTCTCGTGGCTGGTCTTTCGAGAAACAAGCAGCCGGTTCCATGAGCTGGACGAGCTGCTGCTGCAGGGCAAAGTTCAGCTCGTCGCTGAAGCGGCGCGAAACAGCCGGTCGGAGGATGAGCTGAGGGGGTGGCTTGCGACAAGCATGCCAGGGCACGCCGGGCTCTACGTCAAGGTTCTCAGCGACACTGGCGACCTATTCGAACATCGAGATTTGCAATTGCCAGCAGGCCTGGCAGAAGAATTCTCCGGTGCCGGGAAGGCCAAAGACTGGCGAAGAACAGCTCACAGCTTTCATGCCAAACGCTTTGAGGTCAGTCTTGGCGGGAACGTCTCAAAGAAGCTCTCTGTGATTGCCGCAGTAGACACGCGGCAGCACACAGACTTCCTTGACGTGTTGTCCATGAAGACCTTGGGGTATGTGTGCTTCGCAGTAGTGGTGGGCACGATGCTCGGCTGGCTAGCAAGCCGGGGCGGCCTACAGCCGCTTATTACGATGAGAGCAAGAGCGGAGCAAATAAACGCCAATAGGCTATCGGAGCGGATCTCTGCACAGAGCTGGCCAAAGGAGATGCGTGAACTTGCTAACTCGCTGAACGGCTTGCTGGATCGTCTCCAAAGCGACTTTGACCGCCTGAGCGCGTTCTCGGCAAATCTGGCGCATGAGATGAGAACTCCAGTCAGCAACCTTCTGACTGTCGCGCAAGTCACACTGGCTCAATCACGAACCAGTGACGAGTATCGAAGCACGATTGAGACGATATCGGAAGAACTGCAAGACCAAGCGCGAACTATCTCGGACATGCTCTTCCTGGCGCGAACGGAGAACATGCACGCTCTGCCATCTGTGCAACTCGTCGAGCTCGACGTAGAGTCTCAATCGTTGGTTGATTTCTATGACGTTACGGCAAGCGAAAAGGCGCTAAACTTTTCAGTCAGGGGCTCCGCTCGAGTGCAAGGTGACCGTCTGATGATTCGTCGAGCAATCAGCAATCTGCTGTCAAATGCAGTGAAGTATGCGCAGCCCGCATCCACCATCGATATCAGCATCAACACTGCTGAAGGCAAGGCCAGTTTGGCGATTACCAACAGGGGAGAAGAGATTCCTGTTGCCTCTCAAGCGTCGCTCTTTGACCGCTTTGTGCGACTCTCTTCGCCGAGCGCAAAAGATGCTGGAGGTCTGGGCCTAGGCCTTGCTATCACCAAAGCCATCATGAGAGCCCACCACGGTCAAGTCGAGCTGAGGTCCCTAGCAGGGGCCAACACCTTTGTCCTCGAATTTGAGAAGGTGGTGTCCCTGTCGCACTAGGGGAACTCTCTTCAGTTGTTGCTGTGGCCTTTGTTCAGAAGATAGTCCATGCGGGCCACTTCGTTGCTCGTGACAGGGATTGAGCGACCATCTGCGGCCTCCAGAACTTCGCCTTTCTTCAAATACACGGAGGTACCTACCCGGCTTTCCTTGCCCATCTTCCCATCAGGGAAGATGTAGAGACTGCCTCCGTCCTTGAGTGGGATGGTTTCCTTGGCGGCTTCGACGGCAGCGTGCCCAGCGAAGGTGGAGGTGGAGGCAAGAGCAAGAGCCGCGATGGCAAGTTTCGCTTTCATATGTGTTCCTTCTTTGATTGTCCGAATAGCACTATTGCTTCGGAGTACCTACGTACCCCCCTACGCTACCCAGATGGCCGTGACGAGAGCGCTGCTTGAGCATTACTTTTTTGTCAGGACAGCGCGTTCAGTTGGCAATAGCGGTTCGCAAAGTTTGTCGTAGCCCTTGCGCCCAGCTGGATCCCTGGCGCAGTGAGGTGAGGGTCGACGTAGTGACTTGCGCGAAGAACATGGACTCGTCGACGCCGCTGCGATCAAGCCGATATCGAAGCTTCTGCGATCGCTGTCGCTGTTCAGCGTTGGACAGCACTGGGCCCTCACCTGCGAGTCGGAAGAACTCGGCAGACTCTCGTAAGCTGTCAACAAATTGACCCTTTAGCGCCGGTATCGCTCGTCCAAACCTGGTTCTCTGGTAGCGGTCTGCAGCTCCGCTTGAAACAACTAAGCCCCAAGACCTTACGCCGGACACCACGTCTACGCACGTTGCTTCAGCTTTGGTCAATCCAAAATTCCTCGAGACGCGCAGGCGATGTGCGACCCAGGGGTCGATTTTTTCTAACTCCTCAATGACATGTAGAGCATCGTCGTCAGTTCCTTGCACCGGAAGAACGAACGACTGCAGAAGGCTTTTCGCAATGACGTCGTCTTGGGCTGCAGCTTGTGACATCCAATGAAGTCCAAGTTCCTGCTCTGCCATTCCTGTAGCTGATTTGAGAATCATGGCGCCAAGCTGACGTTGCGCATTGGCGTTGCCACTCGCTGCAGCTTTTTCAAGAAAGAAGAGCGCCGCGTGAGGATTTGCCACAGAGCCATGGCCGTCTGAGTGAACTCGGTAAAGGAGCAGCCAGGCCTCACTCAGACCTGCATCCGCCGCACGAAGTAGTAGCGCAGTACCCCCTCGAAGATTTCGCTTGGGAACAAGACTCTCAGACGCCGCAAATGCGGTGTCTATGCCGCAGAACGCGCGGCCCAAAAGCAACGCCGCTTCGGCATTCCTTCGGCCCACGCAGTCCTCCAAGATGGCATGAAGCGTCGTACTGTCAAGCTCGGGAAGAGACACCTGATTGCGTTGCAGGAAGACAAGGCCGCCGCATACGGCATCGCACAGCCCGGAGCCTCGTTCTAAGGGCAGCGCGGTAGCGAACTTGAGCAGCCGAATGACGAGTGCAGAATCTACAGTACGCGTGGCCTCGAAGAGCGCGTGCGCAACAGTATCTTCTGTCGCGATGTCTGGCTCCTCGACAAGCGTTTTCAATGCCGACAAGAGACGGCTTTCCTTGGAGTTCTTGTAAGCGCTTAGAGCGTTTGAGGCTGTCTCACTCCCCAAGGTTTCGGCTCGCTCCCATAGCTCAAGTGCAAGCTCGTCGTCCAGTTGCGTAAAACCACGCCATACCCCCAGCTTGAGGCAAGCGGCTGACGAGCCAGCACTTGCTGCGGCAACCAGTATTGGGACCAGGTCGCGCTGGACGAGGTCGCTCAACGAAAGGCCTTCCGCAATGATTTTGGCGGAGCGCTCCGAAGCGGAAAGCGCTGGGTGGGATAGGTATTTAAGGCCTAGGTCGGTGTACTTTGGAAAGCCCTGCACACCCTCCAAGTAGCGTTGCCCAACCTCGCATAGCGCATCCAAGTCGCCTTGTCTCGCAAGGGCCAGCAGTTGAACGTCTTGACGTCGCATGTTCTCCAGAACTTCGATAGAAACTTGTCGGTGAATCTATCGAGATGCTGGTTTCCACAAGCTTTCGCGCTGATGACGATGTCGTCACCAATTTGTTATTTTCATGAAGTGGACTTCCCGTACGTAGTGACGGAAAAACACAACGCCGGAAGGATGGTCCGGGTTGGCGCGTTCGAAGAGAGCAACGGATTTCGCCAGTTTTCATGCAAATCACTAGCGAATTTTCCAAAAATTGACGCGGGGGGAGCGTTCATGCGTAGACGTGAACATAGTCACGGGTACGCACCGTCGTCATGTGCTTGGTCAGACAGCCATCAATTTTGGCTGTTCGTCTTCAGTGACATTTTGGCCAACATGCGAGGTGCGATTCGTCCCCCCAAACTAGTCTCTGAATAGAGCTATCAGCGTAAAGGAAATCTCATGAACAAGACGAATCGTTCGGCACTGGCCGTGCTCGCCCTCCTCGGGACCACTGCCGCCTTTGCCCAAAGCAGCGTGACGCTGTACGGCCGTGTGAATACCACGGTGGAACGCCAAGATGTGGGCGGCGTGAAGACCACTGTTGTGGCCAACAACAGCTCGCGCTTTGGCTTCAAGGGCGTCGAGGATCTCGGTGGCGGTCTGACCGCTGGCTTCCAGCTGGAAAGCGGTTTCCAGTCGGACACCGGTGTTGGCAGTGGTGCGCTTTTCGGTCGCCACAGCGAAGTGAACCTGTCGGGCGGATTTGGTACCGTTCGCCTGGGCAACTTCTTCCCCGCCTCGTACTTCGCGTCTGCCGACTATGTCAGCATGCACAACCACGACACGGGATCCTCGTCTGACGCTCTGTACTACGACCCGGTATGGTTCGGCGGTCCAGGCACCGGCAACAAGATTGCTTACCGCACCCCCAACATCGGTGGCTTCACTGCGGAAGGTTCTGTTGTGCTGCATGAGCAAGCACCCGGTACCGGAGGCAAGAACGGCTATGACTTTGCTGCCAACTACGCCATGGGCGCACTGGACCTTGGCGCAGGCTACAGCGCCATTGATAGCAACAAGCAGTTCTCCTTGCGTGCTTTGTATTCCTTTGGTCAATTTACCGTTGGTGGCTACTATCAGCGCAACAAGGACGCAAACCAGCTGCTGGCTACCGGAGCTGGAACGCGCAACAATCTGCGCTTGGCTGCGGCCTACAGCGTTGGCGCCTCGGAGTTTCACGTGAACGTGGGCCGTGCAGGCGAATACGAGAACATCGCCGACAGCGACGCTACGCAATACACGCTGGGCTACAACTACAACCTGAGCAAGCGCACGAAGGTCTACGGTTACTACACCCGCGTGAACAACAGCACCAACGCGACCTATATGACCGGCACCGCTGGTGCCGATTTCAGCTCCGTTGCAGTGGGCATTCGCCACAACTTCTAAGCTGCTCGCGCTCTCGGCAGCCTCGCTGCCCGAGGGTTAGCTTTTGAAGAAAGAGGCCTCGCGTTCCTTCAAGGATGCGAGGCCCTTTGTCTTTTGGACCCACGGCCACAAGCCGCGTGTGGGATTCCATAAATGAATAGCATCGCCTTCTTTATCGGTGGCGTGAAGTCCATTGGGCGTTTGCCGGCACAGGTGTCACGTGATGCCCGCTTCGGTACACTTCCTCATGTCTCATCTGAAGGCGTCGGCCTGCAAGAGCCAGGTTGTTTTGCCTCTCGCGTCTGGCGCGAAGTCATGACATCGATGCGCGAATCGACCTTCTCTCCGGCAGCGCTCGCTCCTGGCTACTTCAGGTGGGGGTACCTCTTGAAGAGCGGTGTTCAAGAGCCGCACCAGCAGGCGCGCACCAAGCAATCGCGGAGCACGCCACCCACGACCACTTTTTTTGGACTCGAGGCACATGAAGCTGTTGGTGATTGAGGATGAAGTGAAACTGGCGGAGTACCTTCGGAAAGGCCTCCAGGAAGCTGGTTTCGTCGTGGACCTTGCGCACAATGGCATCGATGGCTTGCATCTCGCAATGGAGTCCGACTACGACCTCATCGTGCTAGACGGCATGCTTCCTGGCATTGACGGGCTTGGCTTGTTGGCCGCGTTGCGTCAGACCAAGCGCACAAGGGTCTTGATGCTGACTGCGAGAATAAAGGTCGAAGACAGAGTGCGCGGCCTGAACACAGGTGCAGATGACTACATGGTCAAGCCGTTTGCATTTTCTGAACTCGTTGCCAGGGTTCAGGCATTGTTGAGAAGAGAACAGACAGGAGTGGGAGCTGAGCAGCCCACGGTGCTTAGTGTGGCTGACCTAGAGGTTGACCTAGTCGGTCGCAAGGTGTCTCGCCGAGGGCAAAAGATTCTCCTGACATCTCAAGAGTTCAGTCTTCTTTCCTTGCTCCTGCGACGACAGGGCCAAGTACTTTCGAGAACCGAAATTGCCTCGCAAGTGTGGGACATGAACTTCGACAGCAACACAAATGTGGTGGACGCTGCGGTCCGACGCTTGCGCACCAAAGTGGATGTGCCGTTTGACAGCCCGTTGATTCACACGGTTCGGGGCGTTGGCTACATCCTAGAACCCCGACAAGAATGAATCGGAATAGCGCAAATTCGCTAGGACGACGGCTGTCGGCCTGGCTTGCGTGGCAAAGCTTGGGTGGGCTGCTAATCGTGTGTGCAACGGTGTACGGAGCCACACACTACGCGTTCAAGGCGCGGCAGCTTGAGGAGTTGGACCAGAAGCGGGCGCTGCTGACATATCTTGCCTCCGAGGCCGCGCGCAACGGCAATGAAGTCAAGCTCAAGCATGAGCTCGACGACTTCATGGTTGGCCATCCCCAACTCGGGCTTTCTGTCGCACAGACAGATGGAGCAATTTTTCACCAGAAACTGCTGCCACCGTCGAGGCATGAGCGACGAACGATTCAGTTCAACCTCGACTCCCCGAAACCTGGTCAGAAAATGCTTCGCACGGAGTTGTCGCTGGATGTAGGTGGCGATGCGCTGGTGTTGCGACGCATCGCCTGGATTCTCTTTGGGGCGGCGGTTGGAGGTGTACTGCTGATTTCCTTCGGCGGATTTCTCCTGGTGTGGCTTGGATTGCGGCCTTTGCGCGAGCTCTCGGCACAGGTGAAAGTGCTCACAGCAGGGACGCTGCACATCCGACTGGATGGTTCGCGACAGCCCGACGAGCTCGCTCCGTTGATTGCGCAATTCAACGATTTGTTGGCCCGACTCGACCAGTCTTATGAACAAATGGAGGGCTTCAACGCTGACGTCGCCCACGAGTTGTTGACGCCGCTGACTACATTGATGAGCGGTGCTGAACTGGCGATGAATTCATCCAAGAGCCTGGACGAGATACGTGAGTTGCTCGGTTCGAATCTGGAGGATCTGCAGCGCATCGCTGGAATAGTGCACGACATGCTGTTTCTCTCGCAAGCAGACAGGGGGGCGGCTGCGCGTCGCACATCGACTCCAAGCCTCGCGGCAGTCGTACGGCGTGTTGCCGAATACCACGAAGCTACCCTCGATGATGCTGGACTAACCCTTGAGGTGAAGGGGGACGTCGATGGCGAGTTCGACCTGCAGCTGTTGCAGCGCGCGTTCTCTAACCTGGTTAGCAATGCCACTCGCTACGCCACAAAGGGCTCGAGCATCGTAGTGAGGATTGAACCCGATGCTTTCGAGCAGGTGACGGTTCTTGTCGAGAATCGTGGGGCCCCGGTTGACACCCAGACCCTCTCTAGGATGTTTGACCGATTCTTTCGAGCCGATGCATCACGCAGCGGAGCTAGCAAGAATCACGGCCTCGGTCTCTCAATTGTTGCGGCCATTGCGCGTATGCATGGCGGCACGACCGTGGCTGCATCGAGCCACGGAGTCACCAGCGTGGGCATCCGTCTGAAGCGGTTGGCTAAGTAGGTCGAAAGCCGCTTTGCCACATTAGTGTGGGCAATCTAGCGGGCACTTTTGCCGCGCAGCCGGTCGACCGCGCACTCCTGTTTCCGCGTAGCTTTCGAATATGACTGATTTGTCATTTTGATGACTTCATGTTGTTGAGGACCAACTCATAAAGTGCTTCTCAGTGCCGAAACGGCAGCTGTTGCCTCACACGAGAGGCTTTCCAAATCACTTATGAGGTCCTACATGTCCAAAATCCATACCTTCCGACAAGCCGCCTTCGCAGTCTCAATTGCAGCCACCCTGGCCAGCGCCTCCGCTGCTGGCGTTTCCAGCAAGGAGCAGGCGCTGATTGGCCAACCCGCTCCTGCCACGGCATCGGCACGTGTCATCGACCTGAGTGCGTCCAGCTACGCGAACGTTTCCTACGGTGAGACAGTCGTCTTTCGCGGCAATGGAGGCAACCAGTTCACATGGACGTTCAACGGTGTTGGTGGCCGTTCCTGGGACCTTGCCAAGATTGCCCCAGCCGGCTTCTCCGACAAGCAGTTCCGAGTGTTCGTGAGTCGTAATCCGCTGTATCGCAGCTGAGCCTTCATCGCTCGTAGTGGGCGAATCCGCGCTGCCGGGACGGGGATTGCCACGATAGGCTCCTGGAGTACACGGGCTACACACGCATGGTGTGTGGCCCGTTTTACTTTTTGTCGCCGCCCTTGTATGCCAGAAGGCGCAGTGCGTTGAAGACGACCAAGAGCGTCGAACCCTCATGAACGGCAACGGCTGCTCCAATGCCAAGACCCATGATGGTCGCGGGGACCAAAACCGCCACGATGCCAAGACTCACGAAGACGTTCTGACGAATCACCGAACGCGTGTGACGGCTTAAGCCTACGGCGAAGGGAAGGTTTCTCAGGTCGTCGGCCATTAGCGCCACGTCGGCTGTCTCCAGTGCCACATCTGAGCCAGCAGCCCCCATGGCGATGCCTACGGTCGCGTTGGCCATAGCGGGGGCGTCATTGACGCCATCGCCCACCATTGCTACCTTCGTTTCCTCGCGAAGCTTGCGAATCGCTTCGACTTTGTCCTCGGGCATTAAGTCACCCCAGGCCTCATCGAGCCCTACCTCACCGGCAACTGCTTCTGCCACTTTCTTGTGGTCCCCGGAAATCATAATCATGCGGGTGATGCCGAGCTCTCGAAGCTGCTTCAGTGCATCACGTGCGCCTTCGCGTGGGGTATCAAGAAGTCCGATGGCGCCGAGATCTCGCTCACCCTTGCGCACAACCATAGATGTGCGGCCTGCTTCACGCAGACTTTCAATGGCTGACGCGGCCGAAGCACCCAGGGGGGCGATGCCATCGCTTCCAAAGAGTTCTGCTTTGCCAATCCAGACTGTCTCCCCGTCCACAGTGGCAGTCACCCCGCGTCCAATCAAGTTCTCGAGATTGCTTGCGGTTGGGATGGGTTGCTGCCCCAAGCGTTCACGACCGTCCTTCGCTATCGCAGCAGCAAGCGGGTGGTCGCTCAAGGACTCGACTGCAACCGCCACAGCGAGCAGTTCTGTTTCGGTGACACCTTCCGCTGTCACCACGTCGGTGATTCGCGGTCGGCCTTCCGTCAGTGTGCCGGTCTTGTCAAATGCCATTGCGTTGAGGGAGCCGAGCTCTTCAAGAGGAGCGCCACCCTTTATCAGAACGCCGCCTCGTGCTGCGCGAGCAATACCTGAAAGAACCGCGCTGGGCGTCGCAATGGCCAAGGCACATGGGCTGGCAGCCACAAGAACCGCCATGGCGCGATAAAAGCTATCGCGGAACGGCTCGTCCACGACTACCCACGCGAACAAGAGCAGGAACGCCAGCAACAGAACAGCGGGCACAAAAATGCGTTCGAACTGGTCCGTGAATCGCTGCGTTGGAGACTTGCGCGTCTCTGCTTCGCTGACCATCTTGACCACTCGGGCCAGGGTCGAATCGGTGGAGCGTCGCGTCACCTCAATTTCGATGGCATGTGCCCCGTTGATGGTGCCTGAGAAAACGCGGGAGGCTGCTTCGATGGCATCGGGTCTTGAGCGAGCGAGGGCCGCATCATCGACCGGTCGCTTGTCGACCGGCATGCTCTCGCCAGTGACGGGCGCCTGGTTGATGCTTGTTGTGCCAACCAGAATAAATCCATCGGCGGGAAGGCGCTCATTTGGCCTCACCAAAACGACGTCACCGACCACGAGTTCTTCCACCGCAATCTCAGATGTCTGCCCATCGCGGCGAACGGTGGCCGTGTCTGGCGCTAGTTCTGCCAATGCCTCAATGGCGCGCTTTGCCCGACCCATGGCATAGCTTTCAAGAGCGTGGCCCAGGCTGAACAGAAACAGAAGAAGCGCGCCCTCTGCCCATGACCCGAGGGCAGCTGCGCCGGCAGCCGCGACCAACATCAGGGTGTCAATCTCGAAGCGCTTGCGTCGAAGGTTATCGATGGCTTCACGCAATGTATAGAAGCCGCCAAAGAAGTACGCAGCGACGTAACAAGCAAGTGGAAGCCAGGATGGTGCGCCTGTGAGTAGCTTCTCCGTGACGGCTCCCGCACCGAGCAGCGCTCCGCAAATCAGCGCGAAGATCATTTCGCTGTTCGCGCCGAACACGCCGCCATGCTGGTGCCCTTCGTGGCCGCCGGAAGCATGTTTGTGGTCACCGTGGTCGTGGCTATGCGCGCTATGGTCTTCCTCCGTCTCGCGCGGATTCGTTCCAAGGCTTGAGAGTTCGGCACGTATTACTTCTTCCGAGGTCTTCTCGCGGTCGAACTCGATGTGCAGGAGCCCTGAAGCATTGCTGTTGGCTTCAAGAACCCCCTCCAACTTCTGCAGACGGTCGGCCACGGACCCAGCCTTCCTTTGATGGTTAACCCCGTCAAGTTGCCACTGAAGGTGGCCGAAGCGGCTAGAGATTTCTGCGCCAGCTGCTTTCGCAAGTTCACGAATGCGCGTTAAAGAAAGCTGATCCGGGTCATAGTGAATGCATAGCTGCGGCGGCTTTTCTGCGGCGCCAGGCCGCACGTGCACTTCGTCAACGCCTGGCCGATTGCGCAGCAGCTGTTGCAGCCGCTCAACGCAGGCATCTGCTTCGCCAGGAATGCTCGGCAGAAGAACAGGGAGGTCGAGGCGAAGCTTTTCAGACATGACGTGATGGTCGCTCTATACGACTGAGTTGAAGAGAAAAGAGCTGAACTTTGCTCGCAGAAGGTGTGCGAAGAAGCTCGTGAACGCTTGATTCTTGAACGGCTGACACGCGCACCGAAAACATATCGCAAAAGTCATGTTCGCGTCACATTCACGTTAGATAATTTTTATCCATGGTGCAAAGCTCACCAGAGGTGTTTTCGTCCTCGTTTTGTCACATTGCGTCGGTCTAATCATTTGTGTCAGCCCGACTTGGGTTGTCGTTCCACCGAGTCCTTGCGATGTAGGTCGCATCGGAACACGGTCCAACTCAACTGCACAGCAAATAGACGACATGAAACACTCTCTCATCGCCCTTTCGATTCTCGCGACCACTGCAGGGGCGTTTGCGCAAAGCAGCACCACTCTCTTCGGTGTTGTCGACGCATCTGTGACACGACTGTCCAGCGACAGCGCGAGCGTCACGGGACTCTCCAGTGGTGAACAATCTAGCAGCCGTCTTGGTTTTCGTGGACTGGAAGACCTCGGCGGAGGTCTCAAGGCCAGCTTCTGGCTTGAAGGTAGCGTTGCCGTTGACAACGGCGGTACAACATTTCGCTTTGACCGTCGCTCCACTGTCGGCTTGATTGGCGGGTTTGGCGAGGTTCGACTTGGCCGGGACAAGCTCGCGTCCTATCTGAACGTAGAGACCTTTGACCCGTTCGGCGACATTGGAGTGGCTGGAAACGGCGCTAACAACATGCTCGGCAACGCAGCGGTCGCCGCTGGCACGCAAGAGGGTAGCCACTCCAAGCGCGCAAGCAATATCGTCTCGTATCTGACGCCTAAGATGGGTGGCTTCCACGGCCAGGTGCAATACGGCTTCGGCGAGCGAGCCAGCAGCGAGCCGAACAACAGCCGAGGAAATTTCGTCTCCGCACGCGTGGGATATCAATCGAACCCGCTCGACATCGCGTTGGGCTATGCACAGTTGAAGGGTGGCACTGCTATCCAGGAAGTGACCTACAAAGCGGTCAACTTGGGCGCTTCGTACGACCTCGGATTCGTGAAGCCGATGGTGCTGATTGCGACCGAACGTGGCGCCGGGCGCGGTGTCAATGCGTATACCTTGGGCGCGTCGGCCCCCGTCGGACAGGCGGGTGAGTTCCGTGTCGGCTATACGCGCTTCAGCACCCGCAACCAGGTCGAGGCCGATTCCTCGAAGTTGGGTCTCGGCTACATCCACAAGCTGTCCAAGCGCACTGTGGTCTACGGCCTGCTCGCACGAGTGAGCAACGACAGCAACGCGAATCGCGGTTTCGCAGTCTCCTCGTCTTCCCTGGCGTCTCCGCTCATCGCCGCCGGCGACAGCGCAACCGGATACTCCATCGGCGTGCGTCACTCGTTCTGACAAAAAGAGCCGCAGCACGGATGTGGTGTCTGTGCTGCGGCGTATAAAGTGCTCCCCGTGGAATTGGCCCAAGAGCTTTGCGGTTCTTGGGCCTTTTTTCGTTGGGGATTCCGTGAAGGTTTGGTCGCGCCCTACTAACGCGCAATCAACTCCTGAAAGTTACATCTTCTTCGTGAACATCATGACCAGCGTGTTTGCGTTCACAGATTTTCCATCTGCCTTGCCGAGGAATGAGTTCTTCTTGGTTGCACCGACCATGGCGCCTGAAACTGAGAAGCCATCGCCAAGGTCATAGACAGCGCCAACGCTGTAGTCGACATAGTTGGGGAGGGTAATGTCGCTGCTGTACGAGGTGTAGCCCAGCGATGCCTTCAAGGTCCACTTGGGATGGATCTCTTGAGCGTAGGCCACGTTCAGATACCCAGTGCCTTTGCCCTTCAGTCCCGACCCGAGCGCGGAGCCCGCAGCGTTGAAGTAGTCGTCAGATACGGTGTGGTAGTACTTGGCGCTCAGAGGACCCCAACCCACACCGAGGTACAGCTCAGTTGTGTTTACAGCGCTGGCGCCCGTGTAGTGATAGCGCAGAACACCGGCGTCCCAGCTGAGCTCGCCGGTTGCAAAGATGTAGCCAGCGTAGAGATCGCTTTCCAGATTCGCGGTCGGGCCCGTGGCACTCGTCTGGAAGTTGACGGTCGAGTTCCAGTTTCCAGCATAGAAACCACTTGAGTGGGAGTAGTCGAAACCGCCTTGCAGCGCAGGTCGCAGCTGTCCTTCTCGCACATCCTGGTCTTGGCCGCGAGTCTTGTAGTTGGTGACGAGACTGACGTTCGCGCTCAGTTGGGCGCTGGCGAGCATGGGAAGCGCTGCCAATGTGAGGACGGCCAGAGTCTTGGGGGAGATGATTGTTTTCATGAGTGAGCTTTCAAGTGGTGATGAACAGATAAAAGCCGAGTCGGAGCTTTTGACCCCCGCCCTCAATTGCAAGCAACGAGGGCACGGGACTCGACGTAGACAGCTTGCTATGGCATAGCGTTTCACCAAGAGAAAACTGCAGGGCATTCATTGAAACGCTAGTGAATTTGGACATTCAGGCGCAATTCAGCAACTTGAAAGCAACTGCCCTCGTGCAACTCCCCATTGCATGTTTGGCTGCTTCTCAGTTCAACCCAGGTGCCCACTGCTGGCACGGACCGATTCCTCTGTTCAGAGCGAGGTTGAAAGCTACCTAGCTCTCCCGGCACATAAGCAAAAAGTGACGCATTTGTCATCGCTCGGATGTCGGTTTGTGTCGGTGCGCTCTCTAAATTATGTCCAGCAGATGACGGCTTCCGCTGGCAACCGCGAAGCGATCCGACGAACCGCAAGGTCTGCAAACGTTCACTCGGCCCATGTCCACTGTGATGTCAAGTCGATGGCTTTGTTCTCTAGTGCGGTTAGAGGCCGCGCCCTCAATCCCAGGACAACTATCCGTGGAGTTTCTTTCCCAGGAGCGTCAAGCCGAAGTTAGAGCCATCGCCGAAAGGCAGCAGAAGACTTACCGCCAGATGCTTTCGGCAAACAAAACAAGACGTTCGCCATCCATGCGATTCACAACCTGCATCGACAGATGTCTTTGCGCTAATGGCTGCGGACGACTGAATTCATGACGCCAGTCTTCTTATGTAGAGGGGAGCTGTGAGCGCAGTTGGGCGTAACGAGCCATGTCCATGCTACAGCGGGAAGAAGTACAAGCATTGCTGCATGACGCGTAGTTCGACCCCGTTGGCGGCGGGTGAAGCGACGAGCCCAGTCGATGCGCTTAACGTGGCATGGAGCTTCTTCGAGTCGGGCCAAGCAACCGAGGCGGCGAATCTGTGTCGAACAGTTCTTCGTTCAGATGCGACGCAGCCGGATGCGCTGTACTTGCTGGGCGTCTTGGCTTGTGAAAGCGGAAATTGCTGGGATGCTCTGGAGCTCTTCCGGAAAGCTGCACTGGCGCGCCCGCAGTTTCCTGAAGCGCACTACTACCTCGGGCTTATTCATATGAGGCAAGCCCAGCATGAGCAGGCTGCCTCGCACTACCGCCAAGCAATCGCCTCTGCGCCTGGATTCGTCGAAGCACATTGCAACCTGGGCGTTGTGCTTAACCGCTTGGGTCAGCCGCTTCAGGCCTTGTCCAGCTACCAGGAGGCACTGGCCATTAGTGAGGCGACAGAAGTGAAGATTGGCCTCGCCGAGTGCTTGCAGCGCCTCCGCGTCTCGCCAGGCGTGAGCCACTTGCGCCCCCTGCTCACGCGCGCAATCGCTGAAGCTTGGCGCCGGCCTGAAGAGCTCGCGCCCGCCGCCATCGCCTTCCTAAAGTGCGAAGCAGGATTCCAAGAAGCATTGTCGAAAGGAGTTGGGCGAGAGAGATTGCTTGCAGACTGGTGCGAAAACAGACTTCTTCTTGCGTTGCTTGAGAGCGCGACGATTTGCGATGTCGAGCTCGAGCGCTTGTTGACAGCGGTCCGCGAGACGCTTCTGGATGACGCTCTGAGGTTCGATGTGCAAGATGATGAGCTGCTGAGCTTGCGTTCCGCCCTAGCACAGCAGTGCTTTGTGAACGAATACTCTTGGCTCGTGCACCCAGAAGAAAGCGAGAAAGTCGAAGAGCTACTGAAGCATGCGAGTCTCGATATCGAATCGGGTCGAATGCCGTTGCCACAAGTCATGCTCGCGCTTGCTAGCTATCTACCTCTGTGCAATCTGCCATTTGTAGACGCTCTGAGGGAACATGCCTGGTCTGGTTCGCTGCGTTCGGTGATACGTCAGCAAATTGATGAAGTGAGGCAGGAGCTCAATTGGCGCTCGGTCCTTCCAAAAATAACAGCGATAGACCAAGACTCGTCGAGCAAGGTTCAGCAACAGTACGAAGAGAACCCTTACCCGCACTGGGTCCGCTCCTCTTTGTTTCCCGCCCCACTCGCGTTGGACGACCGGCTGCGCATGCAGATTCCGCACGCGCGTTTTCAACCAATGAGAAGAATTGATACTGTCGACGTTCTTATTGCCGGATGCGGAAGCGGTCGTCACTCAACTGAGAGCGCAAGCGCATATAGCGACTCGCGAGTGCTTGCGATTGACTTAAGTGCAAGCAGCCTCGCCTATGCGATGCGCAAGTCTCATGAGCTCGGTCAATGCAACGTCGAGTACGCCCAAGCCGACATTCTGCAACTCTCGTCGCTCAACCGACGCTTCGACCTCATCGAGTCTGTAGGTGTGCTGCATCATTTGGCCGACCCAGCGGCGGGATGGCGAGCACTACTCCAAGTGCTACGTCCAGGCGGGCTCATGTTGCTCGGCCTGTACAGCGAAGCAGCGCGCGCTCCAGTAGTCGCCGCGCGGCAATTCATTGCTCATCGCGGCTATCCCGCTACTGCACAAGGTATTCGAGAATGTCGTGCGGCAATCATGGGGGCAGATTGTCCGGAGGCACTGAGTCACCTCACCGCGTTCGGCGACTTCTACGGCTTGAGTGCATGTCGCGACTTGCTATTCCATGCGCAAGAGCACCGCACAAACTTACTCGCTATAGATGCGCTGCTGAATGAGCTGTCGCTCGACCTCGTCGGCTTGCATGTTGAGCCAGAGGTGCTTCGAAAATTCCAAGCACGGTTTCCTGATGATGACTCTGTTCACGACCTGGGAATGTGGCACCAATTCGAAACAGAAAATCCCCAAACCTTTGTTGGGATGTATCAGTTCTGGGTGCAGAAGCGATGCGCATAACTGGGTGGACCATGGGTACTCGGTCAATCCGCCGCGACTGCGGTCGTGTGAGATTTGCTGCACTCGACATCCAATCTTTGAGTAGCTTGCAAGCCCCTAGGGAATCAGCGCATAAGCCAGTTGCCACTGCTCAAAAATAGCAATAGCTAGCAGCAAACAAGGCCGTCAGGGGAAGAGCGAAGGTCTGCTCACATGCCCCCTGTGATTGCATCTTGGGCAGCAGTCTCATAGCTGCTCCTGAAGAGTCTCACGCGCTCTTCCGTCGCCACTGCACCCCCAATATGACTGATTTGTCATTTACCGGTTTTCGAACTGTGGAGATGCCAGTTCTACAGTTCCGTCAGTGCCAAAAATAGAACTTTGGCTCCTGTTCCGACCGACTCTAAGGCCCCGATGAAAACACTTCAAGCCGTGCTTACGGCGTTAACCCTTGCATCGTTTGCTCTTCTGACATCTGCAGCTTCGGCAGACACGCTTCGTAGTGGCGAGTCCCCTTATGGACAACTTGCTGTGGAAGCAAAGAACGCACGCGTGGTAGATGTGATGTCCACGAAGTCCGCCAGTGTCACATATGGCGAAACCATCTTGTTTCAGGGTGCAGGCGGGAAGACGTTTGCTTGGACCTTCAACGGCCTTGATGGTCGGTCTTGGAACCTGAAGCAGTTTGCTCCTTCGGGTTTCGTTGCCAAGGACTACCGCGTTTACGTGGCTAGAAACCAGCTTTATCGCCGGTAACAGGTCTTCTTGGCCAAGCGACGTGCTCAGGCTGAGCTGTCGAAAAAAACTTGCTCCGAAGAGGCGGTACCCCACCGCTTGAGCAGCTTTAGGCCAGTTGAGCACCAGGACCGAGATTCCATCTGATGGCCACCACGACTTTGCGTCACTCGCTTGTGCAAATAGCAGAGCACTGCCGTGCTGCCTCGATTCGTTCATTGATATTTAGGTCAACGGGAGAAGCCAAATGACCAGGAAACCCATGTCGCTCGCCCTGGGGCTTGCGATGCTCGTCGGATTTGGAGCGAACGCGCAGCAAGTCGCTCCCACTAGCGCCCCATCAGTAGGAGTAGCGTCCTCCACGCAAGTGTCTCTGCCGCTGACTTTGGGTGCGGCACTGCAGGCCGCAATCGACAACAGCCCTACGTTATCCGCTGCCAGACGTGAGATAGATGCTGCTCAAGGCGCGCTCACGCAGGCGGGGGTCTATCAAAACCCGTCGCTCGACCTAGAAGTGGAGGACCTCCGCTCCGGCATGCGTAGCACAACAGTTACCTTGAGTCAGTCTTTGGAGCTTGGCGGAAAACGCTCAGCGAGAGTTGCTGCGGCGGAGCGCGCACTTGAAGCAATTCGCGTTAAGAGTGAGGCGACTGAAGCTCAATTGAAGGCAGACGTCACGGCCGCATTCCTATCTGCGCTTCTATCGCAGGAGCGTGTGAGGTTAGCGCAAGAGTCTCTGAACATCGCTCGCTCTGGCAGCCAGGCTGCGTCCAAGCGCGTCCAGGCTGGGAAGGTGTCTCCTCTGGAGGAGACGCGCTCGAAGGTCGCAGAGGCTAACGTTCGCCTCGAGCTTGTCCAGGCGCAGGGTGAGCTGGCAGCGCAGCTTCAAGAGTTGCGTGCGCTGTTGGCTGGTGGGGTGCCTTTCGACGCGTTGGACGGAAACGCTTTGCTTCTTCCGACACTCCCTCCAATCGACGTTCTGCAGGCGCGCGTGGAGAACTCACCGACGATGCGACAAGCTCGACTTGAGACCAGCCGACTGTCAGCACTTGCGGACCTTGAACAGGCAAAGAGGAAGCCAGACATAGCCGTAAGCCTCGGCATGCAGCGTTCTCAGCAGGACGGTCGCTCGACGGCCATCGTTGGGGTTTCGATTCCACTGCCCGTGTTTGACACCAATCGCGGAAACATCATCCAGTCGCTCCGACTGAGGGACAAGTCGGAAGACGACGCGAGGGCACTTGAGTTGCGGTTGCGAGCGGATCTCGCGATTGCAAGGCAGCGAATGGAAATCGCCTCACAAGAGGTGGCCGCCGTCAGTGCGGAAATCCTTCCCAGTGCACAGCTCGCCTTCAACGCCGCCACGCAAGGTTTTGAGCTCGGAAAGTTCGAATACCTCGACGTTCTCGATGCACAACGAACTTTGCTACAGGCTCGGTCCCAGTACCTGCGCTCGCTAGGCGAATCTCATCGAGCGGCAGCAGATGTCGCTCGGCTCCTTGGAAACAACACTCTCAACTGAATCTGCCATGGCTACCAAATCACCTATGAATGCAAGACCTGAGAAAAAGCAGCTCATCATCATCGCCATCATCCTGGTGCTGGGCGCAGTCGGAGGAGCCCTAATCCTGCGAGGCGGAGAGAGCCACGGCGAAAGCGATGGCCATGGCCATGAAGAAGAAAGCTCACAGGTAGAAGGCGGTGCTAGCAAAGCAGGAGCCAAGGAACCTGGTTCCGGCACCTCTGCTGAACAGAGCAAGTCACCGTCCGGAGCAAGCGAAGAGGCGCACAAGGAGGATGAGGAAAAGGTGGCTCTGACGGACGAGCAGGTGAAGGCAGCCGGTATCGTGATTAAGGAAAGTGGTGCTGCTGTGATTCGTACCACGCTGCAGCTCCCTGGAGAGATTCGATTTAACGAAGACCGAACCGCGCACATCGTTCCGCGAGCAGCGGGGGTCGTTGAAAGTGTGAGCGCAAATCTCGGGCAGAAGGTGTCTCGAGGTCAAGTCTTGGCGGTGATTTCTAGTTCTGCCGTTTCGGAGGTTAGGTCTGAACTCCAAGCGGCAACGAAGCGTCGTGAACTTGCACAGACGACATACGAACGCGAAAACACGCTTTGGCAGCAGAAGATTTCGCCGGAACAGGATGTCCTGCAAGCCCGACAAGCCTTGCGCGAAGCAGAGATTGCAGTGGCAAATGCCACTCAGAAGTTGCGGACACTTGGGGCATCAGCAGGTTCCGGTGCTCTAGGTCGAGTTGAGCTGCGGGCGCCGTTCGATGCGATGGTCGTGGAAAAGCACATCGCCATCGGAGAGGCCGTGCGCGAGGACGCAAACGTGTTCACCTTGTCCGACCTTTCAACGGTATGGGCTGAGATGAGCGTGGGTGCAAGTGACCTCGCCAAGGTTCGAGTCGGGGAACGTGTACGAGTAAAGGCGGACGCCGCAGATGTCGTTGCGGATGGAAAGATTGCCTTCGTTGGCTCGCTGATTGGTGCACAAACTCGAACGGCACCTGCTCGGGTTGAACTGAGCAACCCGCAGGGCGCTTGGCGGCCTGGGCTCTTCGTAACCGTCGAAGTTCTTACTAATGACAATGACAAGGCATCGGCGGTAACAGTAGATATAAACGCGCTTCAAACCGTGGAAGACAAGACTTCGGTCTTCACCAAAGTTGATGGCGGCTTTGTCGCGAAAGCTGTGCGTGTCGGACGCACTGATGGTCAGCGGGTTGAGATTCTGGATGGCCTGAAGGCTGGTGAGTCCTATGCTGCAGACGGCAGCTTCGTTGTCAAGTCTGAGCAGGGCAAGAGCTCGGCGACGCACGCGCACTAAAGGCCGCCCACTATGTTTGAACGCATCATTCGCTTCGCCATCGAACAACGATGGCTGGTTATGTTGGCCGTGCTCGGAATGGTTGGGCTCGGCGTATACAACTTCCAAAGGTTGTCCATTGACGCCGTGCCGGACATCACCAATGTCCAAGTGCAAATCAACACGGCCGCACCTGGCTACTCGCCTCTTGAGACAGAGCAGCGCGTCACGTTCCCGATTGAGACCGTCATGGCCGGGCTGCCTGGCCTTCAACAAACACGGTCCATCTCGCGCTATGGCATATCTCAGGTCACCGTGGTCTTTAAGGACGGCACCGACATCTACTTCGCGCGCCAGTTGGTGAACGAGAGAATGCAGGGTGCGGTCAGCTCTCTGCCAGAGGGGGTCCACCCAGCTGTGGGGCCAATATCTAGCGGCTTGGGTGAAATCTTCCTCTGGACGGTGGAGGCGGAAGAAGGAGCGAAGAATGCGGACGGCAAACCGTATACGCCGACCGACCTTCGTGTGATTCAGGACTGGATCATCAAACCGCAACTCCGCAATGTGCCGGGTGTGACTGAGATTAACTCTATCGGCGGCTTTGAGAGACAGTTCCAGGTCGCTCCGATACCGGAGCGCTTGTTGGCCTACGGGTTGACGTTGCCGGATGTCGTTCAAGCTCTTGAGCGAAACAACGCCAATGTGGGCGCCGGCTATATCGAGAGACGTGGCGAGCAGTATCTGATTCGGGCTCCAGGCCAAGTCGGCAGCCTTGAAGACCTCCGCAATGTCGTTTTGGCGAACAACAGTGGAACTCCGGTTCGAATCCGCGACGTTGCTGAGGTCGAAATTGGCCAGGACTTGAGAACTGGTGCAGCCACGGACAACGGTCGCGAAGTCGTGCTGGGCACGGTGTTCATGCTATTAGGCGAGAACAGCCGAACGGTTGCCCAAGCTGTTGCGAAGAAGATGGAGGAGATTAATCAGAATCTTCCAGAGGGCGTACACGCGATTACTGTTTATGACCGAACAGTTCTAGTGGACAAGGCAATCTCCACGGTCAAGAAGAACTTGTTTGAAGGTGCCGTGCTCGTCATCGCGGTGTTGTTCCTTTTCTTGGGCAACATCCGAGCTGCGTTGCTGACTGCGCTGGTCATTCCGCTCTCGATGCTCTTCACCTTCACCGGGATGGTGAATCAGAAGGTGAGCGCCAACCTGATGAGTCTGGGAGCGCTTGACTTCGGCATCATCGTCGATGGCGCCGTGGTGATTGTGGAAAACTGCATCCGTCGCCTAGCGCATGCGCAAGAGCGCTATGGACGTCCGCTGACAAAGGCGGAGCGATTCCATGAAGTGTTTGCCGCATCTCAGGAGGCTCGCAGGCCACTGCTCTACGGCCAGCTCATCATCATGGTCGTCTATCTACCCATCTTCGCCCTTACAGGCGTGGAAGGGAAGATGTTCCATCCGATGGCTCTGACAGTCGTAATCGCACTGTTGGGTGCCATGATTCTCTCCATCACCTTTATCCCAGCAGCTGTCGCCATGTTCATCGGCAACAACGTCGGCGAAAAGGAAAATCGTCTCATGGGCTGGGCTCGTCGCGCCTACCACCCGCTGCTCAAACGTGCCATGGGCGCGAGGGCCGTTGTTCTGACCGCTGCAGCTGTGGCCGTTGTGCTGTCGGGACTTTTGGCAACTCGCTTGGGCAGTGAGTTCATACCCAGCCTTAACGAGGGTGACTTCGCTATCCAGGCGCTTCGAATTCCAGGCACCAGTCTGTCTCAGTCTGTCCAGATGCAGCAGCAAATTGAGCGCACTTTGGTAGCAGAGTTTCCTGAAATTGAGCGCGTTTTTGCCCGCACAGGTACCGCCGAAATCGCATCAGATCTTATGCCGCCGAACATCTCCGACGCATATGTGATGTTGAAGCCTGAGGACCAATGGCCAAGTCCTAAGCGAACGCGTCAAGAGCTCGTTGAAGCTGTCCAAGAGAGGGTGAGCAAAATCCCGGGCAACAACTACGAGTTCTCACAGCCGATTCAACTTCGTTTCAACGAGTTGATCTCCGGTGTGCGCGCGGACGTGGCTGTCAAAGTGTTCGGCGACGACATGGATGTGCTGAACAAAACGGCTCAGGAAATCGCAGAAGTTCTTGGATCTATCAATGGGGCGAGCGAGGTGAACGTCGAGCAAACCACTGGCCTACCTATGCTCTCCATCAACATCGACAGAAGCAAGGCGGCACGTTATGGCGTCAACGTGGGAGACATCCAAGACACCATCGCTACTGCCATCGGTGGTCGGAATGCTGGAACCCTCTTTGAGGGAGATCGCCGGTTTGACATCGTTGTACGACTGCCCGAGAGGATGCGAGGGGACCTGGAGTCGATCCGTCGTCTCCCGGTAACGCTCCCGGCGGCCACACAGGCGGACGGAAGCACTCGTGTGAGCTTTATCCCTCTTTCAGAGTTGGCGACACTTGATTTGGCACCAGGGCCTAACCAGGTCAGCCGAGAGGACGGAAAGCGAAGAATCGTCGTGAGCACCAATGTGCGTGGGCGCGACTTGGGCTCGTTCGTGGAGGAGGCGGGAACCGCCCTGAAGGAGAAGGTCGTCATTCCCACTGGATATTGGACTACGTGGGGTGGACAGTTTGAGAATCTTCAGTCTGCGACGAAGCGCTTGCAAATCGTGGTCCCAGTAGCACTTCTTCTGGTGTTCGTTTTGCTGTTCGCCATGTTCGGCAACGTGCGAGACGGGCTCATCGTTTTTACTGGAATTCCCTTTGCGCTTACGGGCGGCATTCTCGCGCTTTGGCTGCGGGATATTCCCCTCTCTATCTCAGCCGCAGTCGGGTTTATCGCGTTGTCCGGCGTGGCCGTGCTGAACGGGCTGGTCATGATTTCATTTATCCGGAATCTCAGAGAGGGTGGCGCGAGACTGGATGACGCGATTTTCGAAGGCGCTTTGACGCGACTTCGTCCAGTGCTGATGACAGCCTTGGTGGCTTCGCTTGGCTTCGTCCCCATGGCTATCGCAACCGGCACCGGTGCAGAGGTGCAGCGCCCCCTGGCAACAGTGGTGATTGGAGGTATCTTGTCATCAACAGCACTGACGTTGCTAGTGCTACCGGTCCTATACCGGCTGGTGTATCGGCGAGAAGACGATGACGAAGCCGAAGCCGAAGCCGAATTGTCTTCTCCCGTTTTGCCTTCCTCTTCGCACCAACCAACATAGCGCGTCGCTCAAGGTCTTGGCACTTGCCAAGGCCATGAGTTCGTAGCAATGGAGGCCGTACATATCAACAGCCGAGGCTCGTGTAGACGGCTAGCCTAGTGCGAACCTCGCGCGCTCCAGACTGTGAGAGCAATTGCATCGTCGTCATTACCTGGCGGAGTGTTAGCTGAATTACATGTTCGTCATCTCCGAGTTTGGCGTCCTTCAACTGCCAAACTGTCGCCCTTGGAAACAGTTGCAATATGAAGATACTCATAGTGGAAGATGAAGTCCAATCGGGCGAGTACCTGAAGCAGGGTTTGAGAGAGGCCGGCTACTACACTGAATTGATGCGTGATGGCATCGATGGTTTGATTGAGGCTACGGAGGGTGACTACGATCTCGTTCTGTTGGATGTGAACTTGCCAGGAATCGATGGCTGGTCGGTCCTTCGCTCTTTGAGGCGGAAGAGGCCTCACTTGCCTGTGCTGTATTTGACTGCCAGAGACAGCATTGAGGACCGCGTGAAAGGCCTCGAGTTGGGCGCGGATGACTACCTGGCGAAGCCATTTTCGTTTTCGGAACTTTTGGCACGTATCAAAACGGTTCTCCGCCGAGGTGCCCAGTCCCTGGACTCCACCACACTTCAAGTGGCTGACTTGCAGTTGGACTTGGTGCGTAGAAAGGCGTCTAGGTCTGGTCGGTTGCTGGATCTGACAACTAAAGAGTTCGGGCTTCTCGAGTTGTTTATGCGACGTCGTGGTGAAGTGTTGCCTCGGTCCTTGATTGCTTCACTCATGTGGGACATCAACTTCGATTGTGAAAGCAACGTGATAGTGGTTGCAGTTGGCCGGCTAAGGTCAAAAATTGACGACGAATTCGACTCAAAGCTGTTGAGAACAGTGCGTGGTATGGGGTACGTGCTTGACGAACCCGATCCTTTGAACTAGTAGCGCGATTGCTGTTGGAGTAACTGATCTGGGCCCGAAGCCCTCTTCCGAAAGTCCATAAATAGGCTTCGATAAGATATAGTTATCGCGAGTCGTCGCTGCGTTCAAAATGAGGATTGGTCGGACTCGCGCGCGAAGGTAAATCTCTTTACGCACTTGAGCTACCGCAGCGCACTGCCGCACATGCCCTCCGGGATTGAGCTCGATGCGAACGCTATTGCTCTCCATTTGGAGGCCGTCGAAACACTGGACGAAGCACTCGAAGCTCTTCGGAGCAACGAATAGCGCCGTCGCGTTCGTGACTGGATCCGGTGACTGGATCCGGTGACTGGATCCGGAAAATTTAGCCAAGTCGACTGTCCCGTAACCCTATGATCTATCGAGGGCTTCTGTCTTTGCGATGGCAAAAGCATCGCTGTCCTTCGAGAGGCAAGCATAGCGTCCACACAGCGACGTGCATGGAATTCCCTACCAACCGCAGCCACAGAATGTGAATGCAATATGCGTGTAGCCTCGACCCGCTTTCGACTGAGCTGGCATGACGGCTATCGGCCGATACTGGGTGAAAACGTGTGCGCACACCGTTTTCACGGGCGGCAAAACCATTTCCCATGGTCTCGATCGTGGATGCTGACGCGATCTGAAAGGTCGACTTTCTACTTGATTCAGGCGTTTTCAAACAGCCTCGGCCCGTTGCTGGCCTTCGGGGTAGTAGCTAACATGATCCACTCGGACACGCTTGCGCAACTGACTATTTCCTCAAGACTGAGTGAAGCTGGTCAGCTTTGAAGTATTTGTTGTTGGCCTGGCGCGCCTTCAACGGCAACCGTAACAGGAAGTCGTCTGCGTCAAGTAGCCCCTTGAGGACGCCCTACAAGGACCTTGACGCACAGCCGCGCAACACCGTGTCCATAAGTGCGCGGGGGGCGTTCCTCAGGAGGAAGCTATGGCGTCGGGATGGGGCGAGGAGATATTCGGCACGGTCCTGGGCGGTTTGCCGGCCGTCAACAAACTGGTTCCTCGCCGCTTTCGGCAGCGTGCCATCGCACGCTTAAACGACGTCAACCCTTTTGCGTCAATCGCGGCCAACGAAGACCTGCTGCGCGCACTGCGCCTGGCTTGGATTGAGGCGGCGCTGCAGATCGACTGTTCGGTGGTGCAAACCTGCGCAACGCCCGAATGGGCCTCGCAAAGTCGAGACATTCAGCGCTTCTCGACCGTTTTGATCACTGGTCTGCGTGCGCTGCGTGCTGAGGCCTTCGACCGCGATGTTCACCCGGGACATGCTCCCATGGACCGGCACCTGCGGGAACTCGTCGTCGACTTGCCCGCGACGATGACGGGGAACCGTGCGGCCGCTGGTGAAGCTATGACAGAGTCATTTCGCGAGAATGTAGCGGCGGTATCCGGTTGGCCGATACACGAGGTGCCGAGCCTGCACGAGCAGATCGCCCGCCAGGGCCTTCCTGTGCCAGGGGCCAGCAGTCGGCGCACCTTCGGCGACTTGGTGTATGCCGTTTTTGCCGAGACGATTAAGAGTCCAGATCGCTATCCAGAGGCGAGCCAAGCCTTTGTGATCGCCATCGGGGGCTTCGGGGTAGAGCTTGGACAGCAGTGCCTTGAGCTGCTGCGTGGCCAAGATGCGCGGCTCGACCGCTTGCTCGATTCGCTAGGCGGCACCTCAATCGAAGGTGGGCTCGCTGCTTGGCTTGGGCGCGTCGATGCTGAGTGGACTGCGCGCTGGCAAGTCCTGAGTGATCAGGTCTCGGTTGTTGACGCGAAGATCGATCTCCAGACAGGCATGCTCGACCGGATGCAAGAGCAACTGGCCCAACTGGTGGCTGCCATTGAAGCCAAAGGGCAGATTGGTAGCGGGCCAGGCCAACTCGCTCACAACACTGTGCTTTCCCTGGCCAAGCGCTTGCGCCCAGATGACCTGATCGAGTTTGATCGCGCGGTGCAAGAGCTAGATGCCGCGGTGAGCGTCGCTCTGGAGCTTATCGCGAAAGGGCACTCGTCGTACTACCAGGATCTGTTCGTTGACGAAGTGCTCGTCCGTGTTCGCCAGTCGATCGAGGAAGGTCAGCTCGAGCAAGGTGCACAGTCGATCGACCAGGCTCTTGCGGAACTGGACCGGCGCGAGGCGGGCGAGCGTGAAGCTGCGCGGCGCCGACGTGTGCAGTTGCTCGAGGCATCCGTGAGCCAGGCGATGCTACTGCGCCAGCCGCAGCGCGTGGCCGATGCGGTGGAGAGGCTGGTTGGAATCCATCATCCGGTGTGCGCCGCGGCGAGTGAGCTCTTCAAAAATAGGCTCAGAGCGTACTGCGCAGAAGGCGAGGAGCGCGGCCTGCGCTTGCCCCTGGAGGTGGCGGAAGCGTTGGCACGCAGGCGCCTAGCGGTGGCCGGGAGTCGCGAGGAGCGCGGTGAGGCGTTGGTCTGGCTTGGCACTGCGTTGGCGGTCTTAGGAAAGCGAGAGCCCGGCACTGAACGGCTGCTGCAGGCGGCGCAAGCGTTTCGGGCCGCGTCGCAGGAGTGCATGCGCGAGCGTGTGCCGCTGGAGTGGGCGACGACGCAGAACAACCTTGCCAACGTGCTGAGTGACCTTGGTCGGCGCGAAAGCGGTACCGAGCGACTCGAGGAGGCGGTGCAGGCGTATTTGGCCGCATTGCAGGAGTGCACTCGCGAGCGAGCGCCACGGGACTGGGCGATGACGCAAAATAACCTGGGTACCGCGCTCAAGACCCTCGGTGAGCGCGATGTCGGCACCGAACGGCTGCAGCAGGCGGTGCAAGCGTACCAGGCAGCGCTACAGGAACGCACTCGCGAGTGCGTGCCGCTGGAGTGGGCGATGACGCAGCACAACCTCGGTACCGCGCTAAAGACGCTTGGTGAGCGCGATGGCGGCACCGAACGGCTGCAACAGGCGGTGCAGGCGTATCAGGCTGCGCTGCAGGAGCGCACCCGCGAGCGCGTACCGATGCACTGGGCGATGACGCAGATGAGCCTGGGCAATGCGCTCAAGTCCCTTGGTGAGCGCGAAGGCGGTATCGTACGGCTGCAGCAGGCAGTACAGGCGTATCTGGCCGCGCTACAGGAGTACACGCGCGAGCGCGTACCGCTGGAGTGGGCGATGACGCAGAACAATCTGGGCAGTGTGCTCACAACCCTCGGCGAGCGCGAAAATGGAACCGAGCGCCTTGAGCAGGCGGTGCAAGCGTGCGAGGCGGCGCTGCGGGAGCGCACGCGGGAGCGCGCTCCGCTCGCGTGGGCGATGACGCAGAACAACTTGGGCAATGCGCTCAAGTCCCTTGGTGAGCGCGAAGGTGGCATCGAACGGCTCCAGCAGGCGGTGCAGACGTACCTGGCCGCGCTACAGGAATACACGCGTGAGCGCGCACCGATGCACTGGGCAATGACGCAGAACAATCTGGGCGATGCCCTCACCACCCTTGGCGAGCGCGAAAACGACCCCGAGCGGCTGCACCAGGCGGTGCGGGCGTACGAGGCCGCGTTGACGGTCATCACGCGTGAGACCGCGCCGTATCACCTCGAGATCGTTCAGCGTAGCCTCGCAAAATGCCGGCGCCTGATCAACAAACGATGAGGTGGCGAAGCTTGTCAAACTGGAGGTAGCTGCCGCAAGCCGCCAACGATCGATCAGTGGCGGTTTCTGGAAGGGGCGTGTGGAATTTGCGTGCTCGCACAAGCGGCGCCGTAGCCACTGGCGTGGATTGGCGGCAGCGTTGCTGGGATTGCCTTCTGAAAGTGCTTCAAATCGCATGAACCAGCCAGCCCCGGTGGCTTGCGAATTTCGATTTTTTGATAGTCCACGATTTACCTTATGTAAAGTAGCTTAATTCGGCCCCACGGAGGCGCGTTGCGCTTTCAGCATCCGGCGTGAGGCGATGACAAGTCTCATGAAAGGACGTTGCACGCCCTCTCCCCGAAAAGCTCTGGCGGAGTCTTTAGACCTGCAGCGCAGGGTTCAACAGATCCACTCCTGCACCCTTGCACTTGATCCAAGGACCGCCAGGGTGTTCACGACCGTCCCAGGCCAGCAGTGCCGCAAGCGCGTCGCGCGCATGCTCGTAACAGTACCGCCTTTCGTAGCCCTCAAAGCTCAACCCGACCACCAGGCCCACGGTGAAGTTGAAGCGGCGCAGCCCGCAGACGGTGTCATCGATCACTCGAATCTCGACGTAGCCCTGATTGGCCAAGAACTCGATCAACGTCGGCGCGAGCCCCCGAGCAGGACTTTGGCGGCGGGCCCTGGTGTTCACATCAGATGTCACGCTGGACGCTCGCCTCACCACAGCGTTCTCGCAGCACCTCGATCATGTGCAGCTGGGAGGGCCAGCGCCCAAAACCCAGGCCACTCAGCGATGTGCACAACCGGTTCAACGCGCGTTCGCGCATTCCCAGGTCGTAAATCCAGCCCTGTTGGGTGCGACGATCAGAGGGGCTCGCATCACCCCTCGCGACACCTAGCGCAGCCTCGCGTCCTTGCGCATGGCAGGAAGCGTTCAAACCGTCGCCCTGCCCTTGCGCCCTGCGCCCGCAGGCTTGTGATCAGAGGCCCCATCCACACCCAGATGCTCGATCACCACCGGGGGGCGGTTCGGGAACTGAGCCACCAGTTCGAGCTTGCCGCCCATGCTTTCGACGTAGTGGCGCAGTGTCGACAGCAGCATGTCGCTGCGCTTTTCCAGGCGGGAAATGGTGTCCTGACGCACACCCAGCGTGGCAGCGAGTTGCTCCTGCGTTTGCTGCGCCGCTTGTCGCAGGTCTTTGAGGGTCGCCAATTCCATGGCGCGTGCCTCCACCCGCTGCTGACGGGCTTTGGGCAGCGCGGCCATAACGTCATCGAGTTTTCTTGCCATGAAGGTTCTCCTTGCTCTGCTGGGCCAGACTGCCCACGTGTTCGTCGTAGCGCTCGTCGGCGATCTGGATCAGGCGTTTGTAAAACCTGCGTTGATCCGCGCCGCCTTTGTCACCGCCAACCAGCAAGATGGCTTGTCGCTGAGGATCAAAGGCAAACGCTATTCGCCAGACTTGACCATTCCACGAAAAGCGCAGCTCCTTCATGTTGGAGTGCCGCGAGCCCTTCAGCGCATCTACGGTGGGACGCCCTAGGTTCGGACCAAATTTAGCCAGCAACCGGGCGTGCGCCAACAGTTCGTCCTGCAAGTCCACTTTCAGATCGCCGAATTCAGCGTCAAACGCGTCATGAAAGAGAACGGTCCAAGTCACATTGACAATTATGGATTTAAGACCATATGGAGTCAATGCCATAATTTGACAGAGATGTCCACACCACCTCTTCCGGCGCTGTATCGATCTGATAGCCGCAGCACTGTTCAAACTCGCGGTACATCCGAAGTCTGCATAGGTACTCGCCAACCACCCTATCTTCCCAAACCTGGCCATCGAGCCCCGGCAGCACACCGGTCGCGCCGCCCCACAGCTGGCGTTCCTGGAATTCGCCCATGAACGTCGCCAAGTACCGCCCCTCACGTTGAAGAACACGCGCGCAATGCCGTCGGCATTCTCGCTGCGCACTTCCCCCAACCCCGGCTCAATCTTACGCACCAGCGGCATGCTCAAAGGCCACAACTTCAGGGCCAAGTGCGGCGGGCGCTCTTCAAACGGGTGCGCAAGACAGCGTGGTTCTTCCCTAAGCGCACGCGTGGAAAACTCAACACTGCGCGCGAAACTGTTGGTCTCGAACCTTCTTGCGCTCCCCGCGAATCCAGTCTTGCATCTGCGGACTCTGCGGCTGTCGAGCAAGCGCATCAAGATGCGCAACGCGCGCCAAGAATCCATCACACGCTTGTCTGCGATTGGGGCCCGCACCCTGCTGGATGACAACGGCGTTGTTCTCCACCGTTCGAGGCCGCTGATTCAGTTTCTGTCGCCCCAGCTCCACCTGTTGATCGAAAGGCATACCATCCGGCACCGTGACGATGCGATCCACCAAGCCTTGGTGCTTGTTGCAGTGAGCGCTCGCCCAAAATGAGCCGCCACTGTAGGCTCGGCAATGGTAGAGCTCTGCAGCATTAACGGACGAAACCAGGACAGTAGACACAATGAAAAACACAGTCTGAATCATGGTCTGCACCCTACCTCAGATTCGGAGGGACACCTCTGGCCAATGGATCACTCTGTGAAAACTGGCACGAAGCCCAGGGTCCCTGCGCAGGTCGAGGTGTGCTTTCCGCACCCCGCGCCAAGAAAGAGTCACCGTGACGCCCGAGAGGAGGTCATTTCGCAATAGGCCGCGCAAAGACTATCAGGGCATGCCCCAATGAACCTTTCACAGGCAGCACCGTGGCGAGGGTAATGGGCGCAAGGAGTAGTGTTACGTCACCTTCACAGAAGGTAAATCGTAGGATACTGAAAGCTCGTTTCGGAAGCCACCCGTCCGCGAAGAACACCGAGTACGGGCTGTTTTTCCTTCTACCTCGGCTTTGCATCGGAACCAGCCACTCACGCTCGTGGCGCTCGGGGCGCCAACTTGCTTGGCCGCCTTTGAGCACCATGCCAGGCTAAAAATCGCCCCAGAGAAGACATGTTTTGGGCATGATCTTCGGATCTACTGGATTCGCTTAGGCGCCGCGCACTTCTGTTCACGCCAAACGGCGCAGCTAGCTTAGATAGGGTTGCTGAAACGCCCGCGTTGATCGTCAAAGGTCAAGTGCTGCCAGAAGCCCGTGTCGACCGTCTCCCGGCACGCCAGTGAACACCTCTATGAACGCGAGGTCCTCGATCTCGGCCGGCGGGTCAGCGTTCTCGAGCACGATGACCTGCAGCTTACCCTCGAGGCTGGCGAGATGTCTGTAGAACTTCTCGGCCAAGCTTGATGACTTCAACGCCTTCTCATCCTCCGACAGCTCGCCATGTCGCGATCTGAGCGGCTCGCGATAAGTCAGCAGCGGGGTATCGAGCACGATGAAGCCGGGGTGCGGCAAGCCCTTGTCAATGCAGTGAATCGCTATGGCGACATTGAAGGCCGCGTGCAGCACGGCGCGCACACCTTTGCCGTTGGCGCCCCTTGCCTTACCCGCTACGGTGATATCGTTGATCTTGGTATCGAACTGCACCTTGTCCGCGTCAGGGAATCCCCATGCGATAAGTACCGCCTTGATTGTCTCGCCAAATCCGAAGACAGTAGAGGAATCAGGACCCACGGGGAGCGAGCCGCGTTCGCTCTTGGTGGACGTAGCTTCGATGGCTGCGCGACGACTGATCAACGTTTCATGTCGCAGGTGGAGTTCGATTACCTTCCCCAGCTCGGCGCGCTGCGCGTTAAAGACCTCGAAGTTCACGCGTAGCGCTATCTCTGTCGGGCGCAGGCCGAACGCGTTCCGATCGAACTCCTCGATGTCATCATCCAGCGACGAGATGGACGCCGCCAGGCCCAACGCTTCCGACCTAAGCGAGTCGATCACATGGGACAGCTCGCGCTGCTCGCGTTCAATCTTGCGCGCCTCGGCAGCGGCGGCGGTATGCGCCATGTAGATCTCTTTGGCTGCGTGCTGGTGCTTCTGAGCGCCATGTGGCGCACCGCACACCGGGCAATCGCGTTCTGCCATGGCCGCGAGCAGGCTGCCGCCTTCCTCGATGGAATGCAGCCGGTCAAGGTCTGAACTGTAGACCGCCTGCAGCTTGGTAAAGCGTTCCAGGGTGACGTCGAGCTCGGCAGCGCGCATGGACAAGGACTGACGATGGTCCAACGCCTCACGCCGCTCGGCCGCGCATTGGTCCAATGCGGTCTGAACAGCCTGCAACTCGGCCGTCGTGGTGGCGCCGGTGGCTTGCAGTGCGGAAAGTTGCCGTTCAGCCTCGGCGCGGTCTCGCGACTCAACTCCCAGCTGCTTGTCGAGCTGGGCCAGCATGTCGTCGATCAGCTCCAGCTTGCCGGCCTTTGCGGCGACCCGCTCGGTCTCGGTCGGGATCTTCACAACGGCCGCGTCATCCTGACCAGTGAGCAGCAGCTTGAACAGATTCTGCTCGAGCGTGCGATCAGGGTGGTTGCCCGACAGCAGGACAGGGCTGCGCTTGGACATGATGTCCTCTTCCCCGACCACGGCATACTTCGCAAGGATCCGGATCGACAGCTGCTCCTTTTCACCGCTTCCGGCGTTGCGCACAATCCACCGGTCATGCAGGCCCAAGGCATCCAGAATGCGGTAGGAGGCGGTATCGGCTGCCTTCTCCTTGTGCCTCCACTTCAGCACTTCGCCCTTGCCCGTCGGGTGGGAGCTGATGAGGCCGGGGAATAGCTTGAGGTTTCCGCCCGCAGTCGGGCGATAGAGCGTGAAGTCACCGTCTTCACCCAGGGTCACGCCCAGCCAAACCGCATCGTACGGCTTGATTTCATCGTTCGTCGGCAGCTCTTTCACAGCACCGAGCATGAACAGCACAGCCTCGGATGCGAACGACTTGCCCGTGTTCGAAGCTCCATAGACGATGTTCAGACCGTCGACGAAATTGAGCTTGGCAGGCTCGATGTTGGGCCCGGTGAAGGCCAGATGGCGCAGCCGAATGCCCTTCATGACCGCGGCCCCGTGAACGCCTCATCAGCACGGAAGTCAGCGGTCCACCGGCCGATACGCTGTTCCATCTGTGCGCGCATGTCCGCAGCCGACAGATCGGCAAAACGCTCGGCTATCCACAGGGCCCGATCCTTGAGAGCGACGGTATACGGGGCCTGTAGCAGGTCGAGGTAAATCGGCGAATTGTCGCTTGCACCAAAGGTGATGCCGTCTTCAGTCTCGAAGACTTCTACGAGGTGCAACTGCATCATCATGCGAAGGCTTTTCTCCACCAGTGGACGTCGGACCACCAGTTCGGCGGTGCGGTTTGGCAAGTCCGGGTGCAGGCTGCCCGGTGCCTCGGCATCGTCCAAGTCTCCGGTGTGCACCACCAGATGATCCAGCCAAGTCATCTCCAACAGGTCAAATCGCCGCGGGTGGAAGGCTTCCAGCAGGACCAGGGCGCGAATACCCGTCTCCAGCGCGCTGTTGAAGGGATGCGCACTAGGTGCAGTTGTTTCTACCGATCCCATGGCATCTTCCCCTCGTTTGCAAGCAAGTGGCATGTGCCCTGCTTCACGTGTGGCCCCGCGTGCCGGCCCAACACGCCCGATGTCTGCAGCAGCGCAGCCTGCTGCATAACCTTGGTCAGGCGGGCGAACTTGCTGGGGTGATCGTCCTGGTGCACATCGACAACGCCGTTGTGGACTTCATGACGGAACGTCCTAACGAATTCTTCCGGCGTCGAATCTCGATAAAAGCGGTTGAACGCCGTGGCATCGAAAAAGCGCATCCGCTGGATCTTCAGGTGCTCTCCGTGCGTCGGGCACGCCAGCGCCGCCTCTGGATCGGGGTAGGTCCCCGGCCCCCGCTCCTCATAGACGTGCAGCAGTTGACTCAGGTATGCCGACTCATCGGCCTGGATCGCAGCGGGCACAACGCCCCTCGGGCTCTGGCCCGGATCAGCATCGAACCACTTGACCAAAGCTGGCATGCATGCCGGGTCATTGGCCAACAGCCTGGCGTCAAGCCAGTGGACCTGCGCAAAGTCGAACGCTTGGATCTTGGCCTCGATCTCCGGCGACAGCTTCACCGTCACGTTCTCCACCAGGTCACCAGCGATGCATGTGTCCCAGCGATCCAGGAACGCCTGCTTGAGCTTGTCGGGGTGCGCCACGAATTCGCGTACCCTGCGCACCACGCCCAGCGGCGCCACGAAGGTATACGCCCTTGGCAGCGAGTAGGCTCCCGCGGCCGAGTGCATGAATATCTTGCCCAGTTCAACGAACAGCGCCTTTTCCGACAGCTTCGTGCTGAGCTGCTTGCACTGGTAGTTGTCCCACAGCCCGTCCATCCTGCGGTCGGTGACGTAGCCGGTGACATCGCGCCCCCGGTCGCCTGTGCCACTCCAACGGTCGTGCGAGTGGTAGTCCTTGTAACGCTGCGCCAGCCAGTCGTCGACAAACTCCTCGAGCTGCGCCGCGGTCAGCACGGAGATCAAGCCGGAATAGTTCTTGGGCAAAGGGGCTCCTCCCAGGTCCGATCTTCGAACGAGCGCCGGCACCTGAACGGCCAATGATAGTAGCGTCAGGCTTACCTATGGCCGGGCGTTTCAGTGAACGAGATTCTGATTGGAAGGTTCAACGGCTTTGAGCGCCAGACTCTATTGCTTGAGGGCGACGGTGGCCTGCGGGAGGAAGTTTCGGTTATTTCCCCGCCAAGCAAGCAGCAAGCGCTGAACCGAACCAAGCGCTGCCTCGATTCATTGTTTGGACGGCGACGATGTTCTGCATGGATGCCCAGTCCGCTCCCCTTCGGGCGTTGCGCTAGGATCGACGTCCTCGACTCACCGCATTGAACATGGACCTGCAGCAGGACGAAGACTTCACGGAATTCCTGCGAGCCAAGGCTCGCGAAGGCATGGATTCGGTCAAGTATCCGGCAACGAAATTCCACCGGATGCTCGATCGCGACGGGGGATTCGAGACCGTCAAACGGCTTTTGGCTGCACCTCGGGTATCCGAGGGATATAGCCAGCTCGTAATGCGAGGCCGGCCCGACCTTACCGTTGAAGCGCTTGTCACGCAGACCCATTGGCGTGCTTTCTTCGACCCTCAGCTGCTTGAAGTAGCAGAAACCCGTCTTCGTCGAACCGGCTTCCCGTTCAAGCCATACAGTGTTCCTGGAGGAATTCACACGCCACCCACACCGCCCATCGATGCGATTCCTGAGCGCCCACTTCCGCTCTCTTCGCGCGACGCAGTCGCAGCCGCCGAATGGCTCAAGAATGCATACGGTGCCGTTTTGACCTGGGAGTCTCGCCAGGAAGGCCGTCAGCAAGGCGACACGCCCGTGCGCATCTACACCCTGCCCAATCGCACGCAAGCAGCCATTCGGATGAACAAGGGTTTGCCGGCGGTCTATGTCCGAGCGACGTCGCCGACCGGGGACAGCATTGCAGACAAGATCGAAGCGATCACGCCAATCGGTGAGACCTTTCCGAGTGGCAAAGGCGAGGCTCCTTCGTCAATCGTTCATCACGCGCCCTACCTCCGACCCGCGCCAAACAACATCCTGCTGCGTGTCAATCCCTTACCAGGAAAATACCGTGCAATCTTTGAACTCGCTCTGGGTCATCCGCAGCACGTGACCGCCGCGCCCGCACCTAGCGCAGGGTCGGCAACGTCCGAGCGGCGAACGATCGACGAGGAGGCGCTACGGCGTCAGCAGGAGCGCAACAGCGAAACCGGGAGGAATGGTGAATTGGCAGCGCTGGCATGGGAGAGAGCCCGGTTGGCCGCCCTTATGCCTCCTTGCCCGGACCCCGAGACCTACGCAGTGCGAATCTCTTCGGATGACGTTGGGGCCGGCTACGACATCGAATCCAAGTGGCCAGGCCACGAGCGGTTTATTGAGGTTAAGGCCACAACCAGCGGAGCGAAGCACTTCTTCATGACGGAGAACGAACGGCAAACCCTCGCAAGTCTCGGTGAACGCGCGTGGCTTTACCGGGTGGAGCTTGCCGAAACCGGCGCCTCGGTCTTGGAGTTCTGCGACCCAGCGCGGCACTTTGAAACGAGCATGGCGCCTGCTGCGTGGCGAGTGGAGTTGCCTGACGCACCCGATGTCACGTCGACGAGACGCCCATAGCCCTCCGAGACAAATACTGTGGCGGGCGCGATCGAATCCATCAATCCCGTCGCGAATGCGGCCAAAGTGTCGCCACCCACGGGAGACAAACCGCCCCCGGACGTTGTCGCCGCCGAATGCCAATCGTTGTCGCCGACCCGCGAGACCCTATCACTGGACTTTCTCGTGAAACATCGAATCTTGAACAGCCACACCCATGTCCGTGCGCGAGTCCCTTCGCGCGGGATGCTGCTGGACCTAATTGAGTTATGAACTTTCTCACTCAGCGTTGAACTCGCGGAGCTAGCGAATGGACATCTACTGCGACGAATCGGGGAACACAGGCGTCGATCTCTTGAACAGCGACCAGCCGCTGTTTGCGCTCTCGTCGACGTCCCTGGCCGAGTCCACCTGCCGGGAGTTGGTTTGCCCGCTCCTCGTACAAAGGCAGCGGGAAGCGAAGTACACGCGCCTCAAAGGTACCGCTCGAGGCCAACGGGCTCTGTTGGACCTTTTCGGGTCGAATCACTTCAGCCCGGAAAGCACCAAGTTAATGTTGGTGGACAAGAGGTTCTACGCCATCACGCATTTTGGTCGACAAACTCATCGAACCGCCGCTACACGAGGCCGGGCACGATCTCTATGCCGGCGACGCCCACGTCGGACTGGTCAACGTGTGGTACTTTGCTGGTCCCACTATCTTCCCGGGCTACTGGGACCGGGTTCTAAGTGCCTTCGTGTTGGCCATGCGGCAGCGCAATGCTGCAGCTTACGCCGAGTTCGACAAGGTACTTCTGGCTGCTGCCAAGCGAACTCCTCCACGCGAGCGAGATCTGGCCACGGGCCTGCTGCTTGCTCATGGCCGTCTCGGTGAATTCCTCGGCGTGTTCGATGGCATGGTTGTCTTCGACCCGGCGGTCGACACGTTCATCGCACTCATGCATAAGTGGATGGAACAACACGACGGAATGCTGCGCGTTACCCACGACCGCTCCAAGCCGTTGAAGAAGAGCGAGTCGTTCTTGCGCACGATGATGACCCCATTGCCACCGCGCATGATCGGGTACGGCCAGCGTCAAGTTGAACTGCCGTTGCGTGTATCGACGCTCGAGTTCGGAGACGCTGCACTTAGCCGGCGGCTCCAGCTCGCCGACCTAGTGGCCGGCGCCGCTATTGATTGCTGGAAAGCGGGGGCAGGCGGGAAGCCTGTGTCGGACTACCACGCTCAGTTGCGCGAGTCGCGTCTGCTGAGCCTATTGGTCGACGGAATGCTGCCGAACCCAGACAACATCGGTCGACGAAACGAGCCAGGACCTGGTCAGGTGAATCTCGTCGACGGCTCTGCGGCGTTCGTTGCTGATGTCGAGGTGTTTCGGTCATCACTCAGGCCGTCGTAGGGGCACACCGGTGATTAGCGACAGGGGAATTCGCGGATCGAAAATCAAAGCTTAGAGAGAAGCCGGTGCAACACCCAGTGAAAACGCGAACGGTAGTCCCTTGCTTTCACTACGCGTTGAATTCTGCGAGTCTTGATGCAATTCAGCATGGGCACACCGGCCGATGCTGAGGGAAGGCTACCGCTGCGCATCCGCCTTTCGGGCCAGCGAGGCGGTGAACAGCAACGTGCCAGTTCCAGGCATAGGGTTGCTTGGACTGGATGCCTAACACCTGCAGTTCATAGATTGGCTCACGCTGAAGCGCCAAGGCGTGGGCGATCCTGTCGGATCTGCAGCAGGTCGTTCACGGCCAGGGCGAGCTCGACCCGTTCTCAGCCGCCGAAGAGTCTGTCAATGCCCTGGCCGTGCCACTGGCCGGCTTCGGAGCGTCTGCTTCGTCGGCTTCATCGAACACCAGGCGCAACGCATACGGCACCGAACGAGGCCGGGTTGCGCCCGCGAACATCACCAGCAGCCGCTGTACTTCGTGGCGGAAGAAGCCCGCCGGCGGCACATGTAGCTCCAACCGCGCTGTGAGCAGGTTGTTGTCGTCGATAGCGGGATCCTTGCGCTCAGCCTTGCCGCGGACCTGGCGCAGCTGCGTGGCCAGGGCTTGCGGTGTGGCGCCTTTTCCCGGAGACGCGACCGAATCGGCTAGGCGTCGCAGCAGCGCATTGATGGGCGGCAGCTCTCCCTTGGTCAACCGCTCAGCCACGCGGACCGGATTCAGGTCCACCGGGAAGGTGATCGCGGCCAGGGCCTGTCGAACAGGCGCCCAGACGTGCTGTGACGCCGCGCCCGCAGGCTGTGCATCCATCAGCAGCTGTTCCCAGTGAGCGTCGGTATCGACGTGGATCACCGATCCGGTCAAAGTGGCCAGGTAGAGCGCGGACTCCAGGTTCAGGCCCTTGTAGATCTGGTGCTGCGCACCGTCTTCTCCCACGGGCAGCGGCTGCAGAAGTTGGTATGGGTCGGCCTCGGCCTGGCGCCGGAAGTACGCGACCATCTGATCCAACATCGCGTCTCCAGCGTCAGGGGCGTGCTTGGCAATGTGGCGGCGCAGGGAGTCCTCCGGCAGCATCCGGATCATGCGGCGGCCCTCATCCTCGGCGAGCTTGAGCCGTTCGTGCAGGCCGCCCTTGGGCGGCTTCCACCCGGCGGTTCGGCGGGTCAACACTTGCCTAACGTGCTGACCGAGAGGGGCGCATACCTCGCCGGGATCGGGCACGAAATGAACGAGGCCGGCACGGATGTATGGCTCCAGCTTGAACAGAAGCAGGACGTTCTTGAGCGTCTGCATTTTGTGGCCGGCGGGCGAGTCGATGGGGCTGAACTCGGGCTTCAAATTCCGCGCCACAAAGAACGGGTTCACGAGCACGATCTCGTCGATATACGGCAGCCAGCCCACCACCGCCGCCTCGACCGTGCGCGGATCGGCCAGACCGAGGAAGACCGAGCGCAGCTTCTTGGGCTGGGGACGCGGCAGCAGCGCGGCCAGGTCGGTGTCGTCAGGCCAGAGCGCCGAGAAGGCGCCGTTGATGCGCTGCACCTGCTCGTCGCTCAGGGTGCGGCGCACGTCATCCCAGGTCGCGCCCTCATGCAGGCCAAGGATGCCCATGATGACCCTGCAGAACCTCAGGTTGCGCTCACGCAGGCCGTAGACATCCCATGGCGGGCGTTCGGTGCTGGACAGCCGCTGGCAGCAGTCCTTGAAGGTGTACGCGCTGCCGCAGCCGCAGAAGGCGTTGGCGGCGACGTTTTTGCGTGGCGACTCGCGGGTCAGGAACTCGTGGGCTTTGGATGTGCGGCCGTGCTCGTCCCAGTACCCAGAGCTGCCGTCCTTATAGCCGACGTAGATCTCGCCGCCGAACTGCCAGAGGTCGGACTTCGGGAGCAGTACCTGGGCAATCTGGGCCCAGGTTCCGCGGTAGTGCCGCTCCGGGTAGAGCCACTCCTTGTTGGCGGCCGCAATGCAGCGCTTGGCACGCGCCTTGAGCAGGTAGTTGATCGCGATCACTTCGTCGCGGGTCAGGCGACGGTCGCGGAAGAAGGCGTCCGTGCGTACCATGCCCATGCCTTGGTGCCGGGCGTTCGTGCGAATGCGCGTCAGATCTTTCCGGTCGGGCAACTTGGCGTATTCGAGGTGCGTGAGGATCAGGCAGGTGTTGGCGTCGAGCACGAACACTGTCTGCGTGCCCAGTGACGCTACCATCGGGTCTAACGGATACGCGCAGTCCGGCGCGGTGGGTTCGATCTGCGGGTTGTAAACCGTCACCGGATGGTCCGTCACGATGAACTTCACGTCCGAGTCAGCCGCCGAGACGACCTCCCGCACGCCCTCGGCCCACATCGTGCAGTGCATGGTCCGCAGGGCCTGCATTTCCACCATCAGGTCGATCTGGTCCAGATTGCCGTAACACGAGCGGATCCAGTCCAGCCCCTTGGGCGTGCGTAGCTTCTGCGCAGCCATGTGCTCGAAGAAGTCCTCGAACGAGTCGTGGACGTCGGCGTGATCGCCCTTCGCGAAGGCGAGCACCGCCTTGGCACCCTGGTCGTCGATGGCGCCAAACAGGTGCTTCTCGATGTCGTCGTTAACGATCGAGCCGAAGTGCGTGGTGTAGAGGTCGTACTCCACGAAGCAATTCACAGGGCCCCATTCGTGGAGCGCCTTGCGCGGAACCTGCCGGCCATCAAGCAGCGTCTTGCGGTCAGGATCGAGGTTGAGGTGGAAAAGACGAGACTGGCCCGGGGCGAGGAAGCCGCGTTGGTACCACTGCGGGACGTAGTGGTTGTTCCGAGTCTGCTGGTCGGTCATCCGCTCACTTGGGTCGTTCGGAACCCTGATTATCCCTTGGGCGCCTCCGACCACTGTGGGCGCCTCATGCGCTGGCGACGAGGTCGTTCATGCTCTTGAAGTGAGCCGCGTCAGTGTGTTCGATCAGGGCAAAAAGATCCCTGAGCACCGACGGCGTCTCGACTAGCATCGACGGGTTGTGCTCCGGATCCGCGACCTGGTCCAGGTGCGAGAAGGCGTGCAAGAACCGCAGGATGCGCGTCTTGGCGGCGTTGTCGTGGTCGATGGTGTCGAGCTGCTTGTAGAGGTCGCCGGTCTGGTGAGGCACCCGGAAAGCGAGGAACGCCTCAAGCAGGCGCCGGGCCATGTTCGGCAGTGCGTAGTACGCCTCCAGCGTCGGTGCGTCTTCCTTCTTGGACTCTTCCTGGAGGCGCTTGAACAGGTAGTGGTACTCCGACTCGTAGCCCCTCAGCAGCGGATCCAGCTCGGAGAGCCTCGCGCCGCGCATGCCGCCCTTGACCTCCGTGGACAGCATGTAGAACCGCGCGGGGTGGAGCGCGGCATCCTTCTTGTTCTGCTGCGGCAGCTTGTCGAACCAGAGCCGGACCTGACGGAAAAACGTGAAGTTGTGAGTCAGCACGAACAGCTGGCCCGCCGCCGCTGTTCGGGCCTTCATGTAGCCGAACGCGCTGAAAAGAGAGTTCGCGTCGAGACTGGAAACCGGGTCATCGATGACGACGATTCCGCTCTCCAGATCGAAGTCGGTGGCCTTTAGTGACTTCAAGAAGTACAGGAATGCGATGGACGTGCGCTCGCCGTCGCTCAAGTGCAGGGCGGGCTGGTCGCCGCGCATGATCTTGTAGCCGTTCTGCTCGACATCGAACCGCAGCTCGTCGCGTCCGAGGTACGAGGCCAGTTCCTTGTTCAGCTCCTCGGCGGGGCGCCGGTGCTGGCGCACCTGTTGCTCAAGCGCGGCTATCTGCCTTTTGAGTTCCTTGGCGGTGTCCGTCGCTGTCTTCTGATCGGCAGTCGCGGTGTCCACCGCGGCGGCTTTCACCTTCCAGTCGGGCAGGGCGCGGAGCAACTCATCGCGGGCCAGCGCCTTTCTCGCGTTGGCGACGGTGGTTTCGAAGCTCGAGGTCTGCCGGTTGTGCTCGGTGATCAGCTCGCTGAGCCTCACGAACGCGGTCTGCCCGAGCGCAGCGCCGACGACCGCCATGCCGGTGTACAGGCCGTGGAAGAGCGTTTCCCACCCGCTGGCCGGCGCGTCATCGGGCCTGTGGCCGCTGATGAACGGCATCAGCTCCATGCTCTTGAACGGCTCATCCCGTTTGGCGTGCAGGGCTCGCAGCAAGACATCCAGCGCCGACCACATCATGCTCGCCTGGCTGTTGAGGGACTTGAGCGCCTCCTCGTAGGCGGTGCGCAAGTTGCCGTACAGCGCCTCCTTGGGCGGAATCTCCAGCGTCTTCTGAAACGCCTGGGCCTTTTGGACCTCGGCGATCAACCGGCTTAGGTCCGACTGGAACCGCTTGAACTCGTCGTTGAAGTGGTCTTCCAACTGCTGGACGCGCTCGGGCTTCAATGGGCCGCCGCAGAACTCGCAGGCGTCGGTCGCGTTGTCCCCGATGTGCATGGCGAGGCCCGAGTCCACCCACGTGGCAAGTGCAGGGTTGGCCGCCAGCCGATCTACCACTTTGGACACGACGGAGCGCCCGAGGGCCGCTCGTGTCTTGTTGGTCAGGTCGACAACGTCGGGAAAACCTATCGATGGCGCATCGACGGGATCCATGATCGCACTGTTCCTCGCGGCGAGGTACTTCTTGCGGTCCGCCTCCGACAGTTTGGTTGGCGCGGGGGTGGTCTGAGCGAGGTTAGCAATGTCCGCCTTGAAGTTGGCAGCGTTGTAGTTGTTGTACGGGCCACCGCCGGCGACTGTCAGCAGGTTCTTGATGCCCTTGGCTTCTTCGGAGCAGAACGACTCGTAAGCCGTGCTGGCGGTGGCCTCGTCCCCACGATGCTTGACCGCTTTCTCCAGCGCCGCGTTCAGGTGGATCGTGAGCTCTTCGATCTGCTTTTGCTTCTCGACGCTGTCCTCCCCGAGGAAGAACACGGGCGGGAGTTGCTGGCCGCCCGACTCGAAGACGCTGCGGTCGACGGTATCCCGGTTGAAGACACGCAAGGCGGGTAGTGGCGTGGTGCCGAAGTCAGCACCGTTGACGACCGCCTGGTCGACGAGCACCTGAACCTGGCCATCGGAGAGCGGCTGCTTGCGCTGGAGGTGCCGGAAAATGGTGGACAGGGAAGTCTTGCCCGCGCCGTTCCATCCGTAGATGACGTTGTAGCGGCTGAAGTCGTGAAGGCCCGTCGCGGGCCAGCTGAAGTCCCGAAAGATGCGATAGCCGTGGGCCTTCACAAGGCGTGCAATCCTCATCCAATCTCCCTGGTTCTCTGTTTCGTGCCGGGGCGCGCCTCGCGCTGGAAACGCTCGCCTACATCGAAGCCGTTCCATGACAGCTGTCCTGTCGCCCGCTCGCTTGCGCGCACGGGGCACCGATTATCCCTCGGCAGGAGGGCAAGCGGACGCGCCCTTGAACGCGGATCACTCTCTGGGTGTCTGGCTTCGTCCACACTGGAGGCGCCATGCCTACAGCTGTCAAACTCACCCTGACGCTGCGCCGCATCGTGCAGGTCAAGAATCCCCGCGAATACTTCGACTCGGACGAGATGGCCGACCTGGAGGCGGGGCTGCGACCAGCGGGCCGGGTTATCCAGCCTGCCTCCGTGCGGTCGATCCCGGGCCGACCCGTACGAGATCGTCACCGGAGAGCGCTGCAAACGGCCAGCTAAGGCGCGGCCTGCAACGGGATAAATTCGGCGGGATCGGCGCGCGAGCGGTCCAGGCCGACGCGGATGACGCCCTGGAGTGTCAACGTACCTGGAGCAGGACTTCGCAACTGCGTTTCAGGTACCGACAGAACCCGAGTGCTTCAATATGCTGCGAGCATGCCATCAGCCGAGACCATCTATGACATTGCGCTCCCCCACCTCCCCCAAGAACGCCTGTGAAGAGCTCCTTATGGAGGAGAAGCGGTACAACGCCGAGCGCCACATCCTGCCCAGCGAAAGCGCGGTAGCGGATCGGCTTCTCGCAAGAGGCCTTGAAATGACTCCGGTCTATGAGGAGCTGCATAGCAAGCTGCATCAGCATCCGCACGCCCTCAAGACATTTCTGGGACTGGTTCTGACTGCAGCGGCACTTTGGAATCCCGAGAAGATCACGGAGGCGCGCAATGCGCGGAGCGAACTTACCAAGGTGAACCACCAGATTGCCAGGCAAGCGGCCGAATTGGCTGAACTGCTTCAGCAGCGCTCGGATCTCGGCAACACGTCCGGCTTCCGGACGGATACGCATTACCACGTCTGCGGTGTGATCCAGGCGTCCTCCCAGCAGAACTACGGATTCAAACACTATGTGCAGGAGCATCTCGAAAATCTGCAAGGACAGTTCGATCTCAAGTACTGGCCGACATTGAGCGACTTCGCCCGTGAACTGGCTCGCGATGCCGCGACGGCGGTTGCACAGGTCTCCGATCCTTTGACGGCGGCAGCAACGGCCGCCTCGCGGGCTTCTCTGGCAGATTTCTTCAAGGCCCTCTTCGCAAGCATCGAAGAGAACAGCGCACAGAATTTCGGCCACCTACCCCATGGGCTGCAGATCAGCGACAGCACGTTCGCCATCCTGGTGAACTGCGCGCTGGATCTGGACGCGGATAGCATGGTGGACGGCCCCTACGTGAAGCGTCTGCGTCAACGCGAGCGCGAAGGTTCCAAGTAGTGCTTCAGCAAGGAAAGGGCGGCAATGGCACACGACGCGAGCATCTGGCGGGTGGACACCGAAACCGCACCGGCGCGTCCCACGCCCCACGCCGACACCGTTCCGCTGACATGGGCGCGCGACTCGCGCACCTGCGAACCGCGCTACATCCACGACGCTGAGGTCATCGACGGAAGCGCTGAATGCCAATGCCCGGCCTGCGACCTGTCGCTGACGCCGGTGTTGGCAGGGCAACCCCTGCGGAGAAACCCCACAGCGCACTTCCGCCATCCCAAGGGCGTTCAGAAAGATGACTGCACCCTCGTTGCCGCGCGGCTGGCCGCGATCCGGCATCTGCAGGAACGGGGCTTCATCGATCTGCCCAGGCGCCGGATGTCGGCCAACGCCATCGGCTTCAGTGGCCAGGGGTATGAAGGCTGGGCGGAGAAACCCGGAGAGCGCGTCTCCATCACCCGCGCGGTGCTCCACGACTATGCGACTGCGCTGTTGACGCTGGATGATGGCCGCGAATTCCTGGTCGACCTAACGGGGCAGCGCGATGCCGGCAGCGATGGTCAACGGCGGGCCATCGTCACGCTGTTCCTCTCCGATCCCGCCATTGCGATGATGTCGCCGGACGAGATCCGAGGACGCCTGCGCCTACTTCCCGATATCCGCTGGTGCGCGCACTGGGACGACCAGGCTTTGCGAGCGGCTGCGAGCGCGCAGGCCCAGCAGGCCGCGCGCGAGGCCATGGATGCCTGGGAAGCTGCAGACGAGACACAATTCCATCAGCACCTGCCCCCGGACCTGGAGCCATCTGTTGCCCAGCAATGGCGCCGCGAGACGCTGTTGCACAGTGAAGTCAAGGCGATCCTGGAACAGGCCTCCCAAATTGCAACGCCCAGCCTAGAGGTCAAAGTGATCCGCTACGCCCCGGACGAGTTCAGCGGCGAATGGGAGGACAACACGCTTCGAGCTGAGTGGTGGACAGCATCCACGACGCTGCCGCTGCAAAAGACTCAGTTGGAACGGCACCAGGGCAGCATCGTCCCCGATGTCATCTGCACCCTGCGCGAGCCCCGGCCATTCATCTTTGGGGGCACGGAAATCTGGCTCGACGAGGGCTTCGAAGAGTTGATAGAGGACACCCACAGCAGCCAGCGCTGGCCCCAGACCTTGCTGATCGAGGTCACCGTGACCCACGGCATCGATCAGGAGAAGCTGCGCCGCATCCAGGCACTCAATATGCCGACGCTGGAAATCGACATCGGCTCGCTCGGTGGCCGGGTGACCCGGGAAGGACTGCGCCACCTCGTGGTGAACGAAACCATCGGCAAGCGCTGGGTGCATCACCCTGCCTTGCAGTGGCGCCACCAGATCCTCGAAACAACACTGGACCAGCATCCAGTCACGCAAAGGTTTCAGGAGCGCCTGGCCGATATGAGGCGCCCCCGTTTGCTCGCGACACCGGCGTCGGAGTGGGCCAGTATCTATCTGGCCGCCGCCACGGAGTTCCTCGACACAAACACCCGCATCAACAAAGCCCGGCGTGCACATCGGGGGCCGGGCCCAGAACCCGAGCCATTGGGGGAAGACAGCGAATCCTGGCTGCGGATCATGGAGGCCGCAGAAGCCCTGGCTGCGCATGGCTGTCCGGGAGGTGCCGACCACGAGATGGTGGGTGGCGCCGGTATCGTTTCGCGGCTGCTGTCGATCCAGCACAATCGGGGCATCGGCTATGCGTTCAGTACAGGTTACCAAGTGCTCAACGCCATCATGCAGAGCACGCCCGGCTACCAGCACTGGCACACGCTGTATCTCATTGCCGTCAAGGCCTACGGTCTGGACGCTCGGCTCTCCCCAAGGCAAGTCGAGCGCTATTCCTCCTGGCGACAAGGCGTCATCGAAAAGGTGAACGCAGGCGATGAGACGCACCTACGGCCCGAGCGCTATGACGCGTTGCTAGATGTACTTTTCCCCGAGATGGCATCACGCCTTGCCAACGGCTATGGCCGAAACCCGCATGCCGAGTAGCTGCTCGAAGGCGGTGCGTCTCCCGGCACAATGGCTTCCAAGATGGACATACGAGAACTACAGGACGAGGAACTGATGGCCCAGGCCCGCGAATGGAGGCAGCGCGCCCTGCGTGGAGAAAAGGATGCGCGCGGCATCGCGCACGAACTCGAACGCGAAGTGCGCCGCCGCCGGGGCACGCCGCAGAAGGACGTGCCCCGGCCATTGCCGACGATGCGCACATTGGCCGAGCTGCCAGAGCGGCAGCATCGAAGCTGGAAGCCTTGGTGATCAACGCCCGTGGGCGCTAGGCTGCATCGGCGACGAGGCGGCGACCAAGCCGGTGACCAAGATCCAGCCGGCCTTTTCTCAACAAGCGTTGCGCACCCCGTCAAGCCATTCAAACAAACGCTTTCTGACGCCCGCACCGATCCGCGATCGAATTCGCTACGACGAGTTTCCTGCGCGTGGTGACGGTTTGGCGGACCTCTTGCGCGGCGACGGATCTCGCACACCTGTCGTGTCGATCAGAGACGTCAAGCGCTCCAGAGACGCGCGCAGCCCGGCGACCTCGGCTGCAGCGGCGCTGACTTCCGCGCTCATTTCCGCATTTTTTCCGCGCTCTTGGCGTCATCCATGGCGCGCAGCGCTTCCAGCCGCTCTCGCGTTACCAGTTCGGCCTGCGCCAAGGTCAGGCGGGTCTGCAAACTCTCTTCGCGCTGACGTGCCGCCTCCAGCTTTTGTCGCGCCTCTCTTTGCACGATCGCCTCTGCCTCCCGCGCCGCATCGGCGGCTTTCTGAAGCGCTTCCACCTGCCGCTCGACCTGGCGCTCTGCCTTGGTGCGGGCGGTGCGCTCGCGCTCGAGCTCGAGCTCCAGGGCCACGCGTCGGTCCGCGGCATCGGCGCGCTGACGTTCTTCGAGCAACCGATCTTTCTCCACCGCCAGGGCCGCGGGGATTTCAACAAGCCGCGCGCGTTCGGCCGCGAGCTCTTCATGAACCTGGCGAAGCAACGCGCCCTGCTCGGTCAGCTCGGCTTTTAGACGGGTCGCCTCGGCAGTCGCTTCCAATGTTGCCGCGTCCGCGATCTGAGCACGCGCCTGCTCGGATTCCATGCTGGCCACAGCATCCGCCAGGCCTTGTTTCAGGCGCTCGTCAAAATCCTCCCGCGTCTGCGCCAGCGCCGTCTCCCAGAAGTGCTGCGCGGCCTGCAGCACCGGGTCGAGCACGCCGACGGGCGCCGCAAAAGCCCCCGGATCCTGGATGCGACGCGCCAGGTGCTTGAACCACTGTTCTAACAGCGGCCCCGCGGTGTTGGGCGAGCCAGTGCCCGCGTGCTGGCGCACGCGCTCGATGGCGGGTTTTTCGCCAACGAGCAGCACGGCGTCGGCCGCGACCCAGACGTCTTCGCTGACGCTCGAATTTTTGCTTAGCATGGCCCTACTCCAGTGCTTAAGTAGCCCACGATAAGAATGGTTTATGGAGGGCATTGTGCGGCGTGTCCTCGACCCTGGGCTGTCTCGCACCCTTTGCCGGCGCTGGTCAATCAGCTTCAACAGCGGCACATCCTGGTGCTGGGCGTAGGCACTCAGAACTGCATGACCTTCGAAGCGGTCGATCGCGACGGCAAAGCGGCCTGCCACTCGGTGTTTTTCGAGGTCCGCAAGGACTCAGCCCGAAAGAATCGCATTCTGCTGCGAGTGCAGAGCGCCTACCTGCAAGATCAGCTCACCCTGCGCCAGCGCGGCGCACGCAAGGCGAATCTGACTGTGTTGCGAACCATTTCTCACTCCGATGCCCGGTAGTGGCCGATGGCCGTCACGCGTGCCGACGTGACCCGTGTCGGTGGGAAGTCGACAGCAATGTCGACTTCCCACCACGGAAGCGGGACGTCTATCAAACGGGTATTGCCGACCTGGATGAACACCTGAGACGCAAGCACGGCCTAGATTGAGCAGACGCAAAGAAATCCTCGCTGGCCTAAAGAGCGTACGGCCACAGTGGGTAGCGGGAGTGGAAAAAGCCTGATCCGCCTAGACGTGTCGTGAGAGGCACGGCATTTTTGGGCCGAAGGCGGACTATGAAATGGACGGTCAGGCGGACCAGGTTTTTCCCATACCCGTCGGAGCCGGCTCTTGCTGGCCGCTCAGGCAAACGCTTCCAAGCCCTTGCGCTTCAGCAATCCGAGCACACGGCGAGCAGGGCCACCAGGGCGTTTGTCGCCAGCTTCCCATTGCGCGACTGAAGAAGTGGTTGTATTCACGAAGGCTGCGAGAACACCTTGGCTGATCTTCAACTCGGAGCGAAGCTTGACAATGTCCTTCGCCTCAAATACTTCGTCGTCCAGGCACAGCGCGTTGTATTCGCGCAAGGTCTTCAAATCCATGAAGCCTGCCTTGTGCAGATCCGTGGCGGTTTCGTGCAGTGCAGCCAGCAACGGGCTGGCCGCCTTCTTTGCTTTAGCAGTCATTGCAAATCTCCAATAGATTCTTACCAGTCACAAGGGCATCCAGGCCAGCGTCGAAATACGCGAACAGGTCGGTCGCCATCTTTTGCAGTGCCGCTCTTTCGCGGTCTGTTATGTTGGCCCGGTCATTCTTCTCGAAGCCATACACAAAAAACCAGTGCGACTTCTTGCGGTGCGCAACGATCGTGCGCGTACTGCCACTCTTGCCCTTACCAGGCAAAGCAACTCGCTTTTTCAAGACACCTCCACCCAGATCGGCATCAATCAATCCTTGCTCCATCTCTTTGACCGCTTCACATAGTGTGGTGTCCGTCAACCCTGCCTTTGACGCGAACTTGGCAAAGTGCTTGGTCTTGAAAACGCGCTTCTTGCTCATGATGGACTATATCACTAAGTTATATAGTGCGTGTGCTTGAACTGGCCCAATGGGTCACGCACACCAGCGGCACAGCAGTTCTACAGCCTGGCGGCTTGAGCACGCGGCCATTGGCCGCGATCGGCGCCTCTCCCTGGCGCTATTGCGACGGAACCATATGCGGCCAGCGGCTCTCCGGTCAACCGCCTCTGCGCACTGTGGTCTCGAATGTTCGGCGGCATTGAGCTTCGTTGCTCATCCGCAGTCCGTCACGTTCCTCCCCTCACTTTTTTTGCTAGGGTGCGGCACGGCGTTGTCTGTGCGAACGCGTCATTCATGGCCACGGAGAGCTTCGAGCGCTTCGTTTAGCGTCTCGGCCGCCTCCACATGCAGAGCCATTGCGTTCGCATCGAGCTCAATCCCGCAGGGCATGCGACCCGACTCAGCGCAATCTCTGAGGACATTGATCGCCAGGCGCAATGCGTCGGCGGTGGTCATCGTAGCCATGGGCAGTGGACCTTTCAGTCTTTGAGTTGCAACAACGCCGTCATTTCATCGGCGGAAAGTTGACGTGTTCGTTTGAGTTCGACGAGCATATCTTGAACAGGTTCTGGACAAGCCTCGTCGCCACCCTACTCGCATTGCCGTCCGGGCCCATTGGTCCATGAGCGCCGAATACAGCCCACCCTATGCTTGCGCGCGAGCTCGCAAATGAACCGCTCTATGCGCGACGGGAACCTCATTCCTTCCGCAAGGCAAGTACCGCTTGGTCGCACGTTCTTCTGCCATCGATAAAATCTCACCACTCGCCATCGATCTGAACGCGCACCAAAGCCGACGCCTATCTCTATGAGCCACTCGAAACTTGCCGGTGCCGCCATTGAAAGCGCGGCTCGGGCACTGCTGGAGCGCCACCGGTGTCCAACGCCTTTTCATGTTGTACGAACTCACTTCATGGGAAACATCGCCAGTCCGCGCTTGAACGCCTCCCCGTTGGGCGCGCTAGCGCGAATCTGGGGTGGAGAGCTGCCCACGTTCGACTCGGAGCGAGACCTGCAGGAAGTTGTCAGCACGCTCGTGCAGGGTCTGTGGAATCGGCTCGCCGATCACCAGAGCTCACGCGACCCGTTCTACCTGACTCGCTTCGAGGTGCTGCCAACGCGGCAGGCCTTGCACCACCTGGCCGTGATCCGTGCGCAGGAACTCCAGGGCTTTATCGACGGTCTGTTCGGATCTGAAGAAGAGATGCGGCTTCCCCAGAAAGCGCACGATGCCGTCCAGGCGTTGTCTGAGGTGTACTCGATGTTCAGCGGCCCCCCCGACCTTCTTGAGAACGAATCGAAACCGGCAACGCAGCACGAACTTAAGGACCTGCTGCGCAATTTTCAGAAGCTGACTATCACCGCAGACGAATTGATCAACAAGGCCGCGCAATCATGCAAGCGAGCACGCGGCCTGCGACTGGATGCCATGTGCGCCAAGCCCTTCCGAAGAGGCCTACGATTCGGACAAGCCGAGGTCGCGTCTCAGATGCCTGAGCACGACGATGGCTACGAACCAGAGTCGATCGAATCTGCATTGAGCCAGCAGGTCACTCGTCATGGGGTGTCTGTCAGCATTCAGATCTATGGTGACGGAAACGGGAAGTGGATTCTCGAAGTCGTCGATGCCGAGAACACGTCACACGTTTGGGATGATCCGTTCGAGTCCGATGGCGATGCCCTTGCAGAAGCCATGCGCGCGCTCGAAGAGGAAACTCTGGAATTCTGGGGGGCTGCAGCAGAGCGACCGATGAATTGAGGCACGGCAGACGTGCTACACAGGACTTGGTGGACCAGGACGGCTTTGACGGCGCCTACAACTCGGTCAACCGTTTCATGGCGCGGCTCCGTCATGAAGAGCCCGAACAGGCCATCGCCTGTCCAGCCGCAACTACGCATCTGATTCTTACGTTTCGTCAAACCTGGCTCCTTGAGACCGGCCGTCCAAGTTGAAGGCAAAATGTCAGAAACTCTGATAAAATTCTGATACGAGGCCGCTATGAGCACCCTTCCCGCTTCCATCCTGTCGCACGCCAAGGCCCTTCCCGAGGGAGGAGTGCTTTCGCCCAAGGAATTCCTGCATTTGGGGAGTCGCGCCGCCATCGATCAGGCGCTTTCTCGGTTTACCCGAGAAGGCAAGCTGCTGCGCGTGGCGCGGGGCACCTATGTCATGCCGGTCTCAAGCCGCTTCGGAACCAGGGCACCCGCTCCCGAAAAGGTGGTGCACGCTCTAGCCGCGCAGAACGGCGAAGTGGTAACGCCCCATGGCGCCAATGCTGCGAATGCGCTGGGCCTGACCCAGCAAGTACCCATCCGCGAGGTCTACCTGACCTCGGGGCGCACCCGAAAGCTCAAGCTGGGGCGCTCCGAAGTCACGGTCAAACATGCTCCACGATGGATGCTCGCCCTGGGTTCTGGCCAAGCCGGCGCGGCGGTGCGGGCGTTGGCATGGATGGGGCCCAGCCACGTGCACGAGTCCCTGGCTGCGCTGCGACGCACCCTTTCTCCTTCCGAGTGGCGGACGTTGACCTCCGCACGCGCGGCCCTGCCCTCCTGGATGGCACGCGCCATCGGCGAGGAAGCGCTTCGTGGCTGAACCTGAGCGCTACTTCGCCCTAAGCAAGGAAGACCAAGGCGAAGTCCTCGAACAGGCTCGCGAGAACACCGGCAGACCCACGCATCTGCTTGAGAAGGATGTGTGGGTCGTCTGGACGCTTGGTGCGCTGTTCGAATCAGCGTTTGCGGCCGACCTCACCTTCAAAGGCGGAACTTCGCTGTCGAAGGCCTACAAGATCATCGACCGCTTCTCCGAAGACCTCGATCTCACCTACGACATCCGAAAGCTCATCGCGGATCTCACTGGCGGCGAAGATTTCCTGCCTGCAAGCCGCAGCCAAGCGGGCAAGTGGACCAAGGCTGTTCGCGACCGGTTGCCCGAGTGGATCGCTGCCGAAGTGCAGCCGACTTTGCAGAAGGCCCTCGATCTTGAGAAGCTGGATGCCAAGTTGGAAATCGCCGGCGCCGACCAAGACAAACTCCTGCTTCACTACCCAGCCGTCAGGCAAGGGACTGGTTACGTCGCACCAGTCGTCACGCTGGAATTCGGCGGCCGTGCGACCGGGGAGCCGCACGCGGTCATGGCCGTGACGTGCGACATGGACGGACAGGTCGACGGCGTGACGTTTCCGATCGCGTCGCCCTTGGTGATGAGCGTTGCGCGGACCTTCTGGGAGAAGGCCACCGCTACCCACGTCTACTGCGCGCAGGGAAGGATTCGTGGCGAGCGCTACGCGCGACACTGGCACGACTTGGCGGCGATCATGCGCAGCTCCCACTTTCGGGTAGTGGCTGCAGACCGCGTTGTTGCCCGCGCTGTTGCCAACCACAAGTCCCACTTCTTCAGCGAGAAAGATGTCGCGGGCAAGGTCATCGACTACTTCGCCGCGGTGGAAGGCGGCTTGCAGATCGTGCCCGAAGGTGCGGCGCGTGAGGCACTCGCTACAGACTACGCCAAGATGCTTGAAGATCAGGTGATGGTCGGCGACGCCCTGCCCTTCGATGAACTCATGAAAGTCTGCGCCGAGGTCGCGCAGCAAGCCAACGGCGTTGCCCAGTCGCCGGAGGAGCAAACCACATGATCGGATCAAGAGCGCGCCACTCGCTCGCACAGTTCCTCGAACTTTAGAAGCCTGCCGTCTCGATCGTGCTGTTCAGTACGTACGGCATGGCAAAGCACCTTCGGGTCAACAAAGGGTGGCACCAGATCTGGACCCTCGTTCTTATCGTGGGCACCTCAGTCCACGGAATCGAGATGAGCTCGGCCCTTCATTGCAGTGCCACCGCGCCATATCGCAATAAAGTCAGGTGTCCCATTGACGGCGCGCGAGTAAACCCAGGGCGGTGTGATCTTCTCGTGGGGCAGCGTCCAAATCGACTTCTCCCGATGGACATGCTCATTGCCGATGAAGATGTACTCGTCACACGACTCGATGAGCCTCTTCTCATTCACACCAAAGGCGCTGCCCCCAGCGTGGGGTCGAGCTGGATCGAATCTGTGGGTAGTCCAGCAAGCGACGACAACGCTCGGCCTGAACTTTTCCACTGCAGCGTGAGCATCGAGCTTTTCAACGTGATCTCCGTACGGAACTGTTGGCTGACCTAGTCCAGCGTAGTGAGCCTTTATGGCTGGCTCCTCCTGCTGGCGATTGTCAGTGGCGGGGATACCTAGCGCCTTCGCCAGGACCCCATGTCCAGCGCCAATCTCAATGGCGCTCCGACCCGCAATTCGAGAGCGCAGGAACTGACAAAGCTCCTCGGTCGGGAAGCTGTAGAGTCCGTGCTGAACTCCAAACAGGAGTCGCTCTTGAGCGGTGGTGGCCGCCAATGTGGACGCGCTCACCACCTTGAGCTGCCGACACTCATCCAGCATGAGACTGGCGATGTCTCGGGTTCCAGAAGGGTTGACGAGGTAGGCGTCCATCAGGTGAATCGGTATTTGTTGAAGTGGTGGACGCGAGGATATGTCTGCCGATGCAGACAAGAACCGTTGGCGATTTCAGCCGAGACTCCTTGCGAAGCACTATGCGACCAACTGAAGCTCACAAAGGCTCTCCCTCTACCCCTGCGTTTGTCCAGCCACACCTCCGCATGTGCTCTCGAAGTGCCTCGTCGAGGACGACATGTCGGGAGTCACTGGGCATACGCAGAATGACCCCATCAAGGCGGCCGTACTCGGATATCTTGAGAGCCTCGCATACACGCACCACCCGCGTGCCTGGCTCAATGCATATCAGATGCAGGTCGAACAGCTTATGCACGTCTGTTCGCAAAAGCAATCCATTACCAGCATGGTTGGTGTGCTGACCACGATAGGGCATGACGTGCGCGGCTTCAAGCAGCTGCTCGACGGAACAACCCGTGATCGCGCAGGCCCCTCCGTAAGCCTTCAAGAGCGCTTTGCGAAACGCTGGCTGCCCCTCGCGCTGGACGATTGTCGCCAAGGCCTTCAGCCTCGCGTCTAGGGACGTGTCAAAGAGGCCCTCTTCCATTGCAGCATCCCGTGCGCGCTGGAGCTCCGAGACCTCCGCTCCTCTCACGTATCTCGGGCGCAGAACCTTGTCGCCGACATCGACGAGCGCCCAGACACCGTGGACACCCGGGTCGTAGAGCTCGAAAAAAACCCCTGCCCCCTTCCCAATCCGAATCAGACGGTCGTACTGATTGCCTGTGTCAGTGCTGCGGGGACGCGTATTAACTGCGTGATTGCCTCGGGAGAAGCAGTTCACCGAAAGCACTGAGAGGTCGGGACCAATATTGGCTTTGGCGAAATCGGGAATCCGAGTCGCGATGAGTTGCCCGACCTCCGCCGAGGTCACGGGACGACCGATCTCCATCACCGCGTCCAGGACGACCTCCCAGGTAGGCTTGTCGCCATACCGGTACTTACGACCACGCGGCTGGGTTTGGCCTGAGGCCTCGGTCAGTTGTTCTTGAAGACTCCCAACATCCACTGCCAGAGCGTTTTCGGCGAACCAGGTGTCAATCTGGCTGGGCGACGGGCCAGCATGGGTCTTGAAATCGCACACCCACTCGACTGGAATCCGCACGCGCTCGACCTCAGTGCTGCCCTTCGGGCTCAGGCGGAACGCATGAGCGTGACTCGCGTCCTCATCCCACACCACCACAGCACGCGCAGGGCCGTGCCTTTCATGCATCGCAGGAGCGCGATGAAGGTTGAGCAGCAGGTTGACGGCGCCATCCTTGCCAGAAGTTGCAGCATCTAGCGTCTTGTGCTGGGAATGCTGGCGCCAACCATTCTCCTCATGAACCGCCGCGAACTGGATAGCCATGCTGCCTCTTGATGTTGCTTGCATCTTGGAGTCTATTTCAGACGCCTGAGCACTCGCGCCTGGCCCAGAACACGACAGGCGAACCCATCATTCGGCCGAAGCGCATCCTCTGGCTAAGAATCGACGCGGGAACATTCATTTGATGGATCTGTCGCGAAAGCGCCAAATAATATGGGTGTTCCGTTGATGGCTAGTACAACGGGACACCGACCCGATCAGGGCATTGGTGGCGTTGCCCCATTGCCTCGCCTCAACTTGTCAAGAAACACCCTCTTGACTCTTCACAAGTAGTGCACACGCAGCACACCGGCGTCACAGACGTCGACTCATGCCGTCGCGATAGAGGAGTGCCCCAATGTCTGAGAGGACGATCAGATCCTCTTCTGTCAGGTCTTCGTGTCGAATATCCAGCCACTGGGCGAGCATCACAATGGCTGCGTCTGGATCTGGGGAAACGCACGCGGCATCAAGCACTTGCGCCTTTTGCTCGAAAAGCGCTATGAATTGGTGGACTGGTTGATCCTCTGTCATGGCCACGCTCCTGGTTGCGCAGGGAAATGGTTGTGCTCGTGAAGATGCATTGAAACGCTACCAAGCTTCGTCGACAACGTCCCCTGAAAAGCTGGAGCACAAATGCGTTGCACTCAAATGGTCCTCCTCCATCTCGCCGCGAAATAGGCATGTAAGTTACATGCCATCGACAGCGTCGCAATCATGCTTGTGCGAGCCGGCCATTCATCTCCTAAACCGTGAAGGCGTGTTGGGACACTGGGAGTTTCCGACGCTGAATCTGGAACTTGCTCCTTTGCTGCAAGGCCGTGCTCATGCTACCCCACCTCAAGCCACAACGGGTGGCAATGAGCGTCGGTATAGGCATTGAATTCTTCACCGACGGGAGTCCTGGGCATGAGCAAAAAGCCAAAACGCTGTGGCGCGCGACCCCTGCGAACACATCATCAAAAAATACGCCATCTTCACCGGCGTGGTCTGCGACCTCATTGGCAAGAAATGCAACTGATCAATGCTGCCCCGCCCTGCCCTTTTCTACCAGGCTCAGGATGTGGGGACGAGACGTGAAGCTTCGCGTGGGCGCGCCCGCAAAAATATTCATCACGTCGCCTTGACGCAGGGCGGACCTTCTGTAGCTTGAAAGCACAGAAAGGAATCGCTCAATGCGCCAAAAATACGCCAAGGGTCCCTACCTCGCCACCATGCTCCAACTGGCAAAGGCCAAGGGATGGAGCGTGGAAATAGGCGGGGCAGATCTTCCGGAGCGCACGCACGACGAGGAGCTCGTTTCGTACACCGTGTACTTCGAAGCCGCCATGAATGTTTCGTTCGCCCTCATGAAGCATCCGCCAGGCACGGTGGCCTCGATCGATGGCCTAGGGTATTGGCTCGCTGTCCATCGAGACTTGGAGGCAGGGGGCCGGAACACGCTGTTCCTGACGTCTGCGCGCTTGTCCGATAACGTTCTTGACGCGGACAGCGTGCGCTTCATTCGGGACCATACGGGCTTGGTTGCGTCGGAATACGATCGGATCACCGAATGCCTCATGGCGTGGCGCGAACGTCGTGCCTACCTGGAGTTCGACCCCGAGCACCTCGATGCGCTGGTCGCGCGTGCGTATCCTGCGTACTGAATTGGCAGGCTGCTGCAGCGTCCCCCGGACACCCAAAGAACCTCGAACCTACGAGTCAAATACATGCCCAAGCCGCAACCGGACCCCTCACCGCAGAATCGCAGCGCGCTGTCGCAGGCGCTGGAGCACTTCGGGGCCAAACCTGTTCGCCGCTCTGATCTTGAGGAGCGCCTTCTCGGACTTACCTCGCCTCAAAGCCGCCAGCATGCGGACGCGCTCGCAGCCTTGTTGATCCATGAGGCCGCAGCGCAAGGTCGCATTCGACGCGAGGGGCATCAGCACTGGGTCGCTGCGGCGCGCGGACGTACCCTGCTCGATGGGACGCTGGTGCCCAAACTCGGCGAGCTTGTGCAGTTGAATCTGGAGACGCGGTGCCCACAAAAGTGGCTGGCCATCGACTTGGAGACGTGCGAGATCTGGCAACCGACTTCGAAGGGCTGGCGCCACGCGACGCAGGCGAACAAGAAGCTAGCGGCCAAGATCGCGGGAGAATGAAGGCAGCTGAGCCTGCCGTGGTATTCTCGGCATCACCTTGGTGCTCGCACCATTTGCAGTTCTTGTGGCTGCCTTCATCTTCACGGCATCCACTGCTGTGAGCTGCCAGTAGCGACTTTGCGTGCTCCTGTCGGCCCTCAAAAGATCATCCGCACACCGTGCTGGTGATCAGTGGTCAGAAAGCGCTTCAACTTCTTGGCTTCGGCTGAGCAGCTCTTGCCGCGCTTTCTGCCCCATGCACCATGTGCCTCTCCAGGCAAGCCGGTGCGCGTCGTTCCTTGTGTGTTTTCTCGCGAGAACCCACAAGGGGCGACGTGCCCGGATTTCACAATGGAGAGTCCCATGAGTGCCAACTGTGTGAACGTGCTGAAGGGCCCTGCCCTCTTGGCGAAAGCTGGCGTCACCTTTTCCGAAGCTCAGTGGTTGTACGCACAGCGTGCAACCCTTGGCGCGGCGTGCTGCGCCGACGATCAACGCCTGGTCGCCATCCGCAAGAAGGTCTCGAGCTTTCTGCAGCGCCAGATGGAGACCCCCAATACACCGATGACCGTCGCGTAAAGCGCCGTCTTCACATCCCCACAGGGAGCGCTCAGTCAATGAGCACCCCTTTTGTCGTTCCAAGGGTCTGCATCGCTTTGGCCCTAAAAAGGAGAAAGCCCCCAGCATGTGCTGAGGGGCTTTTCCTATTTGGTGTGTCCAGATCAGGCCTGGGTGCCGTTGCGTTTGAAGATGTCGCGTGCACGAGGCAGTTGCGACACCATGAGCGCTCGCCAGTCCGAGAAGTCAGCCTGGGTCTTGCCAGCCTCGACAGCGGCGATCCATTCGTCTTGGCTTACACCTGTTTTTACGGAGGAAGCAGGGATCATCACCTGGTTGAATTCACCTTCAACGATGACAAGGTCATCCTGTAGGTCCGACTCAATGGCGTTGATGATGCTGGCGTCCACGATGACTTCGTCTCCCTCGTGCATGTAGGTGAAATATCGGCTCGTGGCCAGTCGCTCCAGCGGGAACTCGCCGCGCGTGAAGGCGTCGCAGATATCTTCGGTTGCCGGATGGTAAAGAAGGTCCTCTTCGGTGATGGGCAGGATCTCCAAAGGGCCGCCTTCGATCCGCATGATGTGTGACCTGCCCCCTGTAGACGTACCAATCAGAAGTGGAAGTCCGGGTTCAAGATTACTCGATGGGTGTCTGGGTTGATGTGGGTAGAGCTGCATCGCCAGCGCGCTGGCGATGCAGCTCGGCGAAGCGAGCCGGTGGCATGCGCCCCAAGCTGCTGTGCGGCCTGACTTCGTTGTAGTCCGTGCGCCAGATGGCCACGGCTGTTCTGGCCTGATGCAAGGTCTGGAACCAGCACTCGTTCAAGTGCTCGTCACGGAACTTGCCGTTGAAGCTCTCGATGTAGCCGTTCTGCATCGGGCGCCCGGGCTGGATCAGGATGTGGCGGATGCCATGCGCCTGCGCCCAGGCCATGAATGCCCGGCTGGTGAACTCCGGACCGTTGTCGGTTCGCACCGCCTGCGGATACCCGCGAAACAGCGCAGCGCGGTCCAGGATACGGGTGACGTACTGACCCGAGATGCCGAAGTCCACCACGATGTCCACACTCTCGTGGCTGAAGTCGTCGGCCACCGTGAGGTACTTCAAACGCCTTCCGCCCGAGAGGCTGTCGCTCACAAAATCCATGCTCCAAACCTCGTTGACCGTGCGTGCCAGCTGCAGCGGCACACGCTCATTGATAGGCCGTTTGCTCTTCTTGCGCCGGCGCACGGCCAGATTGGCTTGCCGGTAGAGTCGGTACACACGCTTGTGATTGACGCCGGGAAACTGTGGACGCAACAGGTCGTGGATGCGCCGGTAGCCAAAGCGGCGACGCACATGCGCGATCTCCACGATCTTCTCGTGCAGATCCAGCGTGGCCTGGTCGGCCTTTGGTGGATGGCGGTAGCTGTCGCGGGAGAGCCCCACAAGCCTGCACGCACGGCGTTCGGACAAATGGTGCTCGCTCACCATGCGCCCAACCGCCTCACGCCTGGCCTGTGGGGCTAGCGCTTTACCCCCAGAACGCTCTTGAGCGCGTGCATGTCCAGGTGGGCTTCGGCCAGCAGCCGCTTGAGCTTGGCGTTCTCGGATTCCAGCTCACGCAGGCGCTGGGCCTCCGAGACCTGCATGCCGCCGAACTTGGCGCGCCACTTGTAGAAAGTGGCATCGCTGAAGCCGCCGTTGCGGCACAGCTCCTTGATCGGCATGCCGGCCTCGGCCTGCTTGAGGAAGCCGATGATTTGTTCCTCGGTGAATCTGCTCTTCTTCATGTCCGTCATTCTCCTGGTGGTTGACGGACTTCACTAACTTCAGCCTGGTACGGCTGGTGGGGGGCAGGTCATGTGATACATCCCGTCGTCGGGGTGGGACTCGTGCAAGCAATTGGCCGCTTTCAGCATGGCATCCTCACTGCCGAAGGCACCCATCAGATCCGGCTCCACGTCTTCGTTGATGTGCAGCAGGTAGTGGTCGATGTAAGCCCTCCTGACGCCCCGTCTTTGAAACGCGGAACCCTTTTTGTAGCGGCCCTTCGCGATGGCCAACTGCACGTCCTTGGAGGCTGGCCGAGCGCCTTCCAAGTCGGCCAGATGGTAATCCAGGACGAACGAGCCCTGAGCGCTACCGCCGCCCATGGGGCTCACGATATTACGCAGCGCGTCGTTCAGCCTGTTGGCGATCTGAGCAGTTTTGTTCGAATTGACCAGGAGATGAATGTTGACGACTTTCGCCATTGTGATTCCCGTTTCTGTAGAAATGCCCCAGATCGTCGCGATCACGACCAGGGGCTAATTGATATGAGTTGGCTCGGACCGCAGCCGTTGCCGCAGGCATTGGGCGGAAACGTCCATGGCGACATGAACACCGAGCAGTTGAAATGCTGGCTGTTGGCCAGCTCGACCCGATATGGGTCGGTATTGAAAGCAATTCCCTGCTTGGCTCACGCCTGCACGGACTCATTGCGGTGGAACGTCGCGTTGAACTCGCGTTCGTCGTTGTCGATCTGGTCGAGTTGCTGCGGTGCGGTCTCACGGATAGTTGCCCATTCGTCCTTGCCGCCAAGGATGCTGGTCCTGCATGAGCGCCTGCTACCGCCCAGCCAGTGGCGGAAACGAGTCACACGCGTCAGCGCTCGATGATTCCCCGCACCTGTTGCTGATGCCCATGCCGAGCACGTGCAGTAGCAGCGCCTGGAGGTCCATTGCCATCGACGAGGACAAGGGTCTGGGTGTGCCGCTTGCCCAGGCTCTCGCTCAATGCGAAAGGGACACATGGCCCCTCGATCGAGCAGTTGAGTGTGCGCGGCAGTGCTGTCGCGTGCCCGAGCCGCTTCAGCGAACCAAGGTCAACGCCGGTCTACCGTGGAGCCGGCCTTCGAACTCGATCAACTGCTCGTCAGTTGGCCAGCTGCCATGCGTCTTGACGTAGGCCAAGCGGCGTTGATCGGCAGGGAAGTTCATCTGACCTTCTGACCCAAACATCATGTCCTCGCAGGCTATTGCCGGCATCCAGCCCAGACCATGAACGTTCTCGGCCATGTGGTGCGCCGCGCCCAACTCGCACATCGCGTTGAACTCGCGGGGTGTTCTGGGTTGCCACGGCGCTCGGGTGATCTGCTAAAACTGCAGCCACTCGTCCTGGCTCATGCTCAGGCGTCCGTTGGAAACGATCATCTTTCTCTCCTGGTGACACGGTGTCGCCCTTGTTCCGGGCGTTGCTCATGGCTGCATGGTAGCGCTGGGTTCGCGAGTTTCAAGAGCGGTCATACATAGGAAAAAGGCCACCCGCGAAGGAGTGGCCCAATTTTTGAGGTTTACGTTCAGTGCAAAACCTTCTTGCTTAACAGCGCCGCAACTTGGCGGTTCTGGCCGTACAGAAAGACTCCGAGTTTTTCACGGACCCAATCCGGAAGGGACGGAGCGCCGAGCGCTTGGACCAGCACCATGCGGTGGCCCTTGTCCATCACGGCGTCGAACAAGGCCTGCACAGCGTACTCACCACCGTGTTCGACGGCGAGAGCGATTGCGCGACCGGGCTTTTCGGCCAGGGACGTCACGATGAAGTCCATGTGGTCAAGGGCGGATGCGTAGTCCGATTCGTATGCGGCGTTCATCATTTCTCAATCTCCGTTAAAGGGAAAGGAGACGAGTTCCACATACGCCCCATGAGGGAACCGTGGTTCCCGTCCGGGTGGGTGAAGTTCGGCGTTTGCCGACGAATTGGAGTGAGCTCCAAAGGTGAAGCGATTGGAGCACGCCGCAGGTTTGGTGTCAGCTCACATGGTTCACATGGGACACTTCGCCTACGGCGAACTGCGCAAACTGGTTTGCGGCTGATTCAGCCTCTATGTGAAGCGGATCGCGACTTCTTTCCCCTCGGCATGAACCTCTTGACGCAGGGCGATCACACGCAAATCGATTTGCGCTGGCGCTCGGCAAAACTGGCTTTATGCTTCTGCTCGAACGATCCCAAACCGTCTTGGTGGCAAGGCGCACCGAGGCTTGTGCGGTTCTTCTATCGCTTCATTCCCAGATCGAAGACTGATGTGATTTGCCCGCGACCGATCGTGATCGCCCGCACACTGGACTTGGCCACTTCGGGCGCAACGCCGGCAAGGCCCTCGACCCAGATCGGCTCATCGCCCCTACCCTCCTCCTCCTCCGCGACCAGCATCTCGTGGGCTTGCAGGATGGAATGCCGATTGCGTGCGAGATTGGCGCGTGCTTGCCATGCGCGGCGCATCCACACCATTCCCGTCCAGGTGAGGGTGATCATGCTGTTGCGTCCGAGCTCTTCAAGCTGCTTGCCCGCGAGTTCGTTGGACTCGGCAAACGTGATGACCGAGACGAGGTTGATGCGTTCCATCGTGCGCAGTGTGCGGCGCATTGCGCGCTTTCGCATGATGGGGGATTCGATACCCCTGATGCGGTCGGCGAGCATCGTGAAGGTGCTCACGCCTTCGCGCTGGTACAACCATGACAGGATGGTGGTCCTCTCGCAGCGCTGGCTGGTCTGTGGAACGTGCTCGACCAGGCGATGTAGCTCGTCGTCCATCCGCTCCCAATGTGGGTGCGTGAGGAAGTCTTCGATGTCGATGTTGTCCAGGCAGGCTTGGCCATCAGCGTGTTCTGCGCACTCGTCGCCACTCGGCTCAGAGGCTGCTTCGGGAGCCGGTGGAAGCAGCACATTCTGTGCAGCAAGCGGCGTCTCATCGGCTTCAACCTTGGGGTTTTCGGATCGGGTGGTGCGCTGTTCACTCAAGGTGGTTTGCTCGGCGTTTTCCTGGTCCTGCTGAAGTGCCGCAGGCAACTGCTGTATCGCTTGCTCGTGCCGCAGTTGCCGGACGGCCTCACAGGTCGCGCATTTCGAATCGGTGTCCCCTGCGGTTCTGGCAGCGACAATCAGTCGGGGCGGTATGCGCCGCTTGCCCTGTGCGGCAGCCACGCTCATCCCTTGGGCGATGCAATCGACCGCCTTGTCCCCATGGGTGCGGATCGCTTTGAGCGCTGCGGAAGGCGAGAGGATCTCCATTGCGATCATCTCGCGTACCTGGGAGGGAGCACCGGCCAGCAGTAGCTGGTTGACGACGTGAACCTTGGAACACCTGAGGTGCAGTGCGATCTGGCGCACGGACCATCCCTGCTCCATCAGGGTCTCGCACTCTGCGGCGTGCTCCAGCCGTCGCATGGATGGCGACTTTCTTTTGTTCGATTTGCGAGGTGCAGTTGCTGCCTGCTGATCGCACACCAGTTTGCGTTGTTCTGAAGGTTTCGACATGGATGAGCCCAATCATTTGATGCACGTTTTCAGCACGAAAAGTCGTAGTCCCGTGCGCTTGGCGTGAATTGTTGGACCACCACAGCGCATTGATCCCCCGCCATCGAAGCCGTTTTCGCCTGTTGAGTCGGGTGCACAAACGCTTTACTGCTTTGGCGCTATGTCACCGTGGCATCGATTCGCAAACCGGTTTGCGCCCAAAGGGAAGGGACTGCCGTTTTGCCTATGGGGCATTGAGGGTGACCATGAGGCTGCGAGCAATTCAAGCTGCGGGTTGCGATGCTTTTTTCCAAATTGGCACCAAGAGCCTGCTCGATCCAAGACAGAATCTCGGCTCGCTGCCAATAGTTCGATATCTCGCCTATTTCTTGGCGCTGCGGCCTATCGCGCATCCTCACCCAAGATCGAGACGTCTCGCACATGGACCCTGCTCCGCCCTTTCACACCTCAGCGCCTCATTCCTCGCTTCTCCACACAACCAGCGCCACCTGGGATGAACAGCCTTTCTTTGATGCCGCGCCCTACGCCGCGCTGCTGCTAAATGCGCAAGGGGAGGTCGTCAAGCACAACCGGGCTTTCCAGGAAACTTGCGCACCTGCAGACGAAGCGTTTGCCATCGGTACCGATCCAGTGAAGGTGCTGGGTGTTCGTGATGAGGCCAGTGCCCTGGCATTGCGCATGCGCATCGGACGAGCGCTCGCTGGCGAGGTCTCGCTGACGCTGCCTCTGGTCCTGTTGCGCAATCCGCGCGTGCCGGTGCACGTCAACGCCACGGTCAGCGCGTTGCAAACGCCGCCGGGCTCGCTGACCGGCGCCTTCATCAGCCTCATTCCAGTTGCCGAACCGGTCGCAGAGACCGTACCCGGCGCCCAAGGCGTGCAGGTCGACGAGGCCTTGTTCAAGGCGGAACGGCGCTATCGCCTGATGGCCGATGCACTACAGGACTCCTGCATCTTCATTGTCGATGCGCAGGGCAAGATCAGCGAATGGAGCGAGAGTGCGCACCGCTTGCACGGCTTCACCCGCGATCAGATCCAGGGTATGTCGTTGAGCGCGCTGCACGTGGTTCTGCACGGTGAGGAAGAAGAACTCTCCAGTCACGATGCGTTGCGCCTGGCTGCAGAGCGAGGGCAGTGGGAAGTGCATGGCTGGCGGCGACGCGCGCACGGCGAGCCCTTCTGGGGGCACACCCTCCTGACGGCCCTGCGGGGCGAGGACGGCACGATCGAGGGCCTGTCTTGCATCACACGCGATATGACGGTCGCCCGTGACCTGGACCGGGTCATGAATGACCTCAATGCGGAGCTCGAGCGGCGCGTGTCCGAGCGAGTGCGCCAGTACCTAGTGCCCAACCGCGATCTGGATGTATTCACCCATCACATCACGCACGATCTGCGCGCGCCGCTGCGGCACATCAACACCTTTGCGGGCCTGATCATTGAGGGGACAGAAGACCTGTCGCCTCACGCGGAACTGGCGCGCTACCGAGAAGGACTGCGCACTGGTGCAAGGCGTCTTGACAACATGGTCGAGTCGCTGCTGAACTATGCCCGCCTAGGGCGCATCGACTTGCATCCCGCCGCGCTTGCGGTGTCTGCCCTCGTGCAAAGCGCCATTGAGCGCGTCCGCTGCGCTTATCCGGGCGTGGCTGTGAGCTTCGTCGTGCAAGGTGATCTGCCTGTGGTCGTCGGCGATGCCAAGATGCTGGGCCATCTGATGTTCAACGTGATCGAAAACGCCGTGAAGTTCAGCGCCCGTGCGCGCTCACCCGAGGTGCAGATCGGCTGGAGCCCTGAGGGCGATGGTCTTGCGCAGTTCTTCGTCGTCGACAATGGCGTCGGCTTCGACGTGAGCAAGGCGAGCAATCTGTTCGTGATGTTCTCCCGCCAGCATCATTCAATCGACTTTGCCGGCGACGGGACGGGATTGGCCATTGCGCAACGCATCGTTCAGCGGCACAACGGCCGGATCTGGGCTGACAGCTCGCCCAACACGGGCTGCACGGTGTACTTCACGCTTCCGGTGAATGGGGGCACTTCCTCCTCAACACCGGGCTCGCTCGCTGATCTGCCGCTTGGGCCGGCTGGCTGAACGAGAGCGGCGTTGACTCGCGCACGGCCGACTCGTGCCGCTGCGCGGTGTTCGAGATGGCCTCGGCGTGCGCGCGCTGTCGCAGCTGAGCTTTCCGGTAGTCAAGCCAAACTCAGCCGTCCTGCCTGCGCAGCGACCTTGATCTGCGCAGAAGGAGGACTGCCCTTGCAGGGCGGAAAGTCAACTTGTCGCGATGGCCAAGGCCTTGCGCTTGCCGAGCTTGAGCGCCTGTGCGACGCCCTCGCGCTGAGCGGCGCGAGGCATGACCTTACCGCTCTCCCACTTGTAGATCGAGAGGGAGGAGACGCCGACCAGTTTTGCCATTTGCGCTTGTGTCAGGCCCAGGCGTTTGCGGTGGGCAACGAACGCCTGGTGGTCAAAAGCCGCTGCTGCTGCCGCCGACAGTGGTGCGCGCGGCGCAGCAGCTTCGGATTTGCTGTGGTGGACTGTGCTCTCCCGATCAGCACGATTCGCCATTCGCACGAACTGGCGCAACAGCGCTTCTTGTGCCTTGACGATCTTCTTCAGGGCGGCAATGTCACTGCGGTGCGATGCGCTGGCCTTGCGCAGCGCTGAAATCTCGCTCTTGATTTCTTTGCGCGCAACGCGCGCGATCTCGCGCTTCATGGATTCTGCAAACGACGCCATCAGAGAACTCTTTCGCTTTACGTGAACATATGGGCATTCTAGGGGTGGGTCGAGTCCACGGCCTGTGCATGCCGTTGATCCACGCCTCAGGAAAAGAAGCAACCCCGAGCCGTGAGGCACTCGGAACGAAACGAAAAGGGGGATCGCTCTCGCAGTCCCCCTTCTTCGCCTTGCCGGCCCTATAACCCCAGGCCTACTGAGTCCGCGCCACCTCTGCGGCGCTTGCCGGCCTCGACCTTGTCTTGTCCTGGCCAGCCAGAAGCAGTTTCGCAATCTGCGTTTGCAGCACTTCAAGCAGCATCTCGAACGAATGCTCATCCCGAGCTTCAGCACGCGAGTCGCGTTGCAGGTTGACCTTCTCCTTCATTTCGCTCACCCCCGCACGCTCAATTCCAGGTAGCTGTCCCGGGCATCCTCGCATTTCGACACGTCCTGCACCTCCACAGCCAGTCCATCTCCCGGGCGAAGCAACGCGGCAATAGCCCGCTGCAGCAACTCCAGATCCCGTGCCTCGGCGCTCACCCCCTCCCGCTCAACCAGCAACCGCACGCTGTCGCCGCTCAGCAGCCTCACCCCCTGCGCCGCTTTGCCGCCCAGGTACACAGTTCGGACCGCAAACGCATCCAGCATCGCTTTCAGACCTGCGCATCTCTCGATTCGCTCCAACCAGGCCTTGGCGCGGACGATCTCTTCTCTGGACTGCGTGTAGACACTTCCGTTGTATGCCCCGGTGATCGTCGGGCGCACGTGACCCATCTCCAGGCTCAACCGCTGTGCTCCTTCTCGCACCAGATCGGCATTGGCCCGGTAGACAGCCATCGGTACCGTCCCCTCCACGGGCGGCGGCAGACCGGTCAACTCCAGGTGGCGCCGGCCCGCATACATGTGGCGCAGCCCATGCGGCAGTACCCCCAGACCATCCCGAGTCACCCCGTACTTCTCACACACGTAGTAGAAGTGCCTGAGCATCTTTGGGTAGTCCTTGCCAGGAACTGCCAGCTTCAGCTGGCGATGGTGGCGTGCAAGCACCTTCGCTCGTTCCAACACGTCACGCTGCCAGATCCGAAGCGCGACATCCTCCGACAGCGGCACCGTTCGTGACTTTCCCCCCTTGGCGCCACCACGCCCCCCCTCCCGGATGTGCAGCGTGTCCCCAAGGTCTCCCCCGATCGGCTCCAGGTGGGTCGCTTCCCGCGTCCGCAACCCGAACGCCAGCATGGCCTCAAGGCAGAGCGCGACCACCGGGTGCTCCGCCCTCATCTTCCCGATTACTCCCATCGGGTCCACGTTCTTTGCAGTCCATGTCTTCGGCTCCAACGCCACCTTGCTTTTGCGTCGCTCCAAAAGATCCACACCAGCGCGCTCCAGCCAATCGAAGTAGTCCGCGTTGCGGGGAATCATGCTCGGTTTGCCCATCATGGTCGTGAACGTGCGCAGGGTGCTCACCTTGTTCTGGATGTTCTGGTACGACTGGCCCTCGGCCATCCACCGCTTGATCAAGGCCAGCACGTGCTTGCGTCCGAGTTCGTCGAGATTGCGAACAGCCATCCGCTCCGCCTTCAACTCGCGCGCCGCACGCAAGAGCCCCTCTTTGACGCCCGATTGCGAACCTTCCGACATCCTGCGCTTGCGGCCTGTGCTTACCGGTAGATCCTCATTTGTCATCACATACACCACCTGCTTGACGATGTCGTTCTTGTGGCGCTGCTGCGCCTGCTGCACCGTCTTGGCCAGCGCCCCTGTGTTGCGCCGAATTACTCGCTCCTTCAGCTTCCCGCTCCGCAGTTCCTCACTGATTTTCCGGTTCACCTCCCGTGGGTCCGGTAACTCGAAGTCGTCGTCTGACATGGCTTGATCTCGATCCATTCTTTCCTTTCCTTTCCCGGCCTATGCCGTATCCCCTGCGGGGCTTGTTGCAGATGCGCCGATCAGACGCTCGCGCGCCAGATGCGCGCTCTTCTCTTGCTATTACCAAAGCGGCCAGCCACTGGCCCCACCTCGCAAACGCAAAAGAACAACGCGCACCCCATCGGGTCGTACCTCCACAGAACAGATTCCAGGTCTTGCACCCCCTGGCGGACATTCATCACTCGTCTTGGTTTCTCGCTGAGGACGTTAGTAATCCATCCTGCCGTCACGGGAAGCGACTCCGTTGGGCAACCCTCTTGCAAGGGGCACCCTGAGCCAGTGAGGCGGCTCAGAGGGGGTAACTGACTTCAAAAGTCAGGGCCGTTTCCGGTGGCCAGCCTCGACCCGCTATTCGCGGGCCCGGTTTCTTCACTTGTCAGCCGGACGTGGCGACTGACCCGTTCCGCACGGATGTTTTCCCGTCTCCCCCTTTGTAGGCCCCATGGGCTCCCGGCTTTGCCAGGCGGATTGACTTGCCACCCTTGGTGGATGCGTGCGTCGGAACGTGAAGCGATTGCTTGTTTCCCCGAAGGGGCGCCGGCTCAGTGCTTCTGTAGAGAACAGCACTTGATGGCGGGTCCTGTCTAGGACCTGATGGATTACTCGCGGGCTGAACCCCATGCGGGGCCGCCACTTCCTGTCCGCATCTAGGGACAAGCCAGCTGATTCAGCTGACCCGGTTCTGGACCCACTTGGTCCTTGCGCTGCAACTCTCAACTTGGAGGGCGATGCAGTTGCTCCAGCATGGGAGCGGTTTTCTGAAAGCGCTTGGGCTTTCGATACATCACTTGGATGCAGTGGTGCGTAATCTATCCAAGCATTTGAATGGGCGCTAGCGACTTGGACCACCTGTGACTATCTCTGAGCGCGACATCGGTTATCCACAGTTCGGAATTTTCGATCCTACTGCCGACAATGCCTCCGCTATCGACTGGCAGGCCGCGTCAACGCTTGGTCTTGGCCTCACTCCGTCTCCGCTATCTCCGTCCAAAACCACAGTGAAGATCGGTGTGGACAAATCAGTTTGCGGTTTGCGGCCGCGCCTTGTTTTGGCCATGCTCCTGGGTTCGTGTGACGATGTGCCCACTTGGGTTCGGCCAGCTTTCCGCGCTCTTCACAACCGGTTGCCGCCGAAGCCCAGGTCCGCCGAGGTAGTGGATCGCACATTGCTTGCGTCCGGTCCACTCTCGGCCTGCGTTGCCCCACTTTCGCTAAGCCCCACCACAGCTTCCCTGGCCCACCATGTCGCGGCCCACCTTGGGCCTCTGGCGGCCCACATTGGGCCATTTCGCTTCCATCGATCAACACCGCACGCCTTGGTGGCCCACCTTGGGCCTCTGGTGGCCCAATTGGGGCCGCTCGTGCATGCACACCCATCGACCGCTGGCACTTTTGGGCCATTTAAGGCCCGCTCTGGGCCGTGGGGTGGCAGTGGTGGACCGCGTCGCACGACAAATGCGCTCCTGCTACGGAAAATCACCTCCAGCACTTGTTGTGTGCCTGTCAACTTAGGAGAGTCCAAATGCATCGTGATATGAAAACCACTGTCCTCGCGTCCTGCGCGGTGGACGTCGGATATGCCAACGTCAAGTACAGCTCGGGGCGCGCGCACGTCGGTGGTCAGGTCGAGATCCGTACCGGCGTCTTCCCCGCCCTTGCACCTGTGCTGTCGAACGACGGCTTCCAGATTCGGGGCGATTCACCGGCCGCCGATGGGACGGTGGTCACGTTGGGAGGAACGCGCTACTTCTCTGGCAAGGGCGTGCACTTCCATGCCAGCGGCTCCGAGCCGCGGACGGTCCCCAGCAACTACTGTGAGACTGACGAATACATGGCGCTGCTTTGTGGTGCTCTGCACTACATCGCCAAGGACGCTGGCGCAAATCACTCGATGGTGATCGAAACACTGGTGCTCGGCCTGCCACTGTCAACCTGGCGCCAGCACCACAAAGCTCTTGCTGCTCGCGCAACAGGCGAGCACGTCCTGGGAACCTTCGGCGGCGGCGATCTCAAGTGCCTGGTGCATGTCAAACACGTCACCGTCATTGTTCAGCCGCTTGGCGCTCTGTATCACCATGGCATCGGTGCGAGCGAAAAGCCTATGGCGGGTTGGACCATGGTGGTGGATGCAGGTGGGGGAACGCTCGACTGGTTCGTCTCGCAGCGCATGCAACCCAACTGGCCGCGCTCGGGCGCACACAACAAATCGATGCTGGCTTGCTGCTACGCAGTGGCCGATCAGATCAACCCGGATTGGAAGGATCAGATCGAAATCGTGAATCGAATTGACTTTGCCTTGCGGAACTCTTCGGACCATTTCGAGGTTCAAGGAGTGAGGTACCCGCTCGACAAATACCGCGCGGCCGTGGAAGCGGTGCTTCGCGAGTCCGTCAACAAAATGATGGCTTCGGTGAACAAGACCGACAACCTGGACTACATCCTTGTCACCGGGGGGGCGGCTGGCATCTTCTATACCTTTCTGTGTGACAACTACCCGAATTTGAAGCCCGTCATGCACGTGGACCCGGACAACCTCTATGCCAACGTGAAAGGGTTTCAGATTGCAGCCGAGTTGGTGCACGAGGAAGTCCGCTGACTTCGAGACAGGAGATCACCTTGGCAAAAGCATCTTCGGAAAAAGTTGGCAATGATGAGGTCAGGCATGGCGAACTGCGTACGCGTATTCGCCTGCCTGCTGCGATGGGCCGGGTCTACGATCATCTCATTGCGATGCCGTCCTTGCAGCGCGGTAAACGCATCCAGCAGCTGATCGTTTTGGGCTACTTGTACGAGGCGCAGTTCTTTCCAGCGACAGACGCCGGGCCGGCAACGATGGGGATGCCCCCACCCGAGCCCCTCATGCAGGCGAGCAAGCGACGCAATCACGGTTCATCGCGCTCACTGCCTGCATCTGAAAGTCATGCGAAGAAGGCTGTGGCCGATTCGCTTGTCGCATCTCGGGCAACCGCGCGTGAGCGCATTGGTTCACCGTTCGCGCTACTGCCCATCGACTAGCGCACCACGCTTGAACACCAGGGATCGGCTCGCCGGTCCTTTTTTTTGGCAAATTGACATCCGGGAATTTCGTGAGAGCCTGATTTCAACCAAACCCAAACCAAGGAGCTGAGATGCCCTACGTGACCGAACTTGACATGACCACTGCTGACTTCCGACAGCACTACACCCCTGATCCACACTGGCTGCTTGAAACTGCCTTCGGCCGGGATCTACTCAAGATGCGGCTGCGCCAGGTCGAACCTGGTCTGCAGGTGCCCGAGTGGAAGTACGCCGCGCATCTGGACCCCAAGCTGGAGCGCATGGTGGACGACCTCGGCCTGCGCGAGACGGCCCAGCCCAGCACGGTGTTGGAAACGCTCAAGTTCATGAAGCTTGCTTCGGGGTCTCCTCGTTTTCAGTGCAATAAGTGACGGTACGAAAAGCTAGCACTGGCGCGAAGGTGGTGTTGGTAGATCGTTGATTTCATTGACTTTCCTGTTCACTTTCAAATCTGCGATTCGTGGCGTCAAACCGTGGTCGGTTTCATCCATTGGTGCCAGTTATCGATGCATTTGGCCGCGAAGGCAGGATTTGGTCAGCATAGCGGTCAACCGGGAAGCGAAACACACCCCGCAAGTTGATGCTCTCCAGCCTGGTGGGCGCAATCTTCCCGATCAGTTCCGGTGGAATGACCTGGCGGCGGTTCGACCAGCGATCCAGGACCGCCTGCATCTGTGAGGTATTCCACGCCATCACGATGTTGGCCATCAGGCTCAACGCATCGGCCACAGCCTGCATTTCATCGACACGTTTGGCCTGCGCCGGGCTGATCCGGCCGGTATAAATGGCGCGCTTGAGGGCGTTAACAGCCTCGCCCCGATTGAGCACCCGGCGCAACTCGTTCCTGAAAGCGTCCTTGACAAAGTAGTCAGCCAAAAACGCCGTACGCAGCAACCGCCCCAATTGCACGCCAGCCTCATAGATTGGATCGCCCTGGGCGGCAGAACCGAACCGCGCAAGAGCTGCCACCGCACTGGCATGTCCGCTCATGACCGAGGCTGCCAGGTGCACCAGACTATCCCAATGCTTTTCGATCAAAGCGACGTCGACATTGGCTTCGCACACCGCAGCGATTTCTGCGGGCACTTTGGTGCCGCGTGGCACAAAGAGGTGGCGCTGTTTGAGTTCCTTCAACCGCGGGCAAAGATCAAAACCAAGCAAACGGGCATGTGACATGGCAAAGTCGGTGTAGCCATGGGTATCCACAGCAAGCTGGCTGGTCTCCAGCTTTTCTTGGCGGATGACACCTTCAATGGCCACGCCCGCCTGGCGCTCATTGAGCACAAAGGGCTGCGCATGGAAGATGCCCCACCGGTCTTTTACATGGGAGTAGATTCCAATGGAAGGTGTGTTGCGCCGAGGATCAAGCCGGGCTTGCCACACCCGTTTGGTGGTCTCCATGCTCATCATGTCAGAAGATGCCAAATCGGACCGCCCCCAGGTGGCGGCAATCGGGTGTCGCTGCATGAATTCCAGCACAGCCTGGCAGGCCTGGCTCAGACGCCGTTCGTCCCGCGCCCAGCGCATGGCCTGGCGAATGCTGGTGGCAGACAATTGCGGAATCATGCGCGCGCATTCGACCGCAGTCAGACTGGTGCCGTGGGCCATGATGCCGGCATAGACCATCAGCAGCTCGTCGGTAGAGCGCGGCTCACGTCCGAGCATGATCCAGCTAAAGCGCACCTGGGCGTCAACGGCCAGAATCACTTCCGGCAATTGAACCTCACCGATGCGGTGATCCAAAGCCGCGCGCAGCTTGGTCACTTCTGGGTCTTCGTCCTCTGCGGGCAATGGCGACAAATGGAGTTCATCATCCACGCGCAGTACGCCACTGCGGGCTGCAGCGGCCACCGCATCGACACCGGCAGTTACTCTGGCCAGCAAAGGCTTCAAGAAAGTGGCAGCCTTGCTGGGTAACGATAGACGGGCATAGTGTTTCTTGGACTCTGCCTGCCAACGCTCGTCCGTGAAGAACAAGCGCGCACGACCCCGAAAGCTCAGGCTGTGCTCAATCCAGACCGAGCCATTGCGCACCGCGCGGCGCAGGGCAAACAGGGTGGCCACCTCCAACGCCTGAAACGCCCGTTCCCGGTCTGGGCTGGAGATCGAAACCTGCCAGATCATTCCCAGACTTGGTGCCACCACTTCAACTGGCAGCTTTCTGGATCCTTTGAGATATAAAGCTTGCAGCTTGGCAAGGTACTCGATGGCAGGATGCTCGCCGGTGGCCTGCCAGGGCAGCTTTGCAATGGCGACGAGCAACGACCGCACGGGGCGAATTCCATCAATCAATCCCTCGCGGACCAGGGAGGCCCTGCTCGGTGGTTTGCGTTTCTGGGTTTCGGTGATCAAGGCTTCAAGACGGGCACGCAACTCAGCATCTGGCACCGCACCTTGCGCGCTCAAGGCAACAAGTTCGCCGAGCAGCGTTTTGTACATTGCGGCCCAATTGACGGTAGCGGGGACATCGGCGGCAGCCTGACGCCACAGATCGGCGATCCGGCGCTGCACCATAAGGATCAACTGGTCTGTGGTGGTGAACAGGCAATACCGAAGAAAGCATGCGACCTCCACGGTGCGCGCTGGCTCTTTGATCTTGGCTCCGGCTGAGGGCGGCCTGGAGACAAGTCGGCGCGCGTAGCGGCGCAAGATGAGATCGGGGATGTCTGCCAGGTGCTTATGAACGTCCAGCGTGTAAAGCAGGTCGATGCGCTCCAGTACCTCGCTGATTTGGCGGGTTGAGTGTTTCGCCGGTGCAGCCCATAGCCAACTCTGCTGGGTTTGTCCATCTGGGCGCAGCTCTGAAACTGAGGCTCGCCAGCGATCAAGTGTTGCTGGATCAACGCTGGCGGCGATGGCGGTGCCTGTTTCAACTTCAAGCTGGGCAAGTGCCGCCGCAATCAGTGTCCGAATTGCCCGCTCGTGCACGATCACCAGCTTGTTCTTGTACAGCCATTGACGCGCCCGCACGAGTAGCTGATCGCGGTCGGCGCAGCGCGCCACTTCGTCGCGCAGTTCACGTACCAGTGAGCGGCGCTGGTGCTCGCTCATCCACTGGAATCCAAGGACCGTGCAGGCTACTTGTTGGTGATCGAATAGCGTGCGCCCGCGTTCATACATGGCTCTCAGCGAGGCGACTTCTGGTGCTGCAATGCCAAGCTCGTTGCCAAGGTGGCGCCACAAGGCTACTGGAATTACCCGAAAGGCACCGAGCAAACGCCCACTCATGCGCAGGAAACCAATATGGAGCGCCAGACCAAGCTTGTGGGAATCACCTCGGCGTGCATTGATTGCGTCGCGCTCGGCACCATCGAAGGTGAAAAATGCCTTCATCTCGAAGTCGCTGATATCGCGGGGGAGCCCACGCATCCCCAAAAACGTTGTGTGCCAACCCTGCATCGTGAACCTCAAAAGTGGGAGGCCACCATACCCGTTTACAAAGCGAACAGGAAAGTCAATGAAATCAACGGTCTACCCAGACCACCCCCGCGCCAGTGCTAGCTTTGCGTACCGTCACTTATTGCACTGAAAACGAGGAGACCCCCAGAAACTCCTTGTGGGTTTGGCGGCGGCAACGAGTTCGACATCCAGCGACGGTGTGAGCAGCTCGTGCGATCGCGGGCCGTATGCCGCTTCCGCCCACTCGTAGGAAGTGCCGACCTCGTTCGCGAACGACTGCACGGTGGGAACGCGATTCGCTTGGCTCCATCGCGCCGCGTTAACGATCTGGGCGACATAACGGTCCACCAGGTCCGGCCGCTCCTTCACAAGCTGCGCGCTCACTGTCAGCGTGGCGGGCTGCTGGTTGCTGCCGCGAACGTGGGGGTCGGGGTGGTCGCCCCATCGACCTCTTCCCGCGCAAGGCATGGTGCCGCCTCGCCACGCGCCATGCGAAGAACCTGCTGTCCGAGGACATGCTGCCGCATGACCGGGCCGGCCACCCGCGGCTGCGCGAAGCCGTCGCCAATCGCGTGAGGCTCGTGCGCGGCGGTGTGCAGGTCGTCCCGTTTCCGTGCATGGCAGGGAGCACCGCCGCCCTGCCTTCGGCGAAGCTCGCCATCTGTTGCCCGGCCGACTTTGCGTTCACGGGCGAGCCATGGAGCGCGGACGCGCTCGCGGAGCTGGTCGGGTGGTCGCGCAAGCACGCGGGCTGGCTGGTCGAAGACGACCGTGACCTCGACCTGTACGAAACGGGCCCGCATGAAGCGGTCCTTGCCCGGGGCGCAAGCGCCGAACGAACGATCTATCTCGGCTCGTTCGAGCGCAGCGTGTTCCCCGAGGTGGGCTGCGGCTTCATCGTCGCTCCCCACGAACTGGTCCAGTCTTTCTCCGCCGCTGCGCAGCAGCAGGCGTACAACTCGCCGCTGCAGATGCAGCGCACGCTGTTTGATTTCATCACGCAAGGCTATATCGGGCGTCACGCCAACCGGCTTCGCAAAGCCCATGGGGAGCGGCGCAAGGCGGCGCTGGCGGCCTTGCGCAGGGGCGCTTTCACGGGAGATCTCTCGTTCCAGGCCGCGGGTTCCTACCTGGTGGCGAGCTTTCGAAACGTGAGCGAACCGGGGCTGCTGGAACGCGCTCTCGAAGAAAATCGCGTCGGGGCGCGCGTGCTTGCGCGTCCAGGCAGGCGTGAGCAGCTGCTGCTGGTGGGCTATGCAGGCGCGCCGCGTGAAGAGCTCTTCGCCGCGATCGGCGTGCTCGACGCGCTGCTTACGCGATCTTGCCGCCGAGTGACTTGACGACCGCCGCCCACTTTTTCATGTCGGCCTGGATGAACGCGTCGAACTGCGCCGGCGTGGATGCGGCCGGCACCATGCCCTGGGTCGCCATCCAGGAAGACACGGCGGGGTCTTCCATCGCTTTCTTGATGGCCTGGTGGATCTGGGCCAACACCGCGGGCGGCGTTGCCCGTGGCGCGATGACCCCGAAGTAGCTTTCCACGTTGAATCCCTTCACCGTGTCCCCGATCGGGGCGGCGTCGGGGAAACCGGGGAGCCGCCGCGGTCCGGCCGGCGCCACCAGCTTCACGCGGCCCGCTTGCACCATCGGCAGTTGGGAAATGAACGAGTCGAAGAGCAGCGTGAGCCGGCCGCCGATCAGGTCCTGCTGCGCGGGGGCGCTGCCCTTGTAGGGCACGTGAACCAGGTCCACGCCGGCCAGCTGGTTCAGCATCAGGCCGGCGAGGTGCGACGTCGAACCGAGTCTCGCCGAGCCGTAGCTCAGCGTCTTCGGGTTCTTCTTCGCATAGGCGACGAGTTCCGCAACGTTGTTCACGGGCAGGCTGGGTGTGGCAAAGAGCGCGATCGGCAGCGTGCTGATCAGCGTCACGCCGGCAAGATCCTTCACCGTGTCATACGGCAGTTGCGCCATGATGCTCGGGTTCACCGCGAGCGATGGGATCACGAGCGCGATCGTATGCCCGTCGGGCGCCGCCTTCGCGACGAGGTCGGTCCCGATCACCGTGCCGCCGGGTTTGTTCTCGACAACCACCGCCTGGCCCCACGCGGCCTGCATCCGCTGGGCAAGCATGCGCGTGAGCGCGTCGGCGGAACCGCCGGGCGGGAACGGCACGATGAAGCGCACGGGCTGTGTCGGGAACGTGTTGGCAAAGGCCGGCATCGCACCTGCGAGCAAGGTGAGGGCGAGCGCGAGGATGGGTCTTCTGGCAAGCATGGCGTTGTCTCCTGGGCATTGCGGCGCGGAAAACGCGCCTGATGCTCCGCATGCTACGCAGCGGCGACCAGAGCACCTACGGCCAACCGCCATCAAAACTTGCAGGCCAAGGGACGGTCCGATGCCTGGCTGTGCCGTGTGGGTTCGGGCGCGCAACGCCCGGTCCACGAGTCGCGCAAGCATCTAAAGATCGAGCACCAACTCCTCGGTCAACGAGCCCGAGCAGCAGATCAACATGCTCTTGCCGTGTGTTCGCTCCTCCTCGGAGAGGACGCAATCGCGATGGTCTGGACGGCCCGCGAGAACCGCGGTCTCACATGCCCCGCAGACCCCCTGCTGACAGGAAGACTGCACCGGGATGCCCCGCTGCCGGAGCGATTCCAGAATCGTGCATCCCTTCTGGATTCGGATCTCCTGATTGCTGCGGGCAAGTCGGACGAGGTAGCCTCCGTCGCGCGACTGCATTTCCTTTGCCTTGAAGCGCTCCAGATGAAGGCGCTCCTTCGGGAGGTGCACGCAGGCGCTCTCGACGCACTCCAGCATTGACTCCGGTCCGCAGCAGTAGATGTGCGCCCCTTTCGGCGCCTTCGCGACGATGGAGTGGATGTCCAGGCGCGGGGTCCCGGCGTCCTCGCTGAAGCTCACATGGACGCGCCCGCCCAACCGGGGAGACGACAGGCAGTCAAGGAACGCCGTCGTCTTGCGGCTGCGGCCTCGCATGTACATGGTCCAGGGCTTGCGCAACGCCTCGAGCCTTTGAGCCATGCTCCACAGCGGCGTGATTCCAATTCCTCCGGCAATGAAGACGCTATGGGCAGCATCCTCCTCGAGAGCAAAGTTGTTGCGCGGCCCGGCGATGTCGAGCAGCGTCCCGGCCTGGACATGGGCATGCATCGAAGCCGAACCGCCTCGACCCTGGGCCTCACGCTTGACGCCGACAACGTACCTGTGGCGATCCGACGGATCGTTGGCGAGCGAATAGCTGCGCACGATGCCGCCGGGAATGGTCACGTCAATATGCGCCCCCGCCTCGAACGGCGGCAGCTGTTGGCCATCGGCGCTGCGGATGTCGTAGATCAGCACGTCATCGGCGCCGTACGTTATCGAATGCACGCGGGCTTTCATGATTCCCCCATACGGCGTGACGCTACAGTTGGATCAAGTTCGTTCGCGGTGGCCCGGTGACGGGCTCTTGACGAGAACTACTTGTCAAGAGATATCCCGGCTTTCTGGATCACCCCGCCCCATCTCTTGTATTCCGACTTCAGATAAACATCGAACTCCTCCGGCGAGAGGCCGCGGGCTTCGACACCCAGCTCCTTGAGCTTATCCTGCACTTCGCGAAGCCCCAGCACCTGGCGAATCTCGTCGGCCAGCTTGTGCCTGATCTCGATCGGTGTCCCTGCCGGGGCCACGACCGCGTACCAGGGTCCCGAGACGATCGCCGGATAGCCAGCCTCGGCGAAAGTGGGAACGTTCGGCAGCACGGCGCTGCGCCTGGTGGAAGCGATAGCGATCGGGCGCAATTGCCCCGAAACGATTCGCGGCACAAGATTGATGGTGTCACCTATCATCAGGCTGACACGCCCCGCGAGAACATCGGTGAGCGCCGGCGGAAAACCCTGATACGCGACATGCGTCAGCGCGGTGCCGGCCTGCTGGTTGATCAATTCGCCCGTGACATGGCCTGTCGTCCCGATGCCCTGAGTCGCGAATGTCATCTTTTCGGGATTGGCTTTGGCGAAGTTGCGCAGTTCCTCGAAGCTGGAAACCGGCAGCTGCCTGCTCGCGACGAGCACGTTCGGCGCCTCGACCACGACCGTCACGGGCGCAAATGTTGTCGCGTCGTACGGCAGGCGCTTCATCAGGAAGGGGTTGAGCACCAACGGCCCTTGCGCGGTGAAAAGTAGCGTGTACCCATCCGCCGGAGCCCTGGCCACAAGATCAGTACCGACCGTTCCACCGGCGCCCGTGCGGTTCTCCACCACGATCGGTTGATTCAGACGGGTTTCGAGGTGTCTGCCCACCAGGCGTGCCAGCACATCGATGGAACCGCCCGCCGTGAATGGAACGACGAACCGGACTGGCTTGGACGGCCACACCTCCTTGGTCTGGGCGTGCGCGTTGCACAGGATGGCCGAGGCGAACAACGCCACGGCAAGCCTCAAGGAAATTCCACACTTCGATATCCGTTTCACAGCTGTCTCCTTGCGTACTGTCTTGGGGGGCACTATCGGGCATCGGGCACTGTTGCCGGATGGCTTCCCGCCTGTTCAGGTGTGATATCCATCGGAAGCAGAATGGCAATGGCGCGGTGCTTGTAGAGTTCGCCGCGCTTCGCCGCCGTCGGGACGGTTCCGTCATTTGCGAACTTCTTCGCAACCTCGAGGAGGCGTCTGCGGCATTTCACGATCGCGGTGTCCGAGGTACCCAAGTGCTCCTTGGTCCGGTCTGCGATCGGCCCCTGGCTCTCCTGCACGGCGAGGTCCTGAAGTTGGGCACTCGGAATTCCGGTGAATGAGCCGCGTCTCTGCAGATCCCGATCCATCAGGTAATCGTTCGCGCGGTTCCCCTGCGGAATGTAGGTGCCCGGGATCAATCTCGCGTAATCCAGATTTCCAGTCTTGTATTCCGCCAGCTCGTCACTGCCAAGAGGACGTCCGACGTGATAGCGGACGCGATACCACCAGCAGTTTTCGTCGTCGATGGCAATGAACAGATTGGCTCTGCACACCAGCCCCTCGGCTGTGGGCACCAACACGTAGTTGGGCATCAACCACTGGGTGATGCGCCAGTAGTAGTTGCCGTTACCCCCGTCCCTTCGTGCGGAGATTCGCATTCCGAAGTCGGTGTCTTCGCAGAAGAACCGCGGCGCCCCATCCGCATCCCCGAATTCCTGAAGATTGCCCACGGCAAAGACGTCCTTCTCCATCGGGGCCATGGAATGGTGCAGGAAGGTCAGGTGGGCCGTGTCGATACTGCCCTCGAGTGCCTGCAGATAGTTGCACTTCATCAGGCACTTGGAAACATGGACGTTCTGCGGAGGAAGGCTCATGAATTCCATGTCGGGCAAAGCCGGCATGGACTCTTGCGGGCCGAGATACGCCCAGATGATGCCGCCCGCTTCCCGCACGGGATACGCCTTTGCACGCAGATTCGGGTTGCAGCGCATGGGGCTTCCTTGCGGTTCGCTGGGCATGTCGAGGATTTCACCCGCCACGCTGAACTTCCAGCCGTGATAGACGCAACGAAGACCGCCCTCCTCGTTGCGGCCGAAGAACAGGTCCGCGAGTCGGTGGGGGCAATGCGCGTCGAGCAACCCCACTTTGCCGCTGGAGTCGCGAAAGGCGACAAAGTCTTCCCCCATCAGCCGCACGCGAACCGGCGGACAGTCCGCTACGGGCAATTCCTCGGAGAGCAGCGCGGGCTGCCAAAACTGCCGGAACACCCGTCCCATGGCAGCGCCTGGACCCATCCGAGTCAAGGTCTCATTGCTCTCGGAATTCGACATACCCGATCTCCTTCAAAATTAGTAGCGGTTCGCTATTATTGGGTCGTCGTTCATGGCTGTCAACTGCGGTGGCCCCATAGAATCAACGGATGCGTACCCCGAACAGCGTCCCTCTCGAAAACAGGATTTCCTACCGTTGTCTTTCGATCGCCACGCGCATCACGCGCTTTCTTGCGCCGAGGTGGAAGGATGAGTTCGGCCTGACGGTGATCGGTTGGCGAGTCATGGCGGTCATCGGTCGATTCGAGCCGATCTCTGCCAAGGAAGTGGCCGCGAGGACGAGCACGGACGCCTTCTTCGTTGCCCGCGCAATCGAAAAGCTGGTCGAACAGGGCTATGTCAAGAAGGCAGTGGACATGCATGACAGGAGGCGCCTGAGCTTGAGCCTGTCCACGCCCGGCAAAAAGGTCCACCGGCACGTCGAGGCCATGATCAGTCAGGTGGAGGCCGACCTGCTTGCCGAAGTTTCGGCGGCGGATGCGAAGACTTTCTTCCACGTGATGTCGGTTCTCGGGGACCGCGCCGCACGACTGAGTGCTCCGGACGCTGCGTCCGGAGAAGCCGCCTGAAGGCTCACATGTTTCGCGCTGCGCTGGTCATTGCGCCAGCACGCTGGCGACACGCTCTTTCTCGGTGAGCGTTGGGCCACGGCGCGATCCAAGGAATTTCGCTTGGGCGTACTGCCCGATCAGAATGGTGAGTTCGACCCGCGGCATGAGCGCGAAAATCCGGTCATGCCACAGTGGCGCGCATTCAGGACGCGGCGGCAAGTCGCCTCCAGCACCTCGCCCGGGATAACACATCCCCATTGGAACGATCGCGCACTTGCGCACGTCATGGAACGTTGCGTCATCCACTCCCAGCCATTCGCGCAGGCGCTTGCCACTGGCGTCATTCCAGGGGACGCCGCTCCCATTCCTGTTGGCGGTCATCGGACTGCTTCGGTCATGGTGGCTGCAAGATGAACGCACTACGACCTACCATTCGAACCCGGCCCTGACACACCAGCACCGCGGCCGCGATCAAGTTCGCGTCGAGCAGCTCGCGAGCCTTGGCCTCCCCGGCGTCCAGGGCGTCGTGCACCACGGTTTCCGGGAGAGCCGGTACGGCCACTGTCACGAGGCGGTCGCCCAAGTCCGAATCCGGTTGCAACTCCCGGGCAGGCCGGCGAACGACAAGCGGGTGATCGACGTTGACCGCGTTGGCGACCGCTGTTGCGGCGGCGTCCGCCTGCGCAGCCGTCAATGCGAGGATGGTCACACTGTCCGCGATGCCGAGCGAGAAGCTCCGCCCCGGCCATCCACTCGTCGCAACACCACGGACTGGGTTCGCGGCATCGATGTTCAGGTGGAGCCGTTTTCCGGGATCGTGTGCCGCGTGCGGATCAGAGATGTCGGGCACAACCGCAATGCGCATTCGTTCGCCCGCTTCAAGATGCAGGGCAATGTCGCCTCCGTTGTTGATGGCGGCTCGCCTGACACCGGCAGTCCGATAGAAATCCACGATTTCATCCGAGACGGATCCGGCCACGGCCGCCATCGGCGTGATGAAGTCGCGCGCGAATGGACGACAAGCGCTCCACATTCGCCGGGCGACAGGGCCCACCATCCCGCATTGGACTCGCGGGTCGATCGCTTGCCGAAGGTCGGGAAGTTCGGCGACCAATTCCGGCAGGATCTGCCCGAAACGTGCCCAGGCCTTCGCGTGGGCTTCTTCGATCACGGCGCTCTCGCCCAGCGCGAAGATCACCAGGTCGATGGGACCGTGCTGGAAGTGGATACGGCCCTGATCGAGCCGGCCGCATACAGGGCCCACGTCATTCGCCGATCGTACGCACCTCGTAGCCCCGCGGCGGCGCCTGCAGTGCTGTCCGGGCACGGCTCAACGCGGCATCGACGGAAAACACCTGGTCGCTGTGGCCGCCGAAGTCGAGGTAGTCCGCCATGGTCATCGAGAATTCGATGGGGGGTCTCCTCGTTTTCAGTGCAATAAGTGACGGTACGAAAAGCTAGCACTGGCGCGGAGGTGGTGTTGGTAGATCGTTGATTTCATTGACTTTCCTGTTCACTTTCAAATCTGCGATTCGTGGCGTCAAACCGTGGTCGGTTTCATCCATTGGTGCCAGTTATCGATGCATTTGGCCGCGAAGGCAGGATTTGGTCAGCATAGCGGTCAACCGGGAAGCGAAACACACCCCGCAAGTTGATGCTCTCCAGCCTGGTGGGCGCAATCTTCCCGATCAGTTCCGGTGGAATGACCTGGCGGCGGTTCGACCAGCGATCCAGGACCGCCTGCATCTGTGAGGTATTCCACGCCATCACGATGTTGGCCATCAGGCTCAACGCATCGGCCACAGCCTGCATTTCATCGACACGTTTGGCCTGCGCCGGGCTGATCCGGCCGGTATAAATGGCGCGCTTGAGGGCGTTAACAGCCTCGCCCCGATTGAGCACCCGGCGCAACTCGTTCCTGAAAGCGTCCTTGACAAAGTAGTCAGCCAAAAACGCCGTACGCAGCAACCGCCCCAATTGCACGCCAGCCTCATAGATTGGATCGCCCTGGGCGGCAGAACCGAACCGCGCAAGAGCTGCCACCGCACTGGCATGTCCGCTCATGACCGAGGCTGCCAGGTGCACCAGACTATCCCAATGCTTTTCGATCAAAGCGACGTCGACATTGGCTTCGCACACCGCAGCGATTTCTGCGGGCACTTTGGTGCCGCGTGGCACAAAGAGGTGGCGCTGTTTGAGTTCCTTCAACCGCGGGCAAAGATCAAAACCAAGCAAACGGGCATGTGACATGGCAAAGTCGGTGTAGCCATGGGTATCCACAGCAAGCTGGCTGGTCTCCAGCTTTTCTTGGCGGATGACACCTTCAATGGCCACGCCCGCCTGGCGCTCATTGAGCACAAAGGGCTGCGCATGGAAGATGCCCCACCGGTCTTTTACATGGGAGTAGATTCCAATGGAAGGTGTGTTGCGCCGAGGATCAAGCCGGGCTTGCCACACCCGTTTGGTGGTCTCCATGGTCATCATGTCAGAAGATGCCAAATCGGACCGCCCCCAGGTGGCGGCAATCGGGTGTCGCTGCATGAATTCCAGCACAGCCTGGCAGGCCTGGCTCAGACGCCGTTCGTCCCGCGCCCAGCGCATGGCCTGGCGAATGCTGGTGGCAGACAATTGCGGAATCATGCGCGCGCATTCGACCGCAGTCAGACTGGTGCCGTGGGCCATGATGCCGGCATAGACCATCAGCAGCTCGTCGGTAGAGCGCGGCTCACGTCCGAGCATGATCCAGCTAAAGCGCACCTGGGCGTCAACGGCCAGAATCACTTCCGGCAATTGAACCTCACCGATGCGGTGATCCAAAGCCGCGCGCAGCTTGGTCACTTCTGGGTCTTCGTCCTCTGCGGGCAATGGCGACAAATGGAGTTCATCATCCACGCGCAGTACGCCACTGCGGGCTGCAGCGGCCACCGCATCGACACCGGCAGTTACTCTGGCCAGCAAAGGCTTCAAGAAAGTGGCAGCCTTGCTGGGTAACGATAGACGGGCATAGTGTTTCTTGGACTCTGCCTGCCAACGCTCGTCCGTGAAGAACAAGCGCGCACGACCCCGAAAGCTCAGGCTGTGCTCAATCCAGACCGAGCCATTGCGCACCGCGCGGCGCAGGGCAAACAGGGTGGCCACCTCCAACGCCTGAAACGCCCGTTCCCGGTCTGGGCTGGAGATCGAAACCTGCCAGATCATTCCCAGACTTGGTGCCACCACTTCAACTGGCAGCTTTCTGGATCCTTTGAGATATAAAGCTTGCAGCTTGGCAAGGTACTCGATGGCAGGATGCTCGCCGGTGGCCTGCCAGGGCAGCTTTGCAATGGCGACGAGCAACGACCGCACGGGGCGAATTCCATCAATCAATCCCTCGCGGACCAGGGAGGCCCTGCTCGGTGGTTTGCGTTTCTGGGTTTCGGTGATCAAGGCTTCAAGACGGGCACGCAACTCAGCATCTGGCACCGCACCTTGCGCGCTCAAGGCAACAAGTTCGCCGAGCAGCGTTTTGTACATTGCGGCCCAATTGACGGTAGCGGGGACATCGGCGGCAGCCTGACGCCACAGATCGGCGATCCGGCGCTGCACCATAAGGATCAACTGGTCTGTGGTGGTGAACAGGCAATACCGAAGAAAGCATGCGACCTCCACGGTGCGCGCTGGCTCTTTGATCTTGGCTCCGGCTGAGGGCGGCCTGGAGACAAGTCGGCGCGCGTAGCGGCGCAAGATGAGATCGGGGATGTCTGCCAGGTGCTTATGAACGTCCAGCGTGTAAAGCAGGTCGATGCGCTCCAGTACCTCGCTGATTTGGCGGGTTGAGTGTTTCGCCGGTGCAGCCCATAGCCAACTCTGCTGGGTTTGTCCATCTGGGCGCAGCTCTGAAACTGAGGCTCGCCAGCGATCAAGTGTTGCTGGATCAACGCTGGCGGCGATGGCGGTGCCTGTTTCAACTTCAAGCTGGGCAAGTGCCGCCGCAATCAGTGTCCGAATTGCCCGCTCGTGCACGATCACCAGCTTGTTCTTGTACAGCCATTGACGCGCCCGCACGAGTAGCTGATCGCGGTCGGCGCAGCGCGCCACTTCGTCGCGCAGTTCACGTACCAGTGAGCGGCGCTGGTGCTCGCTCATCCACTGGAATCCAAGGACCGTGCAGGCTACTTGTTGGTGATCGAATAGCGTGCGCCCGCGTTCATACATGGCTCTCAGCGAGGCGACTTCTGGTGCTGCAATGCCAAGCTCGTTGCCAAGGTGGCGCCACAAGGCTACTGGAATTACCCGAAAGGCACCGAGCAAACGCCCACTCATGCGCAGGAAACCAATATGGAGCGCCAGACCAAGCTTGTGGGAATCACCTCGGCGTGCATTGATTGCGTCGCGCTCGGCACCATCGAAGGTGAAAAATGCCTTCATCTCGAAGTCGCTGATATCGCGGGGGAGCCCACGCATCCCCAAAAACGTTGTGTGCCAACCCTGCATCGTGAACCTCAAAAGTGGGAGGCCACCATACCCGTTTACAAAGCGAACAGGAAAGTCAATGAAATCAACGGTCTACCCAGACCACCCCCGCGCCAGTGCTAGCTTTGCGTACCGTCACTTATTGCACTGAAAACGAGGAGACCCCCAGAAACTCCTTGTGGGTTTGGCGGCGGCAACGAGTTCGACATCCAGCGACGGTGTGAGCAGCTCGTGCGATCGCGGGCCGTATGCCGCTTCCGCCCACTCGTAGGAAGTGCCGACCTCGTTCGCGAACGACTGCACGGTGGGAACGCGATTCGCTTGGCTCCATCGCGCCGCGTTAACGATCTGGGCGACATAACGGTCCACCAGGTCCGGCCGCTCCTTCACAAGCTGCGCGCTCACTGTCAGCGTGGCGGGCTGCTGGTTGCTGCCGCGAACGTGGGGGTCGGGGTGGTCGCCCCATCGACCTCTTCCCGCGCAAGGCATGGTGCCGCCTCGCCACGCGCCATGCGAAGAACCTGCTGTCCGAGGACATGCTGCCGCATGACCGGGCCGGCCACCCGCGGCTGCGCGAAGCCGTCGCCAATCGCGTGAGGCTCGTGCGCGGCGGTGTGCAGGTCGTCCCGTTTCCGTGCATGGCAGGGAGCACCGCCGCCCTGCCTTCGGCGAAGCTCGCCATCTGTTGCCCGGCCGACTTTGCGTTCACGGGCGAGCCATGGAGCGCGGACGCGCTCGCGGAGCTGGTCGGGTGGTCGCGCAAGCACGCGGGCTGGCTGGTCGAAGACGACCGTGACCTCGACCTGTACGAAACGGGCCCGCATGAAGCGGTCCTTGCCCGGGGCGCAAGCGCCGAACGAACGATCTATCTCGGCTCGTTCGAGCGCAGCGTGTTCCCCGAGGTGGGCTGCGGCTTCATCGTCGCTCCCCACGAACTGGTCCAGTCTTTCTCCGCCGCTGCGCAGCAGCAGGCGTACAACTCGCCGCTGCAGATGCAGCGCACGCTGTTTGATTTCATCACGCAAGGCTATATCGGGCGTCACGCCAACCGGCTTCGCAAAGCCCATGGGGAGCGGCGCAAGGCGGCGCTGGCGGCCTTGCGCAGGGGCGCTTTCACGGGAGATCTCTCGTTCCAGGCCGCGGGTTCCTACCTGGTGGCGAGCTTTCGAAACGTGAGCGAACCGGGGCTGCTGGAACGCGCTCTCGAAGAAAATCGCGTCGGGGCGCGCGTGCTTGCGCGTCCAGGCAGGCGTGAGCAGCTGCTGCTGGTGGGCTATGCAGGCGCGCCGCGTGAAGAGCTCTTCGCCGCGATCGGCGTGCTCGACGCGCTGCTTACGCGATCTTGCCGCCGAGTGACTTGACGACCGCCGCCCACTTTTTCATGTCGGCCTGGATGAACGCGTCGAACTGCGCCGGCGTGGATGCGGCCGGCACCATGCCCTGGGTCGCCATCCAGGAAGACACGGCGGGGTCTTCCATCGCTTTCTTGATGGCCTGGTGGATCTGGGCCAACACCGCGGGCGGCGTTGCCCGTGGCGCGATGACCCCGAAGTAGCTTTCCACGTTGAATCCCTTCACCGTGTCCCCGATCGGGGCGGCGTCGGGGAAACCGGGGAGCCGCCCGCGGTCCGGCCGGCGCCACCAGCTTCACGCGGCCCGCTTGCACCATCGGCAGTTGGGAAATGAACGAGTCGAAGAGCAGCGTGAGCCGGCCGCCGATCAGGTCCTGCTGCGCGGGGGCGCTGCCCTTGTAGGGCACGTGAACCAGGTCCACGCCGGCCAGCTGGTTCAGCATCAGGCCGGCGAGGTGCGACGTCGAACCGAGTCTCGCCGAGCCGTAGCTCAGCGTCTTCGGGTTCTTCTTCGCATAGGCGACGAGTTCCGCAACGTTGTTCACGGGCAGGCTGGGTGTGGCAAAGAGCGCGATCGGCAGCGTGCTGATCAGCGTCACGCCGGCAAGATCCTTCACCGTGTCATACGGCAGTTGCGCCATGATGCTCGGGTTCACCGCGAGCGATGGGATCACGAGCGCGATCGTATGCCCGTCGGGCGCCGCCTTCGCGACGAGGTCGGTCCCGATCACCGTGCCGCCGGGTTTGTTCTCGACAACCACCGCCTGGCCCCACGCGGCCTGCATCCGCTGGGCAAGCATGCGCGTGAGCGCGTCGGCGGAACCGCCGGGCGGGAACGGCACGATGAAGCGCACGGGCTGTGTCGGGAACGTGTTGGCAAAGGCCGGCATCGCACCTGCGAGCAAGGTGAGGGCGAGCGCGAGGATGGGTCTTCTGGCAAGCATGGCGTTGTCTCCTGGGCATTGCGGCGCGGAAAACGCGCCTGATGCTCCGCATGCTACGCAGCGGCGACCAGAGCACCTACGGCCAACCGCCATCAAAACTTGCAGGCCAAGGGACGGTCCGATGCCTGGCTGTGCCGTGTGGGTTCGGGCGCGCAACGCCCGGTCCACGAGTCGCGCAAGCATCTAAAGATCGAGCACCAACTCCTCGGTCAACGAGCCCGAGCAGCAGATCAACATGCTCTTGCCGTGTGTTCGCTCCTCCTCGGAGAGGACGCAATCGCGATGGTCTGGACGGCCCGCGAGAACCGCGGTCTCACATGCCCCGCAGACCCCCTGCTGACAGGAAGACTGCACCGGGATGCCCCGCTGCCGGAGCGATTCCAGAATCGTGCATCCCTTCTGGATTCGGATCTCCTGATTGCTGCGGGCAAGTCGGACGAGGTAGCCTCCGTCGCGCGACTGCATTTCCTTTGCCTTGAAGCGCTCCAGATGAAGGCGCTCCTTCGGGAGGTGCACGCAGGCGCTCTCGACGCACTCCAGCATTGACTCCGGTCCGCAGCAGTAGATGTGCGCCCCTTTCGGCGCCTTCGCGACGATGGAGTGGATGTCCAGGCGCGGGGTCCCGGCGTCCTCGCTGAAGCTCACATGGACGCGCCCGCCCAACCGGGGAGACGACAGGCAGTCAAGGAACGCCGTCGTCTTGCGGCTGCGGCCTCGCATGTACATGGTCCAGGGCTTGCGCAACGCCTCGAGCCTTTGAGCCATGCTCCACAGCGGCGTGATTCCAATTCCTCCGGCAATGAAGACGCTATGGGCAGCATCCTCCTCGAGAGCAAAGTTGTTGCGCGGCCCGGCGATGTCGAGCAGCGTCCCGGCCTGGACATGGGCATGCATCGAAGCCGAACCGCCTCGACCCTGGGCCTCACGCTTGACGCCGACAACGTACCTGTGGCGATCCGACGGATCGTTGGCGAGCGAATAGCTGCGCACGATGCCGCCGGGAATGGTCACGTCAATATGCGCCCCCGCCTCGAACGGCGGCAGCTGTTGGCCATCGGCGCTGCGGATGTCGTAGATCAGCACGTCATCGGCGCCGTACGTTATCGAATGCACGCGGGCTTTCATGATTCCCCCATACGGCGTGACGCTACAGTTGGATCAAGTTCGTTCGCGGTGGCCCGGTGACGGGCTCTTGACGAGAACTACTTGTCAAGAGATATCCCGGCTTTCTGGATCACCCCGCCCCATCTCTTGTATTCCGACTTCAGATAAACATCGAACTCCTCCGGCGAGAGGCCGCGGGCTTCGACACCCAGCTCCTTGAGCTTATCCTGCACTTCGCGAAGCCCCAGCACCTGGCGAATCTCGTCGGCCAGCTTGTGCCTGATCTCGATCGGTGTCCCTGCCGGGGCCACGACCGCGTACCAGGGTCCCGAGACGATCGCCGGATAGCCAGCCTCGGCGAAAGTGGGAACGTTCGGCAGCACGGCGCTGCGCCTGGTGGAAGCGATAGCGATCGGGCGCAATTGCCCCGAAACGATTCGCGGCACAAGATTGATGGTGTCACCTATCATCAGGCTGACACGCCCCGCGAGAACATCGGTGAGCGCCGGCGGAAAACCCTGATACGCGACATGCGTCAGCGCGGTGCCGGCCTGCTGGTTGATCAATTCGCCCGTGACATGGCCTGTCGTCCCGATGCCCTGAGTCGCGAATGTCATCTTTTCGGGATTGGCTTTGGCGAAGTTGCGCAGTTCCTCGAAGCTGGAAACCGGCAGCTGCCTGCTCGCGACGAGCACGTTCGGCGCCTCGACCACGACCGTCACGGGCGCAAATGTTGTCGCGTCGTACGGCAGGCGCTTCATCAGGAAGGGGTTGAGCACCAACGGCCCTTGCGCGGTGAAAAGTAGCGTGTACCCATCCGCCGGAGCCCTGGCCACAAGATCAGTACCGACCGTTCCACCGGCGCCCGTGCGGTTCTCCACCACGATCGGTTGATTCAGACGGGTTTCGAGGTGTCTGCCCACCAGGCGTGCCAGCACATCGATGGAACCGCCCGCCGTGAATGGAACGACGAACCGGACTGGCTTGGACGGCCACACCTCCTTGGTCTGGGCGTGCGCGTTGCACAGGATGGCCGAGGCGAACAACGCCACGGCAAGCCTCAAGGAAATTCCACACTTCGATATCCGTTTCACAGCTGTCTCCTTGCGTACTGTCTTGGGGGCACTATCGGGCATCGGGCACTGTTGCCGGATGGCTTCCCGCCTGTTCAGGTGTGATATCCATCGGAAGCAGAATGGCAATGGCGCGGTGCTTGTAGAGTTCGCCGCGCTTCGCCGCCGTCGGGACGGTTCCGTCATTTGCGAACTTCTTCGCAACCTCGAGGAGGCGTCTGCGGCATTTCACGATCGCGGTGTCCGAGGTACCCAAGTGCTCCTTGGTCCGGTCTGCGATCGGCCCCTGGCTCTCCTGCACGGCGAGGTCCTGAAGTTGGGCACTCGGAATTCCGGTGAATGAGCCGCGTCTCTGCAGATCCCGATCCATCAGGTAATCGTTCGCGCGGTTCCCCTGCGGAATGTAGGTGCCCGGGATCAATCTCGCGTAATCCAGATTTCCAGTCTTGTATTCCGCCAGCTCGTCACTGCCAAGAGGACGTCCGACGTGATAGCGGACGCGATACCACCAGCAGTTTTCGTCGTCGATGGCAATGAACAGATTGGCTCTGCACACCAGCCCCTCGGCTGTGGGCACCAACACGTAGTTGGGCATCAACCACTGGGTGATGCGCCAGTAGTAGTTGCCGTTACCCCCGTCCCTTCGTGCGGAGATTCGCATTCCGAAGTCGGTGTCTTCGCAGAAGAACCGCGGCGCCCCATCCGCATCCCCGAATTCCTGAAGATTGCCCACGGCAAAGACGTCCTTCTCCATCGGGGCCATGGAATGGTGCAGGAAGGTCAGGTGGGCCGTGTCGATACTGCCCTCGAGTGCCTGCAGATAGTTGCACTTCATCAGGCACTTGGAAACATGGACGTTCTGCGGAGGAAGGCTCATGAATTCCATGTCGGGCAAAGCCGGCATGGACTCTTGCGGGCCGAGATACGCCCAGATGATGCCGCCCGCTTCCCGCACGGGATACGCCTTTGCACGCAGATTCGGGTTGCAGCGCATGGGGCTTCCTTGCGGTTCGCTGGGCATGTCGAGGATTTCACCCGCCACGCTGAACTTCCAGCCGTGATAGACGCAACGAAGACCGCCCTCCTCGTTGCGGCCGAAGAACAGGTCCGCGAGTCGGTGGGGGCAATGCGCGTCGAGCAACCCCACTTTGCCGCTGGAGTCGCGAAAGGCGACAAAGTCTTCCCCCATCAGCCGCACGCGAACCGGCGGACAGTCCGCTACGGGCAATTCCTCGGAGAGCAGCGCGGGCTGCCAAAACTGCCGGAACACCCGTCCCATGGCAGCGCCTGGACCCATCCGAGTCAAGGTCTCATTGCTCTCGGAATTCGACATACCCGATCTCCTTCAAAATTAGTAGCGGTTCGCTATTATTGGGTCGTCGTTCATGGCTGTCAACTGCGGTGGCCCCATAGAATCAACGGATGCGTACCCCGAACAGCGTCCCTCTCGAAAACAGGATTTCCTACCGTTGTCTTTCGATCGCCACGCGCATCACGCGCTTTCTTGCGCCGAGGTGGAAGGATGAGTTCGGCCTGACGGTGATCGGTTGGCGAGTCATGGCGGTCATCGGTCGATTCGAGCCGATCTCTGCCAAGGAAGTGGCCGCGAGGACGAGCACGGACGCCTTCTTCGTTGCCCGCGCAATCGAAAAGCTGGTCGAACAGGGCTATGTCAAGAAGGCAGTGGACATGCATGACAGGAGGCGCCTGAGCTTGAGCCTGTCCACGCCCGGCAAAAAGGTCCACCGGCACGTCGAGGCCATGATCAGTCAGGTGGAGGCCGACCTGCTTGCCGAAGTTTCGGCGGCGGATGCGAAGACTTTCTTCCACGTGATGTCGGTTCTCGGGGACCGCGCCGCACGACTGAGTGCTCCGGACGCTGCGTCCGGAGAAGCCGCCTGAAGGCTCACATGTTTCGCGCTGCGCTGGTCATTGCGCCAGCACGCTGGCGACACGCTCTTTCTCGGTGAGCGTTGGGCCACGGCGCGATCCAAGGAATTTCGCTTGGGCGTACTGCCCGATCAGAATGGTGAGTTCGACCCGCGGCATGAGCGCGAAAATCCGGTCATGCCACAGTGGCGCGCATTCAGGACGCGGCGGCAAGTCGCCTCCAGCACCTCGCCCGGGATAACACATCCCCATTGGAACGATCGCGCACTTGCGCACGTCATGGAACGTTGCGTCATCCACTCCCAGCCATTCGCGCAGGCGCTTGCCACTGGCGTCATTCCAGGGGACGCCGCTCCCATTCCTGTTGGCGGTCATCGGACTGCTTCGGTCATGGTGGCTGCAAGATGAACGCACTACGACCTACCATTCGAACCCGGCCCTGACACACCAGCACCGCGGCCGCGATCAAGTTCGCGTCGAGCAGCTCGCGAGCCTTGGCCTCCCCGGCGTCCAGGGCGTCGTGCACCACGGTTTCCGGGAGAGCCGGTACGGCCACTGTCACGAGGCGGTCGCCCAAGTCCGAATCCGGTTGCAACTCCCGGGCAGGCCGGCGAACGACAAGCGGGTGATCGACGTTGACCGCGTTGGCGACCGCTGTTGCGGCGGCGTCCGCCTGCGCAGCCGTCAATGCGAGGATGGTCACACTGTCCGCGATGCCGAGCGAGAAGCTCCGCCCCGGCCATCCACTCGTCGCAACACCACGGACTGGGTTCGCGGCATCGATGTTCAGGTGGAGCCGTTTTCCGGGATCGTGTGCCGCGTGCGGATCAGAGATGTCGGGCACAACCGCAATGCGCATTCGTTCGCCCGCTTCAAGATGCAGGGCAATGTCGCCTCCGTTGTTGATGGCGGCTCGCCTGACACCGGCAGTCCGATAGAAATCCACGATTTCATCCGAGACGGATCCGGCCACGGCCGCCATCGGCGTGATGAAGTCGCGCGCGAATGGACGACAAGCGCTCCACATTCGCCGGGCGACAGGGCCCACCATCCCGCATTGGACTCGCGGGTCGATCGCTTGCCGAAGGTCGGGAAGTTCGGCGACCAATTCCGGCAGGATCTGCCCGAAACGTGCCCAGGCCTTCGCGTGGGCTTCTTCGATCACGGCGCTCTCGCCCAGCGCGAAGATCACCAGGTCGATGGGACCGTGCTGGAAGTGGATACGGCCCTGATCGAGCCGGCCGCATACAGGGCCCACGTCATTCGCCGATCGTACGCACCTCGTAGCCCCGCGGCGGCGCCTGCAGTGCTGTCCGGGCACGGCTCAACGCGGCATCGACGGAAAACACCTGGTCGCTGTGGCCGCCGAAGTCGAGGTAGTCCGCCATGGTCATCGAGAATTCGATGGGGGGTCTCCTCGTTTTCAGTGCAATAAGTGACGGTACGAAAAGCTAGCACTGGCGCGGAGGTGGTGTTGGTAGATCGTTGATTTCATTGACTTTCCTGTTCACTTTCAAATCTGCGATTCGTGGCGTCAAACCGTGGTCGGTTTCATCCATTGGTGCCAGTTATCGATGCATTTGGCCGCGAAGGCAGGATTTTGGTCAGCATAGCGGTCAACCGGGAAGCGAAACACACCCCGCAAGTTGATGCTCTCCAGCCTGGTGGGCGCAATCTTCCCGATCAGTTCCGGTGGAATGACCTGGCGGCGGTTCGACCAGCGATCCAGGACCGCCTGCATCTGTGAGGTATTCCACGCCATCACGATGTTGGCCATCAGGCTCAACGCATCGGCCACAGCCTGCATTTCATCGACACGTTTGGGCCTGCGCCGGGCTGATCCGGCCGGTATAAATGGCGCGCTTGAGGGCGTTAACAGCCTCGCCCCGATTGAGCACCCGGCGCAACTCGTTCCTGAAAGCGTCCTTGACAAAGTAGTCAGCCAAAAAACGCCGTACGCAGCAACCGCCCCAATTGCACGCCAGCCTCATAGATTGGATCGCCCCTGGGCGGCAGAACCGAACCGCGCAAGAGCTGCCACCGCACTGGCATGTCCGCTCATGACCGAGGCTGCCAGGTGCACCAGACTATCCCAATGCTTTTCGATCAAAGCGACGTCGACATTGGCTTCGCACACCGCAGCGATTTCTGCGGGCACTTTGGTGCCGCGTGGCACAAAGAGGTGGCGCTGTTTGAGTTCCTTCAACCGCGGGCAAAGATCAAAACCAAGCAAACGGGCATGTGACATGGCAAAGTCGGTGTAGCCATGGGTATCCACAGCAAGCTGGGCTGGTCTCCAGCTTTTCTTGGCGGATGACACCTTCAATGGCCACGCCCGCCTGGCGCTCATTGAGCACAAAGGGCTGCGCATGGAAGATGCCCCACCGGTCTTTTACATGGGAGTAGATTCCAATGGAAGGTGTGTTGCGCCGAGGATCAAGCCGGGCTTGCCACACCCGTTTGGTGGTCTCCATGTCATCATGTCAGAAGATGCCAAATCGGACCGCCCCCAGGTGGCGGCAATCGGGTGTCGCTGCATGAATTCCAGCACAGCCTGGCAGGCCTGGCTCAGACGCCGTTCGTCCCGCGCCCAGCGCATGGCCTGGCGAATGCTGGTGGCAGACAATTGCGGAATCATGCGCGCGCATTCGACCGCAGTCAGACTGGTGCCGTGGGCCATGATGCCGGCATAGACCATCAGCAGCTCGTCGGTAGAGCGCGGCTCACGTCCGAGCATGATCCAGCTAAAGCGCACCTGGGCGTCAACGGCCAGAATCACTTCCGGCAATTGAACCTCACCGATGCGGTGATCCAAAGCCGCGCGCAGCTTGGTCACTTCTGGGTCTTCGTCCTCTGCGGGCAATGGCGACAAATGGAGTTCATCATCCACGCGCAGTACGCCACTGCGGGCTGCAGCGGCCACCGCATCGACACCGGCAGTTACTCTGGCCAGCAAAGGCTTCAAGAAAGTGGCAGCCTTGCTGGGTAACGATAGACGGGCATAGTGTTTCTTGGACTCTGCCTGCCAACGCTCGTCCGTGAAGAACAAGCGCGCACGACCCCGAAAGCTCAGGCTGTGCTCAATCCAGACCGAGCCATTGCGCACCGCGCGGCGCAGGGCAAACAGGGTGGCCACCTCCAACGCCTGAAACGCCCGTTCCCGGTCTGGGCTGGAGATCGAAACCTGCCAGATCATTCCCAGACTTGGTGCCACCACTTCAACTGGCAGCTTTCTGGATCCTTTGAGATATAAAGCTTGCAGCTTGGCAAGGTACTCGATGGCAGGATGCTCGCCGGTGGCCTGCCAGGGCAGCTTTGCAATGGCGACGAGCAACGACCGCACGGGGCGAATTCCATCAATCAATCCCTCGCGGACCAGGGAGGCCCTGCTCGGTGGTTTGCGTTTCTGGGTTTCGGTGATCAAGGCTTCAAGACGGGCACGCAACTCAGCATCTGGCACCGCACCTTGCGCGCTCAAGGCAACAAGTTCGCCGAGCAGCGTTTTGTACATTGCGGCCCAATTGACGGTAGCGGGGACATCGGCGGCAGCCTGACGCCACAGATCGGCGATCCGGCGCTGCACCATAAGGATCAACTGGTCTGTGGTGGTGAACAGGCAATACCGAAGAAAGCATGCGACCTCCACGGTGCGCGCTGGCTCTTTGATCTTGGCTCCGGCTGAGGGCGGCCTGGAGACAAGTCGGCGCGCGTAGCGGCGCAAGATGAGATCGGGGATGTCTGCCAGGTGCTTATGAACGTCCAGCGTGTAAAGCAGGTCGATGCGCTCCAGTACCTCGCTGATTTGGCGGGTTGAGTGTTTCGCCGGTGCAGCCCATAGCCAACTCTGCTGGGTTTGTCCATCTGGGCGCAGCTCTGAAACTGAGGCTCGCCAGCGATCAAGTGTTGCTGGATCAACGCTGGCGGCGATGGCGGTGCCTGTTTCAACTTCAAGCTGGGCAAGTGCCGCCGCAATCAGTGTCCGAATTGCCCGCTCGTGCACGATCACCAGCTTGTTCTTGTACAGCCATTGACGCGCCCGCACGAGTAGCTGATCGCGGTCGGCGCAGCGCGCCACTTCGTCGCGCAGTTCACGTACCAGTGAGCGGCGCTGGTGCTCGCTCATCCACTGGAATCCAAGGACCGTGCAGGCTACTTGTTGGTGATCGAATAGCGTGCGCCCGCGTTCATACATGGCTCTCAGCGAGGCGACTTCTGGTGCTGCAATGCCAAGCTCGTTGCCAAGGTGGCGCCACAAGGCTACTGGAATTACCCGAAAGGCACCGAGCAAACGCCCACTCATGCGCAGGAAACCAATATGGAGCGCCAGACCAAGCTTGTGGGAATCACCTCGGCGTGCATTGATTGCGTCGCGCTCGGCACCATCGAAGGTGAAAAATGCCTTCATCTCGAAGTCGCTGATATCGCGGGGGAGCCCACGCATCCCCAAAAACGTTGTGTGCCAACCCTGCATCGTGAACCTCAAAAGTGGGAGGCCACCATACCCGTTTACAAAGCGAACAGGAAAGTCAATGAAATCAACGGTCTACCCAGACCACCCCCGCGCCAGTGCTAGCTTTGCGTACCGTCACTTATTGCACTGAAAACGAGGAGACCCCCAGAAACTCCTTGTGGGTTTGGCGGCGGCAACGAGTTCGACATCCAGCGACGGTGTGAGCAGCTCGTGCGATCGCGGGCCGTATGCCGCTTCCGCCCACTCGTAGGAAGTGCCGACCTCGTTCGCGAACGACTGCACGGTGGGAACGCGATTCGCTTGGCTCCATCGCGCCGCGTTAACGATCTGGGCGACATAACGGTCCACCAGGTCCGGCCGCTCCTTCACAAGCTGCGCGCTCACTGTCAGCGTGGCGGGCTGCTGGTTGCTGCCGCGAACGTGGGGGTCGGGGTGGTCGCCCCATCGACCTCTTCCCGCGCAAGGCATGGTGCCGCCTCGCCACGCGCCATGCGAAGAACCTGCTGTCCGAGGACATGCTGCCGCATGACCGGGCCGGCCACCCGCGGCTGCGCGAAGCCGTCGCCAATCGCGTGAGGCTCGTGCGCGGCGGTGTGCAGGTCGTCCCGTTTCCGTGCATGGCAGGGAGCACCGCCGCCCTGCCTTCGGCGAAGCTCGCCATCTGTTGCCCGGCCGACTTTGCGTTCACGGGCGAGCCATGGAGCGCGGACGCGCTCGCGGAGCTGGTCGGGTGGTCGCGCAAGCACGCGGGCTGGCTGGTCGAAGACGACCGTGACCTCGACCTGTACGAAACGGGCCCGCATGAAGCGGTCCTTGCCCGGGGCGCAAGCGCCGAACGAACGATCTATCTCGGCTCGTTCGAGCGCAGCGTGTTCCCCGAGGTGGGCTGCGGCTTCATCGTCGCTCCCCACGAACTGGTCCAGTCTTTCTCCGCCGCTGCGCAGCAGCAGGCGTACAACTCGCCGCTGCAGATGCAGCGCACGCTGTTTGATTTCATCACGCAAGGCTATATCGGGCGTCACGCCAACCGGCTTCGCAAAGCCCATGGGGAGCGGCGCAAGGCGGCGCTGGCGGCCTTGCGCAGGGGCGCTTTCACGGGAGATCTCTCGTTCCAGGCCGCGGGTTCCTACCTGGTGGCGAGCTTTCGAAACGTGAGCGAACCGGGGCTGCTGGAACGCGCTCTCGAAGAAAATCGCGTCGGGGCGCGCGTGCTTGCGCGTCCAGGCAGGCGTGAGCAGCTGCTGCTGGTGGGCTATGCAGGCGCGCCGCGTGAAGAGCTCTTCGCCGCGATCGGCGTGCTCGACGCGCTGCTTACGCGATCTTGCCGCCGAGTGACTTGACGACCGCCGCCCACTTTTTCATGTCGGCCTGGATGAACGCGTCGAACTGCGCCGGCGTGGATGCGGCCGGCACCATGCCCTGGGTCGCCATCCAGGAAGACACGGCGGGGTCTTCCATCGCTTTCTTGATGGCCTGGTGGATCTGGGCCAACACCGCGGGCGGCGTTGCCCGTGGCGCGATGACCCCGAAGTAGCTTTCCACGTTGAATCCCTTCACCGTGTCCCCGATCGGGGCGGCGTCGGGGAAACCGGGGAGCCGCCGCGGTCCGGCCGGCGCCACCAGCTTCACGCGGCCCGCTTGCACCATCGGCAGTTGGGAAATGAACGAGTCGAAGAGCAGCGTGAGCCGGCCGCCGATCAGGTCCTGCTGCGCGGGGGCGCTGCCCTTGTAGGGCACGTGAACCAGGTCCACGCCGGCCAGCTGGTTCAGCATCAGGCCGGCGAGGTGCGACGTCGAACCGAGTCTCGCCGAGCCGTAGCTCAGCGTCTTCGGGTTCTTCTTCGCATAGGCGACGAGTTCCGCAACGTTGTTCACGGGCAGGCTGGGTGTGGCAAAGAGCGCGATCGGCAGCGTGCTGATCAGCGTCACGCCGGCAAGATCCTTCACCGTGTCATACGGCAGTTGCGCCATGATGCTCGGGTTCACCGCGAGCGATGGGATCACGAGCGCGATCGTATGCCCGTCGGGCGCCGCCTTCGCGACGAGGTCGGTCCCGATCACCGTGCCGCCGGGTTTGTTCTCGACAACCACCGCCTGGCCCCACGCGGCCTGCATCCGCTGGGCAAGCATGCGCGTGAGCGCGTCGGCGGAACCGCCGGGCGGGAACGGCACGATGAAGCGCACGGGCTGTGTCGGGAACGTGTTGGCAAAGGCCGGCATCGCACCTGCGAGCAAGGTGAGGGCGAGCGCGAGGATGGGTCTTCTGGCAAGCATGGCGTTGTCTCCTGGGCATTGCGGCGCGGAAAACGCGCCTGATGCTCCGCATGCTACGCAGCGGCGACCAGAGCACCTACGGCCAACCGCCATCAAAACTTGCAGGCCAAGGGACGGTCCGATGCCTGGCTGTGCCGTGTGGGTTCGGGCGCGCAACGCCCGGTCCACGAGTCGCGCAAGCATCTAAAGATCGAGCACCAACTCCTCGGTCAACGAGCCCGAGCAGCAGATCAACATGCTCTTGCCGTGTGTTCGCTCCTCCTCGGAGAGGACGCAATCGCGATGGTCTGGACGGCCCGCGAGAACCGCGGTCTCACATGCCCCGCAGACCCCCTGCTGACAGGAAGACTGCACCGGGATGCCCCGCTGCCGGAGCGATTCCAGAATCGTGCATCCCTTCTGGATTCGGATCTCCTGATTGCTGCGGGCAAGTCGGACGAGGTAGCCTCCGTCGCGCGACTGCATTTCCTTTGCCTTGAAGCGCTCCAGATGAAGGCGCTCCTTCGGGAGGTGCACGCAGGCGCTCTCGACGCACTCCAGCATTGACTCCGGTCCGCAGCAGTAGATGTGCGCCCCTTTCGGCGCCTTCGCGACGATGGAGTGGATGTCCAGGCGCGGGGTCCCGGCGTCCTCGCTGAAGCTCACATGGACGCGCCCGCCCAACCGGGGAGACGACAGGCAGTCAAGGAACGCCGTCGTCTTGCGGCTGCGGCCTCGCATGTACATGGTCCAGGGCTTGCGCAACGCCTCGAGCCTTTGAGCCATGCTCCACAGCGGCGTGATTCCAATTCCTCCGGCAATGAAGACGCTATGGGCAGCATCCTCCTCGAGAGCAAAGTTGTTGCGCGGCCCGGCGATGTCGAGCAGCGTCCCGGCCTGGACATGGGCATGCATCGAAGCCGAACCGCCTCGACCCTGGGCCTCACGCTTGACGCCGACAACGTACCTGTGGCGATCCGACGGATCGTTGGCGAGCGAATAGCTGCGCACGATGCCGCCGGGAATGGTCACGTCAATATGCGCCCCCGCCTCGAACGGCGGCAGCTGTTGGCCATCGGCGCTGCGGATGTCGTAGATCAGCACGTCATCGGCGCCGTACGTTATCGAATGCACGCGGGCTTTCATGATTCCCCCATACGGCGTGACGCTACAGTTGGATCAAGTTCGTTCGCGGTGGCCCGGTGACGGGCTCTTGACGAGAACTACTTGTCAAGAGATATCCCGGCTTTCTGGATCACCCCGCCCCATCTCTTGTATTCCGACTTCAGATAAACATCGAACTCCTCCGGCGAGAGGCCGCGGGCTTCGACACCCAGCTCCTTGAGCTTATCCTGCACTTCGCGAAGCCCCAGCACCTGGCGAATCTCGTCGGCCAGCTTGTGCCTGATCTCGATCGGTGTCCCTGCCGGGGCCACGACCGCGTACCAGGGTCCCGAGACGATCGCCGGATAGCCAGCCTCGGCGAAAGTGGGAACGTTCGGCAGCACGGCGCTGCGCCTGGTGGAAGCGATAGCGATCGGGCGCAATTGCCCCGAAACGATTCGCGGCACAAGATTGATGGTGTCACCTATCATCAGGCTGACACGCCCCGCGAGAACATCGGTGAGCGCCGGCGGAAAACCCTGATACGCGACATGCGTCAGCGCGGTGCCGGCCTGCTGGTTGATCAATTCGCCCGTGACATGGCCTGTCGTCCCGATGCCCTGAGTCGCGAATGTCATCTTTTCGGGATTGGCTTTGGCGAAGTTGCGCAGTTCCTCGAAGCTGGAAACCGGCAGCTGCCTGCTCGCGACGAGCACGTTCGGCGCCTCGACCACGACCGTCACGGGCGCAAATGTTGTCGCGTCGTACGGCAGGCGCTTCATCAGGAAGGGGTTGAGCACCAACGGCCCTTGCGCGGTGAAAAGTAGCGTGTACCCATCCGCCGGAGCCCTGGCCACAAGATCAGTACCGACCGTTCCACCGGCGCCCGTGCGGTTCTCCACCACGATCGGTTGATTCAGACGGGTTTCGAGGTGTCTGCCCACCAGGCGTGCCAGCACATCGATGGAACCGCCCGCCGTGAATGGAACGACGAACCGGACTGGCTTGGACGGCCACACCTCCTTGGTCTGGGCGTGCGCGTTGCACAGGATGGCCGAGGCGAACAACGCCACGGCAAGCCTCAAGGAAATTCCACACTTCGATATCCGTTTCACAGCTGTCTCCTTGCGTACTGTCTTGGGGGGCACTATCGGGCATCGGGCACTGTTGCCGGATGGCTTCCCGCCTGTTCAGGTGTGATATCCATCGGAAGCAGAATGGCAATGGCGCGGTGCTTGTAGAGTTCGCCGCGCTTCGCCGCCGTCGGGACGGTTCCGTCATTTGCGAACTTCTTCGCAACCTCGAGGAGGCGTCTGCGGCATTTCACGATCGCGGTGTCCGAGGTACCCAAGTGCTCCTTGGTCCGGTCTGCGATCGGCCCCTGGCTCTCCTGCACGGCGAGGTCCTGAAGTTGGGCACTCGGAATTCCGGTGAATGAGCCGCGTCTCTGCAGATCCCGATCCATCAGGTAATCGTTCGCGCGGTTCCCCTGCGGAATGTAGGTGCCCGGGATCAATCTCGCGTAATCCAGATTTCCAGTCTTGTATTCCGCCAGCTCGTCACTGCCAAGAGGACGTCCGACGTGATAGCGGACGCGATACCACCAGCAGTTTTCGTCGTCGATGGCAATGAACAGATTGGCTCTGCACACCAGCCCCTCGGCTGTGGGCACCAACACGTAGTTGGGCATCAACCACTGGGTGATGCGCCAGTAGTAGTTGCCGTTACCCCCGTCCCTTCGTGCGGAGATTCGCATTCCGAAGTCGGTGTCTTCGCAGAAGAACCGCGGCGCCCCATCCGCATCCCCGAATTCCTGAAGATTGCCCACGGCAAAGACGTCCTTCTCCATCGGGGCCATGGAATGGTGCAGGAAGGTCAGGTGGGCCGTGTCGATACTGCCCTCGAGTGCCTGCAGATAGTTGCACTTCATCAGGCACTTGGAAACATGGACGTTCTGCGGAGGAAGGCTCATGAATTCCATGTCGGGCAAAGCCGGCATGGACTCTTGCGGGCCGAGATACGCCCAGATGATGCCGCCCGCTTCCCGCACGGGATACGCCTTTGCACGCAGATTCGGGTTGCAGCGCATGGGGCTTCCTTGCGGTTCGCTGGGCATGTCGAGGATTTCACCCGCCACGCTGAACTTCCAGCCGTGATAGACGCAACGAAGACCGCCCTCCTCGTTGCGGCCGAAGAACAGGTCCGCGAGTCGGTGGGGGCAATGCGCGTCGAGCAACCCCACTTTGCCGCTGGAGTCGCGAAAGGCGACAAAGTCTTCCCCCATCAGCCGCACGCGAACCGGCGGACAGTCCGCTACGGGCAATTCCTCGGAGAGCAGCGCGGGCTGCCAAAACTGCCGGAACACCCGTCCCATGGCAGCGCCTGGACCCATCCGAGTCAAGGTCTCATTGCTCTCGGAATTCGACATACCCGATCTCCTTCAAAATTAGTAGCGGTTCGCTATTATTGGGTCGTCGTTCATGGCTGTCAACTGCGGTGGCCCCATAGAATCAACGGATGCGTACCCCGAACAGCGTCCCTCTCGAAAACAGGATTTCCTACCGTTGTCTTTCGATCGCCACGCGCATCACGCGCTTTCTTGCGCCGAGGTGGAAGGATGAGTTCGGCCTGACGGTGATCGGTTGGCGAGTCATGGCGGTCATCGGTCGATTCGAGCCGATCTCTGCCAAGGAAGTGGCCGCGAGGACGAGCACGGACGCCTTCTTCGTTGCCCGCGCAATCGAAAAGCTGGTCGAACAGGGCTATGTCAAGAAGGCAGTGGACATGCATGACAGGAGGCGCCTGAGCTTGAGCCTGTCCACGCCCGGCAAAAAGGTCCACCGGCACGTCGAGGCCATGATCAGTCAGGTGGAGGCCGACCTGCTTGCCGAAGTTTCGGCGGCGGATGCGAAGACTTTCTTCCACGTGATGTCGGTTCTCGGGGACCGCGCCGCACGACTGAGTGCTCCGGACGCTGCGTCCGGAGAAGCCGCCTGAAGGCTCACATGTTTCGCGCTGCGCTGGTCATTGCGCCAGCACGCTGGCGACACGCTCTTTCTCGGTGAGCGTTGGGCCACGGCGCGATCCAAGGAATTTCGCTTGGGCGTACTGCCCGATCAGAATGGTGAGTTCGACCCGCGGCATGAGCGCGAAAATCCGGTCATGCCACAGTGGCGCGCATTCAGGACGCGGCGGCAAGTCGCCTCCAGCACCTCGCCCGGGATAACACATCCCCATTGGAACGATCGCGCACTTGCGCACGTCATGGAACGTTGCGTCATCCACTCCCAGCCATTCGCGCAGGCGCTTGCCACTGGCGTCATTCCAGGGGACGCCGCTCCCATTCCTGTTGGCGGTCATCGGACTGCTTCGGTCATGGTGGCTGCAAGATGAACGCACTACGACCTACCATTCGAACCCGGCCCTGACACACCAGCACCGCGGCCGCGATCAAGTTCGCGTCGAGCAGCTCGCGAGCCTTGGCCTCCCCGGCGTCCAGGGCGTCGTGCACCACGGTTTCCGGGAGAGCCGGTACGGCCACTGTCACGAGGCGGTCGCCCAAGTCCGAATCCGGTTGCAACTCCCGGGCAGGCCGGCGAACGACAAGCGGGTGATCGACGTTGACCGCGTTGGCGACCGCTGTTGCGGCGGCGTCCGCCTGCGCAGCCGTCAATGCGAGGATGGTCACACTGTCCGCGATGCCGAGCGAGAAGCTCCGCCCCGGCCATCCACTCGTCGCAACACCACGGACTGGGTTCGCGGCATCGATGTTCAGGTGGAGCCGTTTTCCGGGATCGTGTGCCGCGTGCGGATCAGAGATGTCGGGCACAACCGCAATGCGCATTCGTTCGCCCGCTTCAAGATGCAGGGCAATGTCGCCTCCGTTGTTGATGGCGGCTCGCCTGACACCGGCAGTCCGATAGAAATCCACGATTTCATCCGAGACGGATCCGGCCACGGCCGCCATCGGCGTGATGAAGTCGCGCGCGAATGGACGACAAGCGCTCCACATTCGCCGGGCGACAGGGCCCACCATCCCGCATTGGACTCGCGGGTCGATCGCTTGCCGAAGGTCGGGAAGTTCGGCGACCAATTCCGGCAGGATCTGCCCGAAACGTGCCCAGGCCTTCGCGTGGGCTTCTTCGATCACGGCGCTCTCGCCCAGCGCGAAGATCACCAGGTCGATGGGACCGTGCTGGAAGTGGATACGGCCCTGATCGAGCCGGCCGCATACAGGGCCCACGTCATTCGCCGATCGTACGCACCTCGTAGCCCCGCGGCGGCGCCTGCAGTGCTGTCCGGGCACGGCTCAACGCGGCATCGACGGAAAACACCTGGTCGCTGTGGCCGCCGAAGTCGAGGTAGTCCGCCATGGTCATCGAGAATTCGATGGGGGGTCTCCTCGTTTTCAGTGCAATAAGTGACGGTACGAAAAGCTAGCACTGGCGCGGAGGTGGTGTTGGTAGATCGTTGATTTCATTGACTTTCCTGTTCACTTTCAAATCTGCGATTCGTGGCGTCAAACCGTGGTCGGTTTCATCCATTGGTGCCAGTTATCGATGCATTTGGCCGCGAAGGCAGGATTTGGTCAGCATAGCGGTCAACCGGGAAGCGAAACACACCCCGCAAGTTGATGCTCTCCAGCCTGGTGGGCGCAATCTTCCCGATCAGTTCCGGTGGAATGACCTGGCGGCGGTTCGACCAGCGATCCAGGACCGCCTGCATCTGTGAGGTATTCCACGCCATCACGATGTTGGCCATCAGGCTCAACGCATCGGCCACAGCCTGCATTTCATCGACACGTTTGGCCTGCGCCGGGCTGATCCGGCCGGTATAAATGGCGCGCTTGAGGGCGTTAACAGCCTCGCCCCGATTGAGCACCCGGCGCAACTCGTTCCTGAAAGCGTCCTTGACAAAGTAGTCAGCCAAAAACGCCGTACGCAGCAACCGCCCCAATTGCACGCCAGCCTCATAGATTGGATCGCCCTGGGCGGCAGAACCGAACCGCGCAAGAGCTGCCACCGCACTGGCATGTCCGCTCATGACCGAGGCTGCCAGGTGCACCAGACTATCCCAATGCTTTTCGATCAAAGCGACGTCGACATTGGCTTCGCACACCGCAGCGATTTCTGCGGGCACTTTGGTGCCGCGTGGCACAAAGAGGTGGCGCTGTTTGAGTTCCTTCAACCGCGGGCAAAGATCAAAACCAAGCAAACGGGCATGTGACATGGCAAAGTCGGTGTAGCCATGGGTATCCACAGCAAGCTGGCTGGTCTCCAGCTTTTCTTGGCGGATGACACCTTCAATGGCCACGCCCGCCTGGCGCTCATTGAGCACAAAGGGCTGCGCATGGAAGATGCCCCACCGGTCTTTTACATGGGAGTAGATTCCAATGGAAGGTGTGTTGCGCCGAGGATCAAGCCGGGCTTGCCACACCCGTTTGGTGGTCTCCATGCTCATCATGTCAGAAGATGCCAAATCGGACCGCCCCCAGGTGGCGGCAATCGGGTGTCGCTGCATGAATTCCAGCACAGCCTGGCAGGCCTGGCTCAGACGCCGTTCGTCCCGCGCCCAGCGCATGGCCTGGCGAATGCTGGTGGCAGACAATTGCGGAATCATGCGCGCGCATTCGACCGCAGTCAGACTGGTGCCGTGGGCCATGATGCCGGCATAGACCATCAGCAGCTCGTCGGTAGAGCGCGGCTCACGTCCGAGCATGATCCAGCTAAAGCGCACCTGGGCGTCAACGGCCAGAATCACTTCCGGCAATTGAACCTCACCGATGCGGTGATCCAAAGCCGCGCGCAGCTTGGTCACTTCTGGGTCTTCGTCCTCTGCGGGCAATGGCGACAAATGGAGTTCATCATCCACGCGCAGTACGCCACTGCGGGCTGCAGCGGCCACCGCATCGACACCGGCAGTTACTCTGGCCAGCAAAGGCTTCAAGAAAGTGGCAGCCTTGCTGGGTAACGATAGACGGGCATAGTGTTTCTTGGACTCTGCCTGCCAACGCTCGTCCGTGAAGAACAAGCGCGCACGACCCCGAAAGCTCAGGCTGTGCTCAATCCAGACCGAGCCATTGCGCACCGCGCGGCGCAGGGCAAACAGGGTGGCCACCTCCAACGCCTGAAACGCCCGTTCCCGGTCTGGGCTGGAGATCGAAACCTGCCAGATCATTCCCAGACTTGGTGCCACCACTTCAACTGGCAGCTTTCTGGATCCTTTGAGATATAAAGCTTGCAGCTTGGCAAGGTACTCGATGGCAGGATGCTCGCCGGTGGCCTGCCAGGGCAGCTTTGCAATGGCGACGAGCAACGACCGCACGGGGCGAATTCCATCAATCAATCCCTCGCGGACCAGGGAGGCCCTGCTCGGTGGTTTGCGTTTCTGGGTTTCGGTGATCAAGGCTTCAAGACGGGCACGCAACTCAGCATCTGGCACCGCACCTTGCGCGCTCAAGGCAACAAGTTCGCCGAGCAGCGTTTTGTACATTGCGGCCCAATTGACGGTAGCGGGGACATCGGCGGCAGCCTGACGCCACAGATCGGCGATCCGGCGCTGCACCATAAGGATCAACTGGTCTGTGGTGGTGAACAGGCAATACCGAAGAAAGCATGCGACCTCCACGGTGCGCGCTGGCTCTTTGATCTTGGCTCCGGCTGAGGGCGGCCTGGAGACAAGTCGGCGCGCGTAGCGGCGCAAGATGAGATCGGGGATGTCTGCCAGGTGCTTATGAACGTCCAGCGTGTAAAGCAGGTCGATGCGCTCCAGTACCTCGCTGATTTGGCGGGTTGAGTGTTTCGCCGGTGCAGCCCATAGCCAACTCTGCTGGGTTTGTCCATCTGGGCGCAGCTCTGAAACTGAGGCTCGCCAGCGATCAAGTGTTGCTGGATCAACGCTGGCGGCGATGGCGGTGCCTGTTTCAACTTCAAGCTGGGCAAGTGCCGCCGCAATCAGTGTCCGAATTGCCCGCTCGTGCACGATCACCAGCTTGTTCTTGTACAGCCATTGACGCGCCCGCACGAGTAGCTGATCGCGGTCGGCGCAGCGCGCCACTTCGTCGCGCAGTTCACGTACCAGTGAGCGGCGCTGGTGCTCGCTCATCCACTGGAATCCAAGGACCGTGCAGGCTACTTGTTGGTGATCGAATAGCGTGCGCCCGCGTTCATACATGGCTCTCAGCGAGGCGACTTCTGGTGCTGCAATGCCAAGCTCGTTGCCAAGGTGGCGCCACAAGGCTACTGGAATTACCCGAAAGGCACCGAGCAAACGCCCACTCATGCGCAGGAAACCAATATGGAGCGCCAGACCAAGCTTGTGGGAATCACCTCGGCGTGCATTGATTGCGTCGCGCTCGGCACCATCGAAGGTGAAAAATGCCTTCATCTCGAAGTCGCTGATATCGCGGGGGAGCCCACGCATCCCCAAAAACGTTGTGTGCCAACCCTGCATCGTGAACCTCAAAAGTGGGAGGCCACCATACCCGTTTACAAAGCGAACAGGAAAGTCAATGAAATCAACGGTCTACCCAGACCACCCCCGCGCCAGTGCTAGCTTTGCGTACCGTCACTTATTGCACTGAAAACGAGGAGACCCCTGATATCGTCGTTTCATTCAAAGGAATACTGTTCTTTTATGTGGAACATATAAGCTTCTTGAATTGCTCCTCTGCCTCTCCCTGTGCACTTTCGGAGGGACGTTGCATGACTTTTCGATCGGGCCGAAGTTCAGGAGAAGGGCGTGGGTGTGAGCTCTTCCGTGCGGAAGCGGCGCATGCTTCGCTGGGTCGGTGATGATCGTGTGTGGAAGCTGCAGGCGAGCGGTTGACAAGCACTCGATAGGGATCCATCGGCAGGGCTTCGATCCTTGAATGACCGGCGTCGCTCCAGTGACGTGCAGGTCTTGACCATGATAAAAATTGATGGGACCTCGACAAATCAAGATTGGACACGTATGCGTGGTGTCGCTACGCTTTCAACCTTTTCGGAGACGCATATGAAGATATTGGTGGGTGTCAAACGCGTGGTGGATTACAACGTCAAGGTTCGAGTCAAGAGCGACGGCAGCGGTGTGGACATCGCCAACGTCAAGATGAGCATGAACCCGTTCGACGAGATCGCGGTGGAAGAAGCGGTTCGTTTGAAAGAGAAGGGTGTGGTCACCGAAGTGATCGCCGTGTCTTGTGGCGTCACGCAATGCCAGGAAACGTTGCGCACCGCCATGGCGATTGGCGCGGACCGCGCCATCCTGGTGGAAACTAGTGAAGAGCTGCAGCCGCTGGCCGTGGCCAAGCTGCTCAAGGCGCTGGTGGACAAGGAACAACCCGGCCTGATCATTCTGGGCAAACAGGCTATCGACGACGACTGCAACCAGACCGGCCAGATGCTCGCTGCGTTGGCTGGATTGCCGCAAGCTACTTTTGCATCGAAGGTGGAAGTGGCCGACGGGAAAGTCAGCGTCACACGCGAAGTGGATGGTGGCTCTGAGACGCTGGCGCTCACGTTGCCTGCCGTGATCACCACCGACCTGCGTTTGAACGAGCCGCGTTATGTGACGCTGCCCAACATCATGAAGGCGAAGAAGAAGACGCTGGACATCGTCAAACCCGAAGACCTCGGTGTGGATGTGAAGCCGCGCATCAAGACCTTGAAGGTCAGCGAGCCACCGAAGCGTGGCGCAGGCGTGAAGGTGGCGGACGTCGCCGCCCTGGTGGACAAGCTCAAGAATGAAGCAAAAGTGATCTGAGGAACCGACAAATGACCGTACTCGTTATTGCCGAACACGACAACGCCAGCATCAAGCCGGCCACCCTCAACACCGTGACCGCCGCCGCCCAATGCGGGGGTGACGTGCACGTGCTCATCGCGGGGCACAACGCCGGTGAAGCCGCCAAAGCCGCTGCCGCCATCGCCGGCGTCGCCAAAGTCATCCACGCCGACGCGCCGGGCTTCGAACACGGCCTGGCCGAGAACGTCGCAGCGCAGGTGTTGGCCATCGCCGGCGACTACAGCCACATCCTGTTCCCGGCGACGGCCAGCGGCAAGAACGTGGCACCGCGCGTGGCCGCCACGCTGGACGTGGGCCAGCTCTCCGACATCACCAAAGTGATCAGCGCCGACACCTTCGAGCGCCCGATCTACGCCGGCAACGCCATTGCCACCGTGCAGAGCACCGACGCGAAACACGTCGTCACGGTGCGCACGACCGGCTTCGATCCGGCAGCGGCCACGGGTGGCAGCGCAGCAGTGGAAGCCGCCACGGCTGCATTGGGCGACGGCAAGAGCGAATTCAAAGGCAGCGAGATTGCGAAGAACGACCGCCCCGAACTGACCGCCGCGAAGATCATCGTCTCCGGTGGCCGCGCGCTGGGCAGCAGCGAGAAGTTCAACGAAGTCATGACGCCGCTGGCCGACAAGCTGGGCGCGGCCATCGGCGCGAGCCGCGCGGCGGTGGACGCGGGCTACGCACCGAACGACCTACAAGTCGGCCAGACCGGCAAGATCGTGGCGCCGCAGCTGTACATCGCGGCGGGCATCTCGGGTGCCATTCAACACTTGGCCGGCATGAAGGATTCCAAGGTGATCGTGGCGATCAACAAGGACCCGGAAGCGCCGATCTTCTCAGTGGCCGATTACGGCTTGGAGGCCGACCTGTTTACGGCGGTTCCTGAGTTGACGAACGCAATTGCGTAGTTCGCCCCCTCGCTCTGAATGCGCAGTACTCAGAGGGATCCGAGTAGATCAAATCAGATCGACGTAGCCCTTTTACCAAGCGGATGAGCCCGCGAAAAAATGCTTATCCGTTCAGGCCGTGCAGGCCGCCCGCCCGCTTGCATTTTTTATATGCAAGCTCCCACGAGTCCCGCGGGCGTCTTGTTATACCTTCGCCCCTCAACGTTACCTTAGGGATGGTGTTCAAAACCCCGTGCAGTCCCCAATGGCCTGAAGGCCGGCGAAGCGGAACAATGAAGTCATGAAGAAACAAGCCGAACTGGGACTGAACCTGAGCACGAGGCGAACGCGCAAGGCGGTGTTCCTGGATGAGATGGAGCTGGTGGTGCCGTGGCGCGAACTCATCGCGTTGATTGCAGCGGCCTCGCCGGTGGCCAGCACGGGACGACCGCCGTTTGCACACGAGACCATGCTGCGCATTCATTTCCTTCAGCAGTGGTTCGGCCTGTCGGACCTGGCCATGGAAGAGGCCTTGTTTGAGACGCCGCTGTACCGCGACTTCGCTGGGCTCTCCAGCGCCGAGCGCATTCCGGATCGGGTGAGCATCCTGCGCTTTCGCCACCTGCTTGAAGAGCACCAGCTCAGCATTCAGATACTGGCCACGGTCAACAGCACGCTGGCCGCCAAAGGGCTGTTGCTCAAGAGCGGCACAGCCATTGATGCCACCTTGATCGCCGCGCCCAGCTCGACCAAGAACAGCAGCGGCGAGCGCGACCCGGAGATGCACCAGACCAAGAAGGGCAACCAGTGGCACTTTGGCATGAAGGCCCACATTGGCGTGGACGCCGATTCGGGCCTGGTGCACACGGTGGTCGGCACGGCGGCCAACGTCAACGACGTGACGCAGGCCAGCGCGCTGGTGCACGGCGAAGAGAGCGATGTGTTTGCGGATGCGGGCTACCAGGGTGTGGCCAAACGCGAAGAGACGCAGGGCATCGAGGCGAATTGGCACGTGGCCATGCGCCCGGGCAAGCGCCGGGTGCTGGACAAGGCCACTCCGATGGGGCGCGTGCTCGATGAGCTGGAGCATGTGAAGGCCCGAATCCGGGCCAAGGTCGAGCACCCGTTTCGGGTGATCAAGCGCCAGTTCGGGTTTGTGAAGGTGCGCTAACGAGGGCTGATGAAGAACACGGCGCAACTGCAAACGCTGTTCGCGCTCTCCAACCTGTGGATGGCGCGGCACCGGCTTTTGCACAGGGTGCCGGGATGAGTGCGTCTGCAGCGCGCCCAAGGGCCAGGATGGGGCCTCGAAAGGCCGAGAAACAGACCTCCGTGGCGTTGAAATCGATCGAAACGGGCGCGGCAGTTTCATGTCGCGAGATTCATGCGCTCAGCGAGCTCCGCTGCGCCGGTTTTGAACACCATCCTTAGCCGTTCTTCCTCGCCAAAAGACACGCGTTAGCATCTCCGAGAAGGCAGTGCTGCGCCTGATGAGGCAGCAGAGCCCGGTGGCCGCCGTCCCCTGGCAAGCGTACCCGCGCGCCATGGGACGGCGGTTGCAAGCTCGACGAGTCCACGTCGGGGCAGTGACGTCTCCCCCATATACGGCCACTTTTAAACTGGAGTTGGGCGGCTTTCCAGCTGTTGATCTGGCCTCTTTTTGACGAACTCACTCGGGGTCAGGTGGCCGAGTGAGCCATGCGGACGGTGATGGTTGTAGTCGTGCTGCCAAGCCTTCAATTTCTCACGCGCATCCTGCATCGTAATGAACTCGTTGACGTTCAGAAACTCATCACGCAACCGACCGTTGAATGACTCGATGAGCCCGTTGTCCGTGGGCTTGCCAGGACGTGTGTAATCGAGCTTCACACCGCGGCGCCAGGCCCATTCATCGAGTGCCTTGGACGTGAATTCCGTGCCGTTGTCTACGGTGATCGCCTTGGGCCATCCGCGCTGCAGTGCAGCCTCGTCCAGGGCCTTACCGACGCACCGGCCGGTGAGCCGGAAGTTGGCCTCTAGAGTCACACTCTCGCGACTCCACTGATCGATCACCGTGAGCACCTGGAATGCCCGTCCGTCGAGCATCTGATCGTGCACGAAGTCCATGCTCCAGTTCTGATTCGGCCCTGTGGCAGGCACGGGCCTGCCGCGCTGCAGGCTGATGCGCTTGCGGCGCTTGACCTTCATGCGCAACTGCAGTCCTTCCAGCCGGTACAGGCGATAGACGCGCTGCTTGCCGATTTCCCAGCCCTCACGCTTGAGCATGACCAGCACGCGCAGGTACCCGAATCGTGGACGGTCCATCGCGATCTCCCGGATGCGCAGGCGCAGCGCACTCTGATCGCGTGCCTCGCTCTTTGCGTACCAGACCGATGGCCGCAGCAGCGCCAGCCGGCACGACCTGCGCACATTCACTTTGAAGCGTTCTTGCATCCAGGCCGCCAGCTCACGCCGCTGGACAGCCTTCAAAGCTTTTTTCGGACGACCTCCTGCAGGATCTGTTTGTCCAACGTCAGATTGGCCACGATGCGTTTGAGCCTGGTGTTCTCGTCCTCAAGCATCTTCAGGCGTTTGAGCTCGCTCACGCCCAGGTCCCCGAACTTCTTCTTCCACGTGTAGTACGTCGCCTCGGACACGCCGATCTGGCGGCACACGTCGACCACCGGTGTGCCTGACTCAGTCAATCGCAGTGCGTACGCGATCTGTTCTTCTGAAAATCTCGACCTCTTCCTTGCTTCTCCTTGCGCCCCTTCGGGCATGCCGGAAAGTAACCGTACTTCTGGTCCCTCCATGTCAGGATAGATGTCGCCTCGGCTATCAATAGCACTTTGGAGGGCGGGATCGAGAATGGATACATGAAGCAGAAGAGATACAACGCCGAGCAGAAGCAGTGGGCGCTCAAGCAGATGTCGCCCCCGATAAGCCAAACGGTGCTCAAGGTATCGCGTGAGACAGGCATCACGCCCGTGACCTTGCGTACGTGGCGCAACGCTGCGATTGCGGCCGGCGAGATGACGGAGCACAGCAGCGCTGATGGCTGGAGCAGCGCCGCCAAGTTCCGCGCTGTGCTGGAGACCGCTGCTTTCTGTGAAGCGGAGCTGTCGGAGTATTGCCGTCGCAAGGCGGTCCATCCGGAGCAATTGCGCCAGTGGCGCGCGGCGTGCGAAGGTGCCAACGGCGACGGCAGGCCAGTGTCGGGGAGCACGCCGGTGGTCAATCCATCAGCGCTTGAGCGATTGCGAGAACTGGAACGCGAACTTCGTCGCAAGGATGCGGCCTTGGCGGAAGCGGCGGCGCTGCTGATGCTGAGAAAAAAAGCCGACGCGATCTGGGGCACGGAAGAGGACGAATGATCAACACCTCAGATCGCGGCGAAGCCATCAAGTTGATTGACGAAGCGATTGCTGCCGGAGCCAGGCAAGCCCAAGCCTGCAGCGAATTGGGCTTGAAAGAGCGAACCCTGCAGCGCTGGCGCATACGACCCTTCGATGGCAGGCCCGCAGCCGAGCGCAAAGTGCCGCGCAACAAACTCAGCGAAGCAGAGCGCCAAGCTGTCTTGCAAGCGGCCAATCGAAGCGACTGCGCCAGTCTGACGCCCCACCAGATCGTGCCCAAGCTTGCGGACGAGGGGACCTACCTGGCCAGCGAATCGACCTTCTACCGGGTGCTCAGGGCTGCAGGGCAGGCGCTCAGGCGAGGTCGCAGCCGCGCGCCCAAGGCCCGCCCCTTGACGACCCATCGCGCCACAGCCGCCAACCAGGTCTGGTGCTGGGACATCACCTGGCTGCCGACGACCGTCAAGGGGCGCTACTTCTACTGGTACATGATGAAGGACATCTTCAGCCGCAAGCTCGTGGTCAACGAGGTCCATGCCGAGGAGACGGCCGACCATGCTGCCCGACTGCTGCATCGGGGATGCTTGCGTGAGCAGACGGCGGGCAAGCCGCTGGTGCTGCATTCGGACAACGGGGCGGCGATGAAGGGCATGACCATGCGAGCCGCCATGGGAGAACTCGGCGTGGTGCCCTCGTTCAGCCGGCCACGTGTGAGCAACGACAACGCCTATGCAGAAGCGCTGTTCCGCACAGCCAAGTACTGTCCGCTGTGGCCTGAGCGGCCCTTCGAGACCATCGAGCAGGCACGTGAATGGGTGCTTCGATTCGCGGCTTGGTACAACGAAGAAGAACACCGGCACAGCGTGGTCAAGTACGTCACGCCGTCACAGCGCCATCGAGGGGCTGATCGGCAATTGCATTCCCAGCGCGCCTCTCTCTACGAGGCCGCACGACAAACGCACCCCGAGCGTTGGTGCGCAGCGTGCCGCAACTGGCAACTTGAAGACGCCGTCTACCTCAATCCAGAGCGCGACCGGGCCAACGAATTCAGGAAAGTTGCCTGAACACCGAGGCGACAACTACCTTGACACACGCCGTGGTTTTGAAAAGTAAGGAATTCGGGGGAGACGTCAGGCCGATGGGCGAAGGGAGTCGGTGTCCGGGAATCGGGGCAGTCCACGCTGAGCGTCTCGGTGCCAGGTGACAGTGGTGCGAATGCCGCTGCGATCACCCTGTAGCGAAAGGACCTTTACAGCGTGCCGTCGATTCCGGTCGAAAGATGTGGCAGCAGTTCGTTTGGAATAGTGGCGGCAAAGGAAAACATGTCTCCGCGATACCACGACAGGGCCAGATACACACCTCGTCCCTTGGTGTCGATCGCTCGCCTTAGGACGCGAGCTACGGGGGCGCCGAGTGGGCAGCGTAAATGGTCGGCGAGTACGACGTCGGCCGGCTCCACTGTGATGATCAGCTTGAGTTCAAGTGCACCGACGGCCGGAAGAGCTCTCACCATGGGCAAAACCTTCTTCTTCTCAATGGCCCCTTTGGGCAGGCGGCGGTAAATCGAATCTGCGACACAGATTCTTATAAGCCCCAGGGGGCGCCCCTCGAACTTGTGAATCTTCGTGATGCCTTTGTATGTAGGAAATGCAATGGCTTCCTTGAGCATATCCGCCGGTACGGTCGTCAAGTCGTCAACGGCCAGGATCACGATCTCCACGCTGGAAACATCGGCGTCCATCGCGTCTGCGATTTGGGGAGCAGGCTTGCTCTGCGACGGATGCTGTAAGACATGGATGCCACGCCCTCGGCTAGAGACGAGAAGTCCTTCTTCAGCAAGGACCCGTATGGCTTCCCGAATGGTAATGCGGGCCACCTTGAAGTGATCACCGAGTTCGACCACCGTCGGCAATCGAGAACCTGGCGCGATGGCTCCAGAAAGGATGGCATAGCGCAGGATGTTGGCGACCTGTATGTATAGGCTGACACCCTGCGTCTGATCGACGCTCAGATTTCCGGCTTCGGCAGGGATGAGGAAATGGGGACTTCTTTGCATGGGCGACAGACTATCACGGAGGTGATTTCCCGCCGCCGGTGAAAAAATCGCACCATTAAACCGTATAACCGGTGTATAATTTCAAGACGCACATTGAAAGGTATTTATGTTCACGAAAACACAGTCTTTATGTCGCTCTCTTCTCGCTTGTTGTCTGGTTCTGCTGGGATCCCTGGCGAATGCGCAGGCAATTGACTACCCGACACGCACCATTAAGTTCGTTGTGCCCTTCCCCTCGGGAAGCGGCACCGACCAATCCGCCCGTGAGGCGGCCAACGACATCACTCGCCGAACCGGTCAGCCTGTGATCGTCGAGAACAAACCTGGCGCAAATGGCTTGATCGCCGCGCAACAGGTTGCTCGGGCAGCGCCTGACGGCTACACCGTCTTCATCACCAGCATGACGACGCAGTCGGTCAATCCCTTCCTCTACAAGAAGCTGCCCTACGACCCGGTGGCGGATTTCATCCCGGTGGCGATGATTTCCAAGAACGCGATGGTGCTTGTGGTGAGGAACACCGAGGATCAGCCAAAGAGCGTCGCGGAGCTTACAGCGCGAATGCAGGCTGCGGGCTCGAAGCTGAGCTTCGCGAGTGGCAACACCTCTTCTCTGGTAGCGGGAAAAACCTACTCCAATGCCGTTTCTTCTCCCGCGCTTCATGTCCCTTACAAGGGAATTCCGCAAGCCGTCACCGATCTCATGGCCGGGGCGGTCGACTTCATGTTCTCAGATCTGACGGTGGCCAACCCCCTGGTTCAACAGGGGCGGCTTCGTGGTCTTGGGGTGACCGGTCCAACCAGAGCGTCAACCCTGCCAGACGTCCCGACGATGCGAGAAGCCGGCATGCCGATCGAACTGAGTGTCTGGAACGGAGCCTACGTTCCTGCAAAGACGCCGCATGCGGTTGTTGTCCGTTTGAACGAACTTTTGAATCAGGCGACGCAGAGCAAGCAAGGTCAAGAGAGATTCAAGCAAACCGGCGGCACCGTCGACACGATGTCGCCGGAAGAATTCGCAAAATTCAACGAGCAGGAAGTGCTGATCTGGGGCCGCGCTGTGCGTGGCGCGGGCATTCAACCTGAATGACACATTGCAACACGTAAAGGACGATGAATGGAAGCAATTATTCCAAACTTGGAAGAATTGGAGCATCTTCGACAGACCACTCGCAGGTTCATGCGAGATGAAGTAAGGCCAGCCGAAGACAAGGTGCAGCACGATGCATATGAGCTGCCACAAGAACTGCTAAATCCGCTCAAACAAAAAGCGAAAGAGATCGGGCTTTGGGCCCTGCGCTCTCCAGCCGAGTATGGCGGCCAGGGGATGGGATTAGAGGCCTCAGCCGTCTTCGCTGAAGAGGCATCGCGATGCAAGATGGGCGCGTATATTCCGGCATGCGGGGCTACAGGGAGCAACCCGCCTGCGCCGATTCTTCTGGGCACTAAAGAGCAGATTGAAAGGTTCGCGATTCCTGCAATTGCGGATGGGGCCAAGGTCTTTATGGCGATTAGCGAGTCATCGGGCGGATCGGACCCGGCTCGCTCTATTCGCACGCGTGCAGTGCTCAAAGGTGACCACTATGTTTTGAACGGATCCAAACTGTGGATTTCGGGTGCTCAGAGTGCGAAGTGGGGGCTGGTATTTGCCCGCACCGGCGATCAAGGCGACCGCGGCGGGATCACCTGCTTCATCATCGACGGCAAGCCCAAAGGCTTGGCGCTCCGTGAAGTGCCGGTCATTCGCTCATTCCCGACCTATGAACTTACATTCGACAACGTTGAAGTTCCAGTGGAGAACCGCTTGGGTGGCGAAGGCCAGGGCTTTGCGCTTTGTGAGCGCTTGTTGGTCGAGGCACGTGTGCCGTACGCAGCGGGTTGCATCGGCATCGCACAGGAAGCACTCGAGATTGCGATCGACTGGGCTCGTGATCGGAGGGCATTTGGTTCGACGCTGAGCGAGAAGCAATCCATTCAGTGGATGATTGCAGACAGCGACATGGAACTACGAGCCGCACGGCTTTTGACGCAGGACGCCGCACGCAAGTGCGATGCTGGTCTTCCATTCAAGGTGGAGGCATCGATAGCCAAGGTCGTTGCCACAGAAACAGCGGGACGCGTGGTCGATCGATGCCTTCAGATTTTGGGCGGGATGGGCGTTGCCAAAGAAATGCCGCTTGAGCGCTGGTATCGGGAACTCCGCATCAAGCGCATCGGAGAGGGGCCTTCCGAAGTTCACCGGATGGTTCTTGCTCGTCAACTCTTCAGAGGCACTGCCTGATCGAGGTATCTGTATGTCAATTGATTTTGAAATCGTGGAAGACGGCATTGCCCGAATCACACTTAATCGCCCGGAACGAAACAACGCATTTGACGAAGAACACTACCGGGATCTTTCTCTTGCCTGGGCAAGGGTGCGAGATGACCAGGCTATCCGCGTTGCCATCATCACCGGCGCGGGCGAAAAATCATTTAGCTCGGGCGCTGACCTGAAGTCATTTTTCGGCAAAAGAACCGCCACCGAGATGTGGCTGACGCAAAAGGACCAACTTCTCAATCGGGGGCTGGAGATATGGAAGCCGATCGTTGCCGCCGTCAACGGCTATTGCCTCGGTGGGGGCATGACCCTTCTGATGGCAACCGATGTTCGGGTGGCCGCTGAGCATGCGACTTTCGCGCTGTCAGAAGTCAAGCGGGGCATTGTGGCTGGCAACGGCGGGACGCAACGAATACTGGATCAGTTGCCGCGCGCCATCGCCATGGAGGTGCTGCTCACCGGGGACCGGTTCGACGCCGCCACCGCCGAACGGTGGGGGTTCGTCAACAAGGTTGTCCCGCTGGAACAATTGCAGGAAACGGCATTGACATACGCGCGAAGGCTCAATTCCAGCGCGCCACTCGCTCTTCAGGCTTCCAAAGAGCTGGCACTGCGAAGCCGCGAGATGAGCTTGGCAGACGGATTCCGGATGGAACTGTTCTTTAATCGCATGCTCCAGGCAACCGAGGATTTCAAGGAAGGCTCGGCGGCATTTGCAGAAAAGCGCAATGCGCGCTTCACGTCGACATGAGCACGGCGAACGCCTTGAGCGGGCGCTACGTGGTTGCTGGAATCGGAAGCACTGCATTCGGAAAGCTCGGACTAGACACTGTTTCACTGAATGCGATGGCGTGCCGGGAAGCACTTGCAGATGCCGGCATTTGCAAAGAAGAGGTTGACGCGCTTTTTCTGAAGGCGCCGACCTCCGCAAGAGAATCGCTCTACGGTCAGAAAGTTGCGGACGCAATGGGCATGCAACCCCGGTGGGGGGGCGCGTGGGACCAAGGCGGCGCTGCCAACGTCACCTTGATCGCTTTCGCCATCATGGCCATCGAAGCCGGGCAATGCGAAGTGGCTTTGGTGTCCTATGCTGACAACCCGCGCAGCGGCGCGGCCGACTTCTTCGGCCGGCCCCGCGGCGCAGAAGCCCCTCACGGGTGGTTTTCCGCTGCGGCGTGGTACGCCATGATCCATCAGCGGCACATCATCGAGCACGCAACGCCGCCCGAAGCGTTCGGCGCAGTTGCCATCGCCGCGAGAAGGCACGGAGCCGCCAACCCGAATGCGCAGCTGCGAAAACCGATCACGATGAACGACTACCTGGCGTCTCCCATGCAGATCGAGCCGCTGCACCGTGACGACTGCTGTCTTGTGTCCGATGGGGGCGGCGCAGTGGTGATCATGAGCGCGCAAAAGGCGAAAGACCTGCGCGTGCCTGCGCCAGTTCCCATTCTGGGATTCGGCGGAGGCAATACATCCGTTGAGTTACAGAACCGCGCGTGCCTGACGACAACAGAGGCCGTGCGCTCTTCGAGATTGGCATTCGACATGGCCGGAGTGCGTCCAATCGACGTCGACGTCGCGCAAATATACGACTGCTTTTCGGTCGCCGTTCTCATGACGCTCGAAGACTACGGCTTCTGCAACAAGGGGAGCGTCTACGACTTTGTGCGTGACGGGCAGATCGAGTTCGGCGGGCGCCTTCCCATCAACACGAGCGGCGGCCTACTTTCAGAAACTGGCATGCCTGGCATGCAGCTTATCCACGAGGGTGTTCGGCAAATGCGCGGCTCGGCGACGCTGCAGGTGCCGGGTGCGAAATTGTGCGCGATCAGCAACCAGGGGGGGGCGATGCACACGCACGCGACTCTCCTGCTTGGAACTTGAGGTTACAGGATGCTTCCGCAGCCAGAAATCACCACTGCCAACAAGCCTTACTGGGATGCATTGCACATGGGACAGCTGATGTATCAGTGCTGTCCGTCGTGCGGCGCATGCTGGCTTCCCGCTCGAACGCTATGCCCCACTTGCCTTAAATCCGGCGTCGTCTGGCGGCCCGCCGAAGGGTCGGGGAAATTGGTGAGTTGGGTCGTCTTTCATGTCGCGTATCACGAGGCCTTCAAGGATAAGGTGCCGTACAACGTGGCGCTGGTCGAGTTGAAGGAGGGTCCCCGACTTATCAGCAGCGTTCTGGCTTCCTCGCAAGAACTTTACGGAGACGCGCCGCTGCGACTGAAGATCGAGACGGAAGACGGAATCGCATTGCCGCGATTCTGTATTGAAAAGGATTCAGATGACAAATGAAACGTCGGGGACGGCCGGGGCTCCGCTGCAAGGCGTAGTTGTGCTTGACCTCACCCAGATTTACAACGGACCTTATGCGACCTTTCTGATGGCGATGGCTGGCGCCGATGTGGTAAAAATTGAGCCGCCGGACGGAGAGCATCTGCGACGCAGACCCAATTCGGGTGGAACAACCGAGCCGTTTGCCGTTCTCAACGCGAACAAACGAAGTCTTGTCCTGGATCTCAAGACTGATGTGGGGCGTCAGGTTCTCCTCGAACTGGTCCGCAAGGCCGATGTCCTGGTCGAGAACTACGCACCCGGCGTTATGGCAAGGTTGAATCTTGGCGCCGATACGCTGCACCAGACAAACCCCCGGCTCGTGATTGCGTCCGGGAATGGTTATGGCGCCGAAGGGGCCTATCGCGACTTCACCGCCATGGACCTCACGGTGCAGGCGATGTCGGGCGTGTTGAGCGTCACCGGGCACCCGGACCAGGAGCCGGTCAAGGCCGGTCCAGCCATCGCCGATTTTTTTGGTGGCATCCACCTTTATGGTGCAATCGTCACGGCACTCTACAAACGACAGCAGACCGGCGAAGGCTCCTGTGTCGAGGTGGCGATGATGGACGCGCTGGTTCCCAGCCTCATGTCCAACCTCGGACTGCATAACAGTGGGGAACTACAGAATTTGCGCACCGGCAACGGTCATGGCGGACTCCTTGTCGTTCCCTACAACGTCTACCCCGTACAGGACGGCGGTGTTGCCATCCTGGCTGTAAGCGACCAGCATTGGCTGGCACTGGGCGACGTCCTTGAGTACCCCGATCTGGTGACCGATCCCCGTTTTGTGGATAAGTCAAGCCGGGTCAAAAACCGCGCTGCGCTCGACGCGCGGATCGGTGAGTTGACCATCAAGTTCACAAAACAAATGCTCTTCGATCGGCTGGTGGCAGCGCGCGTTCCGAGCGCTCCGGTCAGAAGTCTCGACGAAGTCATCAACGACGAACATCTTCATGCACGCGGGATGCTCAAGTGGACTGAGCACCCCGTCTATGGGCGCATGTTGGCCATGGGAAGTCCGCTGCGGTTCAGCGACTATGCCGGCCCGCGGGGCATTGACAGCCACGAGCTTGGCGCTGACAGCCAAGAGGTCCTAGCGCAGATGGCAAGCATCAAAGGCTCTCAGTTTGACGAACTGGCGCGAGCCGGTGCATTTGGAAAGAAATGAAATGGGATTGAACAGTCAACTTCAAGAATCGGCTGAGCGCGGCGTGGAGGCCACTTACTTTGCGGCGCTGACGCAAGGAAAACTGATGATTCAACGTTGCGCCAATTGCAAGCGCGCCATTTTCTACCACAGGCAGTTCTGCCCGCATTGCGACAACGAAACCCTCACGTGGGAGCAGGCGTCAGGTGCCGGGACCGTGCACTCGGTGACGACGTTGCGTACGAAGCCAGACCGGCCATACAACATTTCCCTGGTTGATCTGGACGAAGGGGTCCGCATGATGGGCCGTGTGGACGGCATTGCGCCCGACGACGTGAAGATCGGGATGCGTGTGCACGCACGGATCATCGAACAGGGCGGTAAGCCTCTGGTCGTCTTCCTGACCTCGCCGGAGGCCGCATGAACGAATCCCTTCTTCGCGGCGCGGTCGCGATCTCCGGTGTCGGGACAGCGGGGTGCGGAGATGCGTCCGGCTTTACTGACATGGAAATACTGGCAAAGGCAGCGCGGTCCGCCGTGCACGATGCGGGTCTGAAGATGTCGGACATCGACGGCATTGCCACCGCCAACCTCAGCGCTGCATTGTGGCCCTTGAACGTCGTCGAGTATCTCAATGTCCGTCCTTCCTATGTCGATGGAACCAACATAGGAGGGACATCGTTCATCGGTCATATGCTGCCAGCTGCAAGAGCCTTGATGAGCGGGCAATGTAATGCGGTACTCGTGTGTTACGGAAGCACTCAGCGATCAACAAGGGTTCCCCGGCGCGAGCGTGCGGATGCAAGGGCGCTTCTAGACCCGCTGCCATATGAAGCACCTTATGAGCCGTTCAACCCGCCCTCTTCTTACGCGCTCATTGCCGCGCGGCACATGCACGAGTATGGAACGACCCGGCGTCAACTCGCCGAGGTTGCGGTGGCTGCCCGACGTTGGGCTCAACTTAATCCGGAAGCGTTCGCGCGGGACCCGCTGAGCCTGCAGGACGTTCTCTCCGCCCGGATGGTCAGCGACCCATTCACGGTTTATGACTGCTGCCTTGTCACCGACGGCGCGGGAGCTTTCGTGATGGTGCGCTCCGACAGGGCGCGGGATCTGCCCCAAAAGCCCGTTCACGTGCTGTCGTGTGCGACGAGCGTCTGGCATCGCCAGGTTTCCGGCATGCACGATCTGACGGTGACGCCCGCATCCGAATCCGGCCCGAAAGCCTTGGCTCAGGCGGGCCTGACAACCGCGGACATGGACATGGTCCAGCTCTACGACGCGTTCACTATCAACACGATCATGCTTCTGGAGGATCTGGGATTCTGCAAAAAAGGCGAAGGCGGCGCCTTTGTGGAAAACGGCGCAATTGCGCCAGGCGGACGCTTGGCCGTGAACACCAACGGCGGCGGACTCTCCTGCGTTCATCCCAACATGTACGGCGCGTTCGCGGTGATCGAAGCAGTGCGGCAGTTAAGAGGCGACTGTGGCGAGCGACAGCTTAGCAAGGCCCGGACCGCACTGGTCCACGGCAACGGCGGCGTTTCCGCCGCCGCCCAGTCCACGGCCGTTCTCTCCACTTCGGACGTCCTGTGAAAGCGAATCAACGTTCGGCACCCAAAGAAGTATGCCCATGAACAAAATATGCCCAGATATCGCGACGGCAATCGCCGATATCCGCGATGGATGCACAGTGCTTGTGTCCGGTTTCGGGGGCGCCGGCCATCCTACCGATCTGATTCATGCGCTGATCGATCAAGGAGCTCGCGACCTCACGATCGTCAACAACAATGCGGGTAACGGAGAGAACGGTCTCGCTGCACTTCTCAAAGCCGGGCGGGTTCGCAAGATCATCTGCTCGTTCCCCAAAACCGCAAACTCCCATGTTTTCGACAGCCTCTATGCCGCCAAGGAGATTGAGCTGGAACTGGTACCGCAGGGAACGTTGGCTGAACGCCTGCGGTGTGCAGGAGCGGGCCTCGGAGGATTTTTCACGCCTACTGGGGTAGGGACGCCAATCGCGCAGGGCAAGCGCACGGAAGTGATAAACGGTAGGGAGTTCCTTTTCGAAACACCGTTGCCCGCCGAGTTCGCGCTGATCCAGGCCGACGCTGCCGATCGCTGGGGCAATTTGACGTACCGCAAGACGGCGCGCAATTTTGGCCCTGTGATGTGTGCCGCGGCTACCACCACGATCGTGCAGGTTGCCCGCATCGTCCCTCTTGGAAGTATCGATCCGGAGCATGTCGTCACACCCGGGATTTTTGTTTCCCGAGTCGTAGAAGTCAGTCATCCACTGTATTCAAGCTGAGGAGCCGTATGAACAAATGGACAACCCAGGAGATGGCTCAACGGCTCGCGCGAGACATCGAGCCCGGATGGTATGTGAACATCGGAATCGGAATGCCGGAAATGGTCTGCGAGAACTTGCGCGAAGACGATGACATCATCTTGCAGAGCGAGAACGGCATCCTCGGCATGGGACCCCTGGCGCGCGGAGATGACATCGACACCGACCTTGTCAATGCAGGCAAGAAGCCTGTCACCGCACGTTTAGGGGCGTCCTACTTCGAGCACACCACATCGTTCGCGATGATGCGTGGAGGGCATCTCGACCTGTGCATCTTGGGCGCCTTCCAGGTATCGGGCAGCGGGGATCTGGCGAACTGGTCCCTGGGCAGACCGGGCATTCCGCCGGCCGTAGGCGGTGCGATGGATTTGGCGGTTGGGGCCAAGCGGGTGTACGTCATCATGGACCACACTACAAAAGACGGGGGGCACAAAATACTGCCGCAGTGCACGCTGCCACTGACCGGTCTGTGCGTCGTGACGCGTGTCTACACCGATTTGGCCGTCCTGGAACGACGGCATGACCGCATGCATGTCATCGATCTTGCACCCGGTGTCTCGTTTGACATGGTCCAGCGAGCGACGAGTGTGCCACTTATCGCGCCCTGATTCGTTCGTGTCAGCGGAGCCGTGCTCGTCGATTCCGTGAACTCGCAACACGTTCTCGTCCGGTCCACGCCGACCGTCGTATCCGACGCTATGAGCCGGCCTAATTCGGCGGGCATCGTCGATGGACATGAACCTTGTGTCGCGTATTGCGGAAGAGCGTGACTGGTGTTTTCGGCATGGAGACAGCTGGTTTCGCGAGCGTGACCGTTCATTTCGGTGACGTGACCGAGGCATCAAATTCTGCTTGCTGTCGGAGGGCGAACCGGCTCGCCGGTCGGTACTCAAGTTGCGTATGAACCAACTGCTGGGCATAGGGGGGCGCGGCTCTTCGGTGGTCTCGGCCAGATTGCCCCGATCGGCACCGCTGGCCATGGTCGTGCGCAGCGTCTCCTTGCACTAGGCATCGCAACAGGAGACAGTAATGACCTAGACGACCATGCCCTTCTCCTTCAAGCGGACCGCTTCTTCGACAGCGATCTCGTCGAAGGGTTCATGCTCATCCTGGCGTTGGCGTTGGCGTTGGCGTTGGCGTTGGCGATGCCGTCGGCCTTCACTCGAACCTTCACGTTGTAGTCGACGACGCGTCGGGGCGTTCGACAGGGAGAAGAGTTTTCATTGACGTGTTATCTAAAAGAAAAAGCAGGACGTGGCTTGTGCAAGGACCACTCCGGTTTCAGTCGTTGGCGAGGAAACGGCCGACCATGTCATTGAAAGACGAGGCCCATTCGATCTGGGTCCAATGCCCGCAATGCGGATACACATGCAGCTGCGCGCGAGGGATCAGGCTTGCCAGGGTCAGCGCGTTCGACAGTGGAATGACCTTGTCTTCGCGGCCGTGGACTACCAGCGTCTCGTGCGGTAGCGCGCGGATCTTGTGCTCCGGCGTGGTCATCGCCTGGATGTACTGCTGGCGCGGGGCGGGAGAGAACATTTGCGCGAAGCGCTCCTGAACGCCTTCGCGTGTGCTGGCGCGGTAGCGAAGCTCTGCGAGCTCGTCGTTGACGAGCTTGCGATCATGCGCAAAGACGTCGAGCAGGCCCTTCATGTTCTCTATGGAAGGTGTATAGCCCCACACGGCATCCAGACCGGGCGTCAGCGGAAAGTCGATGCCCACGCTGCCCATCAGTACCAACTTGCGCACGCGCTCGGGCCGGCTGGCGGCAATGGCGAGGGCGAGCCCACCGCCAAAGGAATTGCCCACGAGATCGACGGAGTCCAGCTCCAAGGCGTCCAGGAATCCCACCAGGTGCTCAACCCACGTGTCGAGCCCGTAGCGCGTCCCGGCGGGTGCGTCTGTGTAGCCGAAGCCGACCATGTCCGGAGCCAGCACGCGGGCCTGTTTCGACAAGGGCCCGATGTTCAGTCTCCAGTTGGCCCAGGCGGTCACACCCGGGCCGGAGCCGTGAATCATCACCACTGGATGGCCATTCCCTTGGTCGTGGTAGTTGGTGTCGAAGCCGGCCGCCCGAATGCGATGGCCGAGTTCGGGATTTGGCGTAGAGCTCATGAGGTCGCCTTGCTTTCGCGGTCGCAAATGTTGGCCAGCACTTCGGCGCCGCGATTAGCCGCAGACAGGCCACGGAACAAAAAGCACAGACTGACAACCGCTTGCATCTCCTCCCAGCTGGCGCCAGCCTTCCGCGCCGCGATGCCGTGCATGATGGCAGCGTCGCTGAGGTCCATCAGCAGCATGCCGAAAAGCATCAACTGCGAGGTCTTCACATCGAAGCACGAGGGGTACATGCCATGCTCGCGCATCTGCTCCTGCAGACTGAGCATCTTCGGATCGAGCGCGCCGGTAACGAGCATGCGTGCCTCAATGGGGTCTCCTCGTTTTCAGTGCAATAAGTGACGGTACGAAAAGCTAGCACTGGCGCGGAGGTGGTGTTGGTAGATCGTTGATTTCATTGACTTTCCTGTTCACTTTCAAATCTGCGATTCGTGGCGTCAAACCGTGGTCGGTTTCATCCATTGGTGCCAGTTATCGATGCATTTGGCCGCGAAGGCAGGATTTGGTCAGCATAGCGGTCAACCGGGAAGCGAAACACACCCCGCAAGTTGATGCTCTCCAGCCTGGTGGGCGCAATCTTCCCGATCAGTTCCGGTGGAATGACCTGGCGGCGGTTCGACCAGCGATCCAGGACCGCCTGCATCTGTGAGGTATTCCACGCCATCACGATGTTGGCCATCAGGCTCAACGCATCGGCCACAGCCTGCATTTCATCGACACGTTTGGCCTGCGCCGGGCTGATCCGGCCGGTATAAATGGCGCGCTTGAGGGCGTTAACAGCCTCGCCCCGATTGAGCACCCGGCGCAACTCGTTCCTGAAAGCGTCCTTGACAAAGTAGTCAGCCAAAAACGCCGTACGCAGCAACCGCCCCAATTGCACGCCAGCCTCATAGATTGGATCGCCCTGGGCGGCAGAACCGAACCGCGCAAGAGCTGCCACCGCACTGGCATGTCCGCTCATGACCGAGGCTGCCAGGTGCACCAGACTATCCCAATGCTTTTCGATCAAAGCGACGTCGACATTGGCTTCGCACACCGCAGCGATTTCTGCGGGCACTTTGGTGCCGCGTGGCACAAAGAGGTGGCGCTGTTTGAGTTCCTTCAACCGCGGGCAAAGATCAAAACCAAGCAAACGGGCATGTGACATGGCAAAGTCGGTGTAGCCATGGGTATCCACAGCAAGCTGGCTGGTCTCCAGCTTTTCTTGGCGGATGACACCTTCAATGGCCACGCCCGCCTGGCGCTCATTGAGCACAAAGGGCTGCGCATGGAAGATGCCCCACCGGTCTTTTACATGGGAGTAGATTCCAATGGAAGGTGTGTTGCGCCGAGGATCAAGCCGGGCTTGCCACACCCGTTTGGTGGTCTCCATGCTCATCATGTCAGAAGATGCCAAATCGGACCGCCCCCAGGTGGCGGCAATCGGGTGTCGCTGCATGAATTCCAGCACAGCCTGGCAGGCCTGGCTCAGACGCCGTTCGTCCCGCGCCCAGCGCATGGCCTGGCGAATGCTGGTGGCAGACAATTGCGGAATCATGCGCGCGCATTCGACCGCAGTCAGACTGGTGCCGTGGGCCATGATGCCGGCATAGACCATCAGCAGCTCGTCGGTAGAGCGCGGCTCACGTCCGAGCATGATCCAGCTAAAGCGCACCTGGGCGTCAACGGCCAGAATCACTTCCGGCAATTGAACCTCACCGATGCGGTGATCCAAAGCCGCGCGCAGCTTGGTCACTTCTGGGTCTTCGTCCTCTGCGGGCAATGGCGACAAATGGAGTTCATCATCCACGCGCAGTACGCCACTGCGGGCTGCAGCGGCCACCGCATCGACACCGGCAGTTACTCTGGCCAGCAAAGGCTTCAAGAAAGTGGCAGCCTTGCTGGGTAACGATAGACGGGCATAGTGTTTCTTGGACTCTGCCTGCCAACGCTCGTCCGTGAAGAACAAGCGCGCACGACCCCGAAAGCTCAGGCTGTGCTCAATCCAGACCGAGCCATTGCGCACCGCGCGGCGCAGGGCAAACAGGGTGGCCACCTCCAACGCCTGAAACGCCCGTTCCCGGTCTGGGCTGGAGATCGAAACCTGCCAGATCATTCCCAGACTTGGTGCCACCACTTCAACTGGCAGCTTTCTGGATCCTTTGAGATATAAAGCTTGCAGCTTGGCAAGGTACTCGATGGCAGGATGCTCGCCGGTGGCCTGCCAGGGCAGCTTTGCAATGGCGACGAGCAACGACCGCACGGGGCGAATTCCATCAATCAATCCCTCGCGGACCAGGGAGGCCCTGCTCGGTGGTTTGCGTTTCTGGGTTTCGGTGATCAAGGCTTCAAGACGGGCACGCAACTCAGCATCTGGCACCGCACCTTGCGCGCTCAAGGCAACAAGTTCGCCGAGCAGCGTTTTGTACATTGCGGCCCAATTGACGGTAGCGGGGACATCGGCGGCAGCCTGACGCCACAGATCGGCGATCCGGCGCTGCACCATAAGGATCAACTGGTCTGTGGTGGTGAACAGGCAATACCGAAGAAAGCATGCGACCTCCACGGTGCGCGCTGGCTCTTTGATCTTGGCTCCGGCTGAGGGCGGCCTGGAGACAAGTCGGCGCGCGTAGCGGCGCAAGATGAGATCGGGGATGTCTGCCAGGTGCTTATGAACGTCCAGCGTGTAAAGCAGGTCGATGCGCTCCAGTACCTCGCTGATTTGGCGGGTTGAGTGTTTCGCCGGTGCAGCCCATAGCCAACTCTGCTGGGTTTGTCCATCTGGGCGCAGCTCTGAAACTGAGGCTCGCCAGCGATCAAGTGTTGCTGGATCAACGCTGGCGGCGATGGCGGTGCCTGTTTCAACTTCAAGCTGGGCAAGTGCCGCCGCAATCAGTGTCCGAATTGCCCGCTCGTGCACGATCACCAGCTTGTTCTTGTACAGCCATTGACGCGCCCGCACGAGTAGCTGATCGCGGTCGGCGCAGCGCGCCACTTCGTCGCGCAGTTCACGTACCAGTGAGCGGCGCTGGTGCTCGCTCATCCACTGGAATCCAAGGACCGTGCAGGCTACTTGTTGGTGATCGAATAGCGTGCGCCCGCGTTCATACATGGCTCTCAGCGAGGCGACTTCTGGTGCTGCAATGCCAAGCTCGTTGCCAAGGTGGCGCCACAAGGCTACTGGAATTACCCGAAAGGCACCGAGCAAACGCCCACTCATGCGCAGGAAACCAATATGGAGCGCCAGACCAAGCTTGTGGGAATCACCTCGGCGTGCATTGATTGCGTCGCGCTCGGCACCATCGAAGGTGAAAAATGCCTTCATCTCGAAGTCGCTGATATCGCGGGGGAGCCCACGCATCCCCAAAAACGTTGTGTGCCAACCCTGCATCGTGAACCTCAAAAGTGGGAGGCCACCATACCCGTTTACAAAGCGAACAGGAAAGTCAATGAAATCAACGGTCTACCCAGACCACCCCCGCGCCAGTGCTAGCTTTGCGTACCGTCACTTATTGCACTGAAAACGAGGAGACCCCCAGAAACTCCTTGTGGGTTTGGCGGCGGCAACGAGTTCGACATCCAGCGACGGTGTGAGCAGCTCGTGCGATCGCGGGCCGTATGCCGCTTCCGCCCACTCGTAGGAAGTGCCGACCTCGTTCGCGAACGACTGCACGGTGGGAACGCGATTCGCTTGGCTCCATCGCGCCGCGTTAACGATCTGGGCGACATAACGGTCCACCAGGTCCGGCCGCTCCTTCACAAGCTGCGCGCTCACTGTCAGCGTGGCGGGCTGCTGGTTGCTGCCGCGAACGTGGGGGTCGGGGTGGTCGCCCCATCGACCTCTTCCCGCGCAAGGCATGGTGCCGCCTCGCCACGCGCCATGCGAAGAACCTGCTGTCCGAGGACATGCTGCCGCATGACCGGGCCGGCCACCCGCGGCTGCGCGAAGCCGTCGCCAATCGCGTGAGGCTCGTGCGCGGCGGTGTGCAGGTCGTCCCGTTTCCGTGCATGGCAGGGAGCACCGCCGCCCTGCCTTCGGCGAAGCTCGCCATCTGTTGCCCGGCCGACTTTGCGTTCACGGGCGAGCCATGGAGCGCGGACGCGCTCGCGGAGCTGGTCGGGTGGTCGCGCAAGCACGCGGGCTGGCTGGTCGAAGACGACCGTGACCTCGACCTGTACGAAACGGGCCCGCATGAAGCGGTCCTTGCCCGGGGCGCAAGCGCCGAACGAACGATCTATCTCGGCTCGTTCGAGCGCAGCGTGTTCCCCGAGGTGGGCTGCGGCTTCATCGTCGCTCCCCACGAACTGGTCCAGTCTTTCTCCGCCGCTGCGCAGCAGCAGGCGTACAACTCGCCGCTGCAGATGCAGCGCACGCTGTTTGATTTCATCACGCAAGGCTATATCGGGCGTCACGCCAACCGGCTTCGCAAAGCCCATGGGGAGCGGCGCAAGGCGGCGCTGGCGGCCTTGCGCAGGGGCGCTTTCACGGGAGATCTCTCGTTCCAGGCCGCGGGTTCCTACCTGGTGGCGAGCTTTCGAAACGTGAGCGAACCGGGGCTGCTGGAACGCGCTCTCGAAGAAAATCGCGTCGGGGCGCGCGTGCTTGCGCGTCCAGGCAGGCGTGAGCAGCTGCTGCTGGTGGGCTATGCAGGCGCGCCGCGTGAAGAGCTCTTCGCCGCGATCGGCGTGCTCGACGCGCTGCTTACGCGATCTTGCCGCCGAGTGACTTGACGACCGCCGCCCACTTTTTCATGTCGGCCTGGATGAACGCGTCGAACTGCGCCGGCGTGGATGCGGCCGGCACCATGCCCTGGGTCGCCATCCAGGAAGACACGGCGGGGTCTTCCATCGCTTTCTTGATGGCCTGGTGGATCTGGGCCAACACCGCGGGCGGCGTTGCCCGTGGCGCGATGACCCCGAAGTAGCTTTCCACGTTGAATCCCTTCACCGTGTCCCCGATCGGGGCGGCGTCGGGGAAACCGGGGAGCCGCCGCGGTCCGGCCGGCGCCACCAGCTTCACGCGGCCCGCTTGCACCATCGGCAGTTGGGAAATGAACGAGTCGAAGAGCAGCGTGAGCCGGCCGCCGATCAGGTCCTGCTGCGCGGGGGCGCTGCCCTTGTAGGGCACGTGAACCAGGTCCACGCCGGCCAGCTGGTTCAGCATCAGGCCGGCGAGGTGCGACGTCGAACCGAGTCTCGCCGAGCCGTAGCTCAGCGTCTTCGGGTTCTTCTTCGCATAGGCGACGAGTTCCGCAACGTTGTTCACGGGCAGGCTGGGTGTGGCAAAGAGCGCGATCGGCAGCGTGCTGATCAGCGTCACGCCGGCAAGATCCTTCACCGTGTCATACGGCAGTTGCGCCATGATGCTCGGGTTCACCGCGAGCGATGGGATCACGAGCGCGATCGTATGCCCGTCGGGCGCCGCCTTCGCGACGAGGTCGGTCCCGATCACCGTGCCGCCGGGTTTGTTCTCGACAACCACCGCCTGGCCCCACGCGGCCTGCATCCGCTGGGCAAGCATGCGCGTGAGCGCGTCGGCGGAACCGCCGGGCGGGAACGGCACGATGAAGCGCACGGGCTGTGTCGGGAACGTGTTGGCAAAGGCCGGCATCGCACCTGCGAGCAAGGTGAGGGCGAGCGCGAGGATGGGTCTTCTGGCAAGCATGGCGTTGTCTCCTGGGCATTGCGGCGCGGAAAACGCGCCTGATGCTCCGCATGCTACGCAGCGGCGACCAGAGCACCTACGGCCAACCGCCATCAAAACTTGCAGGCCAAGGGACGGTCCGATGCCTGGCTGTGCCGTGTGGGTTCGGGCGCGCAACGCCCGGTCCACGAGTCGCGCAAGCATCTAAAGATCGAGCACCAACTCCTCGGTCAACGAGCCCGAGCAGCAGATCAACATGCTCTTGCCGTGTGTTCGCTCCTCCTCGGAGAGGACGCAATCGCGATGGTCTGGACGGCCCGCGAGAACCGCGGTCTCACATGCCCCGCAGACCCCCTGCTGACAGGAAGACTGCACCGGGATGCCCCGCTGCCGGAGCGATTCCAGAATCGTGCATCCCTTCTGGATTCGGATCTCCTGATTGCTGCGGGCAAGTCGGACGAGGTAGCCTCCGTCGCGCGACTGCATTTCCTTTGCCTTGAAGCGCTCCAGATGAAGGCGCTCCTTCGGGAGGTGCACGCAGGCGCTCTCGACGCACTCCAGCATTGACTCCGGTCCGCAGCAGTAGATGTGCGCCCCTTTCGGCGCCTTCGCGACGATGGAGTGGATGTCCAGGCGCGGGGTCCCGGCGTCCTCGCTGAAGCTCACATGGACGCGCCCGCCCAACCGGGGAGACGACAGGCAGTCAAGGAACGCCGTCGTCTTGCGGCTGCGGCCTCGCATGTACATGGTCCAGGGCTTGCGCAACGCCTCGAGCCTTTGAGCCATGCTCCACAGCGGCGTGATTCCAATTCCTCCGGCAATGAAGACGCTATGGGCAGCATCCTCCTCGAGAGCAAAGTTGTTGCGCGGCCCGGCGATGTCGAGCAGCGTCCCGGCCTGGACATGGGCATGCATCGAAGCCGAACCGCCTCGACCCTGGGCCTCACGCTTGACGCCGACAACGTACCTGTGGCGATCCGACGGATCGTTGGCGAGCGAATAGCTGCGCACGATGCCGCCGGGAATGGTCACGTCAATATGCGCCCCCGCCTCGAACGGCGGCAGCTGTTGGCCATCGGCGCTGCGGATGTCGTAGATCAGCACGTCATCGGCGCCGTACGTTATCGAATGCACGCGGGCTTTCATGATTCCCCCATACGGCGTGACGCTACAGTTGGATCAAGTTCGTTCGCGGTGGCCCGGTGACGGGCTCTTGACGAGAACTACTTGTCAAGAGATATCCCGGCTTTCTGGATCACCCCGCCCCATCTCTTGTATTCCGACTTCAGATAAACATCGAACTCCTCCGGCGAGAGGCCGCGGGCTTCGACACCCAGCTCCTTGAGCTTATCCTGCACTTCGCGAAGCCCCAGCACCTGGCGAATCTCGTCGGCCAGCTTGTGCCTGATCTCGATCGGTGTCCCTGCCGGGGCCACGACCGCGTACCAGGGTCCCGAGACGATCGCCGGATAGCCAGCCTCGGCGAAAGTGGGAACGTTCGGCAGCACGGCGCTGCGCCTGGTGGAAGCGATAGCGATCGGGCGCAATTGCCCCGAAACGATTCGCGGCACAAGATTGATGGTGTCACCTATCATCAGGCTGACACGCCCCGCGAGAACATCGGTGAGCGCCGGCGGAAAACCCTGATACGCGACATGCGTCAGCGCGGTGCCGGCCTGCTGGTTGATCAATTCGCCCGTGACATGGCCTGTCGTCCCGATGCCCTGAGTCGCGAATGTCATCTTTTCGGGATTGGCTTTGGCGAAGTTGCGCAGTTCCTCGAAGCTGGAAACCGGCAGCTGCCTGCTCGCGACGAGCACGTTCGGCGCCTCGACCACGACCGTCACGGGCGCAAATGTTGTCGCGTCGTACGGCAGGCGCTTCATCAGGAAGGGGTTGAGCACCAACGGCCCTTGCGCGGTGAAAAGTAGCGTGTACCCATCCGCCGGAGCCCTGGCCACAAGATCAGTACCGACCGTTCCACCGGCGCCCGTGCGGTTCTCCACCACGATCGGTTGATTCAGACGGGTTTCGAGGTGTCTGCCCACCAGGCGTGCCAGCACATCGATGGAACCGCCCGCCGTGAATGGAACGACGAACCGGACTGGCTTGGACGGCCACACCTCCTTGGTCTGGGCGTGCGCGTTGCACAGGATGGCCGAGGCGAACAACGCCACGGCAAGCCTCAAGGAAATTCCACACTTCGATATCCGTTTCACAGCTGTCTCCTTGCGTACTGTCTTGGGGGGCACTATCGGGCATCGGGCACTGTTGCCGGATGGCTTCCCGCCTGTTCAGGTGTGATATCCATCGGAAGCAGAATGGCAATGGCGCGGTGCTTGTAGAGTTCGCCGCGCTTCGCCGCCGTCGGGACGGTTCCGTCATTTGCGAACTTCTTCGCAACCTCGAGGAGGCGTCTGCGGCATTTCACGATCGCGGTGTCCGAGGTACCCAAGTGCTCCTTGGTCCGGTCTGCGATCGGCCCCTGGCTCTCCTGCACGGCGAGGTCCTGAAGTTGGGCACTCGGAATTCCGGTGAATGAGCCGCGTCTCTGCAGATCCCGATCCATCAGGTAATCGTTCGCGCGGTTCCCCTGCGGAATGTAGGTGCCCGGGATCAATCTCGCGTAATCCAGATTTCCAGTCTTGTATTCCGCCAGCTCGTCACTGCCAAGAGGACGTCCGACGTGATAGCGGACGCGATACCACCAGCAGTTTTCGTCGTCGATGGCAATGAACAGATTGGCTCTGCACACCAGCCCCTCGGCTGTGGGCACCAACACGTAGTTGGGCATCAACCACTGGGTGATGCGCCAGTAGTAGTTGCCGTTACCCCCGTCCCTTCGTGCGGAGATTCGCATTCCGAAGTCGGTGTCTTCGCAGAAGAACCGCGGCGCCCCATCCGCATCCCCGAATTCCTGAAGATTGCCCACGGCAAAGACGTCCTTCTCCATCGGGGCCATGGAATGGTGCAGGAAGGTCAGGTGGGCCGTGTCGATACTGCCCTCGAGTGCCTGCAGATAGTTGCACTTCATCAGGCACTTGGAAACATGGACGTTCTGCGGAGGAAGGCTCATGAATTCCATGTCGGGCAAAGCCGGCATGGACTCTTGCGGGCCGAGATACGCCCAGATGATGCCGCCCGCTTCCCGCACGGGATACGCCTTTGCACGCAGATTCGGGTTGCAGCGCATGGGGCTTCCTTGCGGTTCGCTGGGCATGTCGAGGATTTCACCCGCCACGCTGAACTTCCAGCCGTGATAGACGCAACGAAGACCGCCCTCCTCGTTGCGGCCGAAGAACAGGTCCGCGAGTCGGTGGGGGCAATGCGCGTCGAGCAACCCCACTTTGCCGCTGGAGTCGCGAAAGGCGACAAAGTCTTCCCCCATCAGCCGCACGCGAACCGGCGGACAGTCCGCTACGGGCAATTCCTCGGAGAGCAGCGCGGGCTGCCAAAACTGCCGGAACACCCGTCCCATGGCAGCGCCTGGACCCATCCGAGTCAAGGTCTCATTGCTCTCGGAATTCGACATACCCGATCTCCTTCAAAATTAGTAGCGGTTCGCTATTATTGGGTCGTCGTTCATGGCTGTCAACTGCGGTGGCCCCATAGAATCAACGGATGCGTACCCCGAACAGCGTCCCTCTCGAAAACAGGATTTCCTACCGTTGTCTTTCGATCGCCACGCGCATCACGCGCTTTCTTGCGCCGAGGTGGAAGGATGAGTTCGGCCTGACGGTGATCGGTTGGCGAGTCATGGCGGTCATCGGTCGATTCGAGCCGATCTCTGCCAAGGAAGTGGCCGCGAGGACGAGCACGGACGCCTTCTTCGTTGCCCGCGCAATCGAAAAGCTGGTCGAACAGGGCTATGTCAAGAAGGCAGTGGACATGCATGACAGGAGGCGCCTGAGCTTGAGCCTGTCCACGCCCGGCAAAAAGGTCCACCGGCACGTCGAGGCCATGATCAGTCAGGTGGAGGCCGACCTGCTTGCCGAAGTTTCGGCGGCGGATGCGAAGACTTTCTTCCACGTGATGTCGGTTCTCGGGGACCGCGCCGCACGACTGAGTGCTCCGGACGCTGCGTCCGGAGAAGCCGCCTGAAGGCTCACATGTTTCGCGCTGCGCTGGTCATTGCGCCAGCACGCTGGCGACACGCTCTTTCTCGGTGAGCGTTGGGCCACGGCGCGATCCAAGGAATTTCGCTTGGGCGTACTGCCCGATCAGAATGGTGAGTTCGACCCGCGGCATGAGCGCGAAAATCCGGTCATGCCACAGTGGCGCGCATTCAGGACGCGGCGGCAAGTCGCCTCCAGCACCTCGCCCGGGATAACACATCCCCATTGGAACGATCGCGCACTTGCGCACGTCATGGAACGTTGCGTCATCCACTCCCAGCCATTCGCGCAGGCGCTTGCCACTGGCGTCATTCCAGGGGACGCCGCTCCCATTCCTGTTGGCGGTCATCGGACTGCTTCGGTCATGGTGGCTGCAAGATGAACGCACTACGACCTACCATTCGAACCCGGCCCTGACACACCAGCACCGCGGCCGCGATCAAGTTCGCGTCGAGCAGCTCGCGAGCCTTGGCCTCCCCGGCGTCCAGGGCGTCGTGCACCACGGTTTCCGGGAGAGCCGGTACGGCCACTGTCACGAGGCGGTCGCCCAAGTCCGAATCCGGTTGCAACTCCCGGGCAGGCCGGCGAACGACAAGCGGGTGATCGACGTTGACCGCGTTGGCGACCGCTGTTGCGGCGGCGTCCGCCTGCGCAGCCGTCAATGCGAGGATGGTCACACTGTCCGCGATGCCGAGCGAGAAGCTCCGCCCCGGCCATCCACTCGTCGCAACACCACGGACTGGGTTCGCGGCATCGATGTTCAGGTGGAGCCGTTTTCCGGGATCGTGTGCCGCGTGCGGATCAGAGATGTCGGGCACAACCGCAATGCGCATTCGTTCGCCCGCTTCAAGATGCAGGGCAATGTCGCCTCCGTTGTTGATGGCGGCTCGCCTGACACCGGCAGTCCGATAGAAATCCACGATTTCATCCGAGACGGATCCGGCCACGGCCGCCATCGGCGTGATGAAGTCGCGCGCGAATGGACGACAAGCGCTCCACATTCGCCGGGCGACAGGGCCCACCATCCCGCATTGGACTCGCGGGTCGATCGCTTGCCGAAGGTCGGGAAGTTCGGCGACCAATTCCGGCAGGATCTGCCCGAAACGTGCCCAGGCCTTCGCGTGGGCTTCTTCGATCACGGCGCTCTCGCCCAGCGCGAAGATCACCAGGTCGATGGGACCGTGCTGGAAGTGGATACGGCCCTGATCGAGCCGGCCGCATACAGGGCCCACGTCATTCGCCGATCGTACGCACCTCGTAGCCCCGCGGCGGCGCCTGCAGTGCTGTCCGGGCACGGCTCAACGCGGCATCGACGGAAAACACCTGGTCGCTGTGGCCGCCGAAGTCGAGGTAGTCCGCCATGGTCATCGAGAATTCGATGGGGGGTCTCCTCGTTTTCAGTGCAATAAGTGACGGTACGAAAAGCTAGCACTGGCGCGGAGGTGGTGTTGGTAGATCGTTGATTTCATTGACTTTCCTGTTCACTTTCAAATCTGCGATTCGTGGCGTCAAACCGTGGTCGGTTTCATCCATTGGTGCCAGTTATCGATGCATTTGGCCGCGAAGGCAGGATTTGGTCAGCATAGCGGTCAACCGGGAAGCGAAACACACCCCGCAAGTTGATGCTCTCCAGCCTGGTGGGCGCAATCTTCCCGATCAGTTCCGGTGGAATGACCTGGCGGCGGTTCGACCAGCGATCCAGGACCGCCTGCATCTGTGAGGTATTCCACGCCATCACGATGTTGGCCATCAGGCTCAACGCATCGGCCACAGCCTGCATTTCATCGACACGTTTGGCCTGCGCCGGGCTGATCCGGCCGGTATAAATGGCGCGCTTGAGGGCGTTAACAGCCTCGCCCCGATTGAGCACCCGGCGCAACTCGTTCCTGAAAGCGTCCTTGACAAAGTAGTCAGCCAAAAACGCCGTACGCAGCAACCGCCCCAATTGCACGCCAGCCTCATAGATTGGATCGCCCTGGGCGGCAGAACCGAACCGCGCAAGAGCTGCCACCGCACTGGCATGTCCGCTCATGACCGAGGCTGCCAGGTGCACCAGACTATCCCAATGCTTTTCGATCAAAGCGACGTCGACATTGGCTTCGCACACCGCAGCGATTTCTGCGGGCACTTTGGTGCCGCGTGGCACAAAGAGGTGGCGCTGTTTGAGTTCCTTCAACCGCGGGCAAAGATCAAAACCAAGCAAACGGGCATGTGACATGGCAAAGTCGGTGTAGCCATGGGTATCCACAGCAAGCTGGCTGGTCTCCAGCTTTTCTTGGCGGATGACACCTTCAATGGCCACGCCCGCCTGGCGCTCATTGAGCACAAAGGGCTGCGCATGGAAGATGCCCCACCGGTCTTTTACATGGGAGTAGATTCCAATGGAAGGTGTGTTGCGCCGAGGATCAAGCCGGGCTTGCCACACCCGTTTGGTGGTCTCCATGCTCATCATGTCAGAAGATGCCAAATCGGACCGCCCCCAGGTGGCGGCAATCGGGTGTCGCTGCATGAATTCCAGCACAGCCTGGCAGGCCTGGCTCAGACGCCGTTCGTCCCGCGCCCAGCGCATGGCCTGGCGAATGCTGGTGGCAGACAATTGCGGAATCATGCGCGCGCATTCGACCGCAGTCAGACTGGTGCCGTGGGCCATGATGCCGGCATAGACCATCAGCAGCTCGTCGGTAGAGCGCGGCTCACGTCCGAGCATGATCCAGCTAAAGCGCACCTGGGCGTCAACGGCCAGAATCACTTCCGGCAATTGAACCTCACCGATGCGGTGATCCAAAGCCGCGCGCAGCTTGGTCACTTCTGGGTCTTCGTCCTCTGCGGGCAATGGCGACAAATGGAGTTCATCATCCACGCGCAGTACGCCACTGCGGGCTGCAGCGGCCACCGCATCGACACCGGCAGTTACTCTGGCCAGCAAAGGCTTCAAGAAAGTGGCAGCCTTGCTGGGTAACGATAGACGGGCATAGTGTTTCTTGGACTCTGCCTGCCAACGCTCGTCCGTGAAGAACAAGCGCGCACGACCCCGAAAGCTCAGGCTGTGCTCAATCCAGACCGAGCCATTGCGCACCGCGCGGCGCAGGGCAAACAGGGTGGCCACCTCCAACGCCTGAAACGCCCGTTCCCGGTCTGGGCTGGAGATCGAAACCTGCCAGATCATTCCCAGACTTGGTGCCACCACTTCAACTGGCAGCTTTCTGGATCCTTTGAGATATAAAGCTTGCAGCTTGGCAAGGTACTCGATGGCAGGATGCTCGCCGGTGGCCTGCCAGGGCAGCTTTGCAATGGCGACGAGCAACGACCGCACGGGGCGAATTCCATCAATCAATCCCTCGCGGACCAGGGAGGCCCTGCTCGGTGGTTTGCGTTTCTGGGTTTCGGTGATCAAGGCTTCAAGACGGGCACGCAACTCAGCATCTGGCACCGCACCTTGCGCGCTCAAGGCAACAAGTTCGCCGAGCAGCGTTTTGTACATTGCGGCCCAATTGACGGTAGCGGGGACATCGGCGGCAGCCTGACGCCACAGATCGGCGATCCGGCGCTGCACCATAAGGATCAACTGGTCTGTGGTGGTGAACAGGCAATACCGAAGAAAGCATGCGACCTCCACGGTGCGCGCTGGCTCTTTGATCTTGGCTCCGGCTGAGGGCGGCCTGGAGACAAGTCGGCGCGCGTAGCGGCGCAAGATGAGATCGGGGATGTCTGCCAGGTGCTTATGAACGTCCAGCGTGTAAAGCAGGTCGATGCGCTCCAGTACCTCGCTGATTTGGCGGGTTGAGTGTTTCGCCGGTGCAGCCCATAGCCAACTCTGCTGGGTTTGTCCATCTGGGCGCAGCTCTGAAACTGAGGCTCGCCAGCGATCAAGTGTTGCTGGATCAACGCTGGCGGCGATGGCGGTGCCTGTTTCAACTTCAAGCTGGGCAAGTGCCGCCGCAATCAGTGTCCGAATTGCCCGCTCGTGCACGATCACCAGCTTGTTCTTGTACAGCCATTGACGCGCCCGCACGAGTAGCTGATCGCGGTCGGCGCAGCGCGCCACTTCGTCGCGCAGTTCACGTACCAGTGAGCGGCGCTGGTGCTCGCTCATCCACTGGAATCCAAGGACCGTGCAGGCTACTTGTTGGTGATCGAATAGCGTGCGCCCGCGTTCATACATGGCTCTCAGCGAGGCGACTTCTGGTGCTGCAATGCCAAGCTCGTTGCCAAGGTGGCGCCACAAGGCTACTGGAATTACCCGAAAGGCACCGAGCAAACGCCCACTCATGCGCAGGAAACCAATATGGAGCGCCAGACCAAGCTTGTGGGAATCACCTCGGCGTGCATTGATTGCGTCGCGCTCGGCACCATCGAAGGTGAAAAATGCCTTCATCTCGAAGTCGCTGATATCGCGGGGGAGCCCACGCATCCCCAAAAACGTTGTGTGCCAACCCTGCATCGTGAACCTCAAAAGTGGGAGGCCACCATACCCGTTTACAAAGCGAACAGGAAAGTCAATGAAATCAACGGTCTACCCAGACCACCCCCGCGCCAGTGCTAGCTTTGCGTACCGTCACTTATTGCACTGAAAACGAGGAGACCCCCAGAAACTCCTTGTGGGTTTGGCGGCGGCAACGAGTTCGACATCCAGCGACGGTGTGAGCAGCTCGTGCGATCGCGGGCCGTATGCCGCTTCCGCCCACTCGTAGGAAGTGCCGACCTCGTTCGCGAACGACTGCACGGTGGGAACGCGATTCGCTTGGCTCCATCGCGCCGCGTTAACGATCTGGGCGACATAACGGTCCACCAGGTCCGGCCGCTCCTTCACAAGCTGCGCGCTCACTGTCAGCGTGGCGGGCTGCTGGTTGCTGCCGCGAACGTGGGGGTCGGGGTGGTCGCCCCATCGACCTCTTCCCGCGCAAGGCATGGTGCCGCCTCGCCACGCGCCATGCGAAGAACCTGCTGTCCGAGGACATGCTGCCGCATGACCGGGCCGGCCACCCGCGGCTGCGCGAAGCCGTCGCCAATCGCGTGAGGCTCGTGCGCGGCGGTGTGCAGGTCGTCCCGTTTCCGTGCATGGCAGGGAGCACCGCCGCCCTGCCTTCGGCGAAGCTCGCCATCTGTTGCCCGGCCGACTTTGCGTTCACGGGCGAGCCATGGAGCGCGGACGCGCTCGCGGAGCTGGTCGGGTGGTCGCGCAAGCACGCGGGCTGGCTGGTCGAAGACGACCGTGACCTCGACCTGTACGAAACGGGCCCGCATGAAGCGGTCCTTGCCCGGGGCGCAAGCGCCGAACGAACGATCTATCTCGGCTCGTTCGAGCGCAGCGTGTTCCCCGAGGTGGGCTGCGGCTTCATCGTCGCTCCCCACGAACTGGTCCAGTCTTTCTCCGCCGCTGCGCAGCAGCAGGCGTACAACTCGCCGCTGCAGATGCAGCGCACGCTGTTTGATTTCATCACGCAAGGCTATATCGGGCGTCACGCCAACCGGCTTCGCAAAGCCCATGGGGAGCGGCGCAAGGCGGCGCTGGCGGCCTTGCGCAGGGGCGCTTTCACGGGAGATCTCTCGTTCCAGGCCGCGGGTTCCTACCTGGTGGCGAGCTTTCGAAACGTGAGCGAACCGGGGCTGCTGGAACGCGCTCTCGAAGAAAATCGCGTCGGGGCGCGCGTGCTTGCGCGTCCAGGCAGGCGTGAGCAGCTGCTGCTGGTGGGCTATGCAGGCGCGCCGCGTGAAGAGCTCTTCGCCGCGATCGGCGTGCTCGACGCGCTGCTTACGCGATCTTGCCGCCGAGTGACTTGACGACCGCCGCCCACTTTTTCATGTCGGCCTGGATGAACGCGTCGAACTGCGCCGGCGTGGATGCGGCCGGCACCATGCCCTGGGTCGCCATCCAGGAAGACACGGCGGGGTCTTCCATCGCTTTCTTGATGGCCTGGTGGATCTGGGCCAACACCGCGGGCGGCGTTGCCCGTGGCGCGATGACCCCGAAGTAGCTTTCCACGTTGAATCCCTTCACCGTGTCCCCGATCGGGGCGGCGTCGGGGAAACCGGGGAGCCGCCGCGGTCCGGCCGGCGCCACCAGCTTCACGCGGCCCGCTTGCACCATCGGCAGTTGGGAAATGAACGAGTCGAAGAGCAGCGTGAGCCGGCCGCCGATCAGGTCCTGCTGCGCGGGGGCGCTGCCCTTGTAGGGCACGTGAACCAGGTCCACGCCGGCCAGCTGGTTCAGCATCAGGCCGGCGAGGTGCGACGTCGAACCGAGTCTCGCCGAGCCGTAGCTCAGCGTCTTCGGGTTCTTCTTCGCATAGGCGACGAGTTCCGCAACGTTGTTCACGGGCAGGCTGGGTGTGGCAAAGAGCGCGATCGGCAGCGTGCTGATCAGCGTCACGCCGGCAAGATCCTTCACCGTGTCATACGGCAGTTGCGCCATGATGCTCGGGTTCACCGCGAGCGATGGGATCACGAGCGCGATCGTATGCCCGTCGGGCGCCGCCTTCGCGACGAGGTCGGTCCCGATCACCGTGCCGCCGGGTTTGTTCTCGACAACCACCGCCTGGCCCCACGCGGCCTGCATCCGCTGGGCAAGCATGCGCGTGAGCGCGTCGGCGGAACCGCCGGGCGGGAACGGCACGATGAAGCGCACGGGCTGTGTCGGGAACGTGTTGGCAAAGGCCGGCATCGCACCTGCGAGCAAGGTGAGGGCGAGCGCGAGGATGGGTCTTCTGGCAAGCATGGCGTTGTCTCCTGGGCATTGCGGCGCGGAAAACGCGCCTGATGCTCCGCATGCTACGCAGCGGCGACCAGAGCACCTACGGCCAACCGCCATCAAAACTTGCAGGCCAAGGGACGGTCCGATGCCTGGCTGTGCCGTGTGGGTTCGGGCGCGCAACGCCCGGTCCACGAGTCGCGCAAGCATCTAAAGATCGAGCACCAACTCCTCGGTCAACGAGCCCGAGCAGCAGATCAACATGCTCTTGCCGTGTGTTCGCTCCTCCTCGGAGAGGACGCAATCGCGATGGTCTGGACGGCCCGCGAGAACCGCGGTCTCACATGCCCCGCAGACCCCCTGCTGACAGGAAGACTGCACCGGGATGCCCCGCTGCCGGAGCGATTCCAGAATCGTGCATCCCTTCTGGATTCGGATCTCCTGATTGCTGCGGGCAAGTCGGACGAGGTAGCCTCCGTCGCGCGACTGCATTTCCTTTGCCTTGAAGCGCTCCAGATGAAGGCGCTCCTTCGGGAGGTGCACGCAGGCGCTCTCGACGCACTCCAGCATTGACTCCGGTCCGCAGCAGTAGATGTGCGCCCCTTTCGGCGCCTTCGCGACGATGGAGTGGATGTCCAGGCGCGGGGTCCCGGCGTCCTCGCTGAAGCTCACATGGACGCGCCCGCCCAACCGGGGAGACGACAGGCAGTCAAGGAACGCCGTCGTCTTGCGGCTGCGGCCTCGCATGTACATGGTCCAGGGCTTGCGCAACGCCTCGAGCCTTTGAGCCATGCTCCACAGCGGCGTGATTCCAATTCCTCCGGCAATGAAGACGCTATGGGCAGCATCCTCCTCGAGAGCAAAGTTGTTGCGCGGCCCGGCGATGTCGAGCAGCGTCCCGGCCTGGACATGGGCATGCATCGAAGCCGAACCGCCTCGACCCTGGGCCTCACGCTTGACGCCGACAACGTACCTGTGGCGATCCGACGGATCGTTGGCGAGCGAATAGCTGCGCACGATGCCGCCGGGAATGGTCACGTCAATATGCGCCCCCGCCTCGAACGGCGGCAGCTGTTGGCCATCGGCGCTGCGGATGTCGTAGATCAGCACGTCATCGGCGCCGTACGTTATCGAATGCACGCGGGCTTTCATGATTCCCCCATACGGCGTGACGCTACAGTTGGATCAAGTTCGTTCGCGGTGGCCCGGTGACGGGCTCTTGACGAGAACTACTTGTCAAGAGATATCCCGGCTTTCTGGATCACCCCGCCCCATCTCTTGTATTCCGACTTCAGATAAACATCGAACTCCTCCGGCGAGAGGCCGCGGGCTTCGACACCCAGCTCCTTGAGCTTATCCTGCACTTCGCGAAGCCCCAGCACCTGGCGAATCTCGTCGGCCAGCTTGTGCCTGATCTCGATCGGTGTCCCTGCCGGGGCCACGACCGCGTACCAGGGTCCCGAGACGATCGCCGGATAGCCAGCCTCGGCGAAAGTGGGAACGTTCGGCAGCACGGCGCTGCGCCTGGTGGAAGCGATAGCGATCGGGCGCAATTGCCCCGAAACGATTCGCGGCACAAGATTGATGGTGTCACCTATCATCAGGCTGACACGCCCCGCGAGAACATCGGTGAGCGCCGGCGGAAAACCCTGATACGCGACATGCGTCAGCGCGGTGCCGGCCTGCTGGTTGATCAATTCGCCCGTGACATGGCCTGTCGTCCCGATGCCCTGAGTCGCGAATGTCATCTTTTCGGGATTGGCTTTGGCGAAGTTGCGCAGTTCCTCGAAGCTGGAAACCGGCAGCTGCCTGCTCGCGACGAGCACGTTCGGCGCCTCGACCACGACCGTCACGGGCGCAAATGTTGTCGCGTCGTACGGCAGGCGCTTCATCAGGAAGGGGTTGAGCACCAACGGCCCTTGCGCGGTGAAAAGTAGCGTGTACCCATCCGCCGGAGCCCTGGCCACAAGATCAGTACCGACCGTTCCACCGGCGCCCGTGCGGTTCTCCACCACGATCGGTTGATTCAGACGGGTTTCGAGGTGTCTGCCCACCAGGCGTGCCAGCACATCGATGGAACCGCCCGCCGTGAATGGAACGACGAACCGGACTGGCTTGGACGGCCACACCTCCTTGGTCTGGGCGTGCGCGTTGCACAGGATGGCCGAGGCGAACAACGCCACGGCAAGCCTCAAGGAAATTCCACACTTCGATATCCGTTTCACAGCTGTCTCCTTGCGTACTGTCTTGGGGGGCACTATCGGGCATCGGGCACTGTTGCCGGATGGCTTCCCGCCTGTTCAGGTGTGATATCCATCGGAAGCAGAATGGCAATGGCGCGGTGCTTGTAGAGTTCGCCGCGCTTCGCCGCCGTCGGGACGGTTCCGTCATTTGCGAACTTCTTCGCAACCTCGAGGAGGCGTCTGCGGCATTTCACGATCGCGGTGTCCGAGGTACCCAAGTGCTCCTTGGTCCGGTCTGCGATCGGCCCCTGGCTCTCCTGCACGGCGAGGTCCTGAAGTTGGGCACTCGGAATTCCGGTGAATGAGCCGCGTCTCTGCAGATCCCGATCCATCAGGTAATCGTTCGCGCGGTTCCCCTGCGGAATGTAGGTGCCCGGGATCAATCTCGCGTAATCCAGATTTCCAGTCTTGTATTCCGCCAGCTCGTCACTGCCAAGAGGACGTCCGACGTGATAGCGGACGCGATACCACCAGCAGTTTTCGTCGTCGATGGCAATGAACAGATTGGCTCTGCACACCAGCCCCTCGGCTGTGGGCACCAACACGTAGTTGGGCATCAACCACTGGGTGATGCGCCAGTAGTAGTTGCCGTTACCCCCGTCCCTTCGTGCGGAGATTCGCATTCCGAAGTCGGTGTCTTCGCAGAAGAACCGCGGCGCCCCATCCGCATCCCCGAATTCCTGAAGATTGCCCACGGCAAAGACGTCCTTCTCCATCGGGGCCATGGAATGGTGCAGGAAGGTCAGGTGGGCCGTGTCGATACTGCCCTCGAGTGCCTGCAGATAGTTGCACTTCATCAGGCACTTGGAAACATGGACGTTCTGCGGAGGAAGGCTCATGAATTCCATGTCGGGCAAAGCCGGCATGGACTCTTGCGGGCCGAGATACGCCCAGATGATGCCGCCCGCTTCCCGCACGGGATACGCCTTTGCACGCAGATTCGGGTTGCAGCGCATGGGGCTTCCTTGCGGTTCGCTGGGCATGTCGAGGATTTCACCCGCCACGCTGAACTTCCAGCCGTGATAGACGCAACGAAGACCGCCCTCCTCGTTGCGGCCGAAGAACAGGTCCGCGAGTCGGTGGGGGCAATGCGCGTCGAGCAACCCCACTTTGCCGCTGGAGTCGCGAAAGGCGACAAAGTCTTCCCCCATCAGCCGCACGCGAACCGGCGGACAGTCCGCTACGGGCAATTCCTCGGAGAGCAGCGCGGGCTGCCAAAACTGCCGGAACACCCGTCCCATGGCAGCGCCTGGACCCATCCGAGTCAAGGTCTCATTGCTCTCGGAATTCGACATACCCGATCTCCTTCAAAATTAGTAGCGGTTCGCTATTATTGGGTCGTCGTTCATGGCTGTCAACTGCGGTGGCCCCATAGAATCAACGGATGCGTACCCCGAACAGCGTCCCTCTCGAAAACAGGATTTCCTACCGTTGTCTTTCGATCGCCACGCGCATCACGCGCTTTCTTGCGCCGAGGTGGAAGGATGAGTTCGGCCTGACGGTGATCGGTTGGCGAGTCATGGCGGTCATCGGTCGATTCGAGCCGATCTCTGCCAAGGAAGTGGCCGCGAGGACGAGCACGGACGCCTTCTTCGTTGCCCGCGCAATCGAAAAGCTGGTCGAACAGGGCTATGTCGGGGTCTCCTCGTTTTCAGTGCAATAAGTGACGGTACGAAAAGCTAGCACTGGCGCGGAGGTGGTGTTGGTAGATCGTTGATTTCATTGACTTTCCTGTTCACTTTCAAATCTGCGATTCGTGGCGTCAAACCGTGGTCGGTTTCATCCATTGGTGCCAGTTATCGATGCATTTGGCCGCGAAGGCAGGATTTGGTCAGCATAGCGGTCAACCGGGAAGCGAAACACACCCCGCAAGTTGATGCTCTCCAGCCTGGTGGGCGCAATCTTCCCGATCAGTTCCGGTGGAATGACCTGGCGGCGGTTCGACCAGCGATCCAGGACCGCCTGCATCTGTGAGGTATTCCACGCCATCACGATGTTGGCCATCAGGCTCAACGCATCGGCCACAGCCTGCATTTCATCGACACGTTTGGCCTGCGCCGGGCTGATCCGGCCGGTATAAATGGCGCGCTTGAGGGCGTTAACAGCCTCGCCCCGATTGAGCACCCGGCGCAACTCGTTCCTGAAAGCGTCCTTGACAAAGTAGTCAGCCAAAAACGCCGTACGCAGCAACCGCCCCAATTGCACGCCAGCCTCATAGATTGGATCGCCCTGGGCGGCAGAACCGAACCGCGCAAGAGCTGCCACCGCACTGGCATGTCCGCTCATGACCGAGGCTGCCAGGTGCACCAGACTATCCCAATGCTTTTCGATCAAAGCGACGTCGACATTGGCTTCGCACACCGCAGCGATTTCTGCGGGCACTTTGGTGCCGCGTGGCACAAAGAGGTGGCGCTGTTTGAGTTCCTTCAACCGCGGGCAAAGATCAAAACCAAGCAAACGGGCATGTGACATGGCAAAGTCGGTGTAGCCATGGGTATCCACAGCAAGCTGGCTGGTCTCCAGCTTTTCTTGGCGGATGACACCTTCAATGGCCACGCCCGCCTGGCGCTCATTGAGCACAAAGGGCTGCGCATGGAAGATGCCCCACCGGTCTTTTACATGGGAGTAGATTCCAATGGAAGGTGTGTTGCGCCGAGGATCAAGCCGGGCTTGCCACACCCGTTTGGTGGTCTCCATGCTCATCATGTCAGAAGATGCCAAATCGGACCGCCCCCAGGTGGCGGCAATCGGGTGTCGCTGCATGAATTCCAGCACAGCCTGGCAGGCCTGGCTCAGACGCCGTTCGTCCCGCGCCCAGCGCATGGCCTGGCGAATGCTGGTGGCAGACAATTGCGGAATCATGCGCGCGCATTCGACCGCAGTCAGACTGGTGCCGTGGGCCATGATGCCGGCATAGACCATCAGCAGCTCGTCGGTAGAGCGCGGCTCACGTCCGAGCATGATCCAGCTAAAGCGCACCTGGGCGTCAACGGCCAGAATCACTTCCGGCAATTGAACCTCACCGATGCGGTGATCCAAAGCCGCGCGCAGCTTGGTCACTTCTGGGTCTTCGTCCTCTGCGGGCAATGGCGACAAATGGAGTTCATCATCCACGCGCAGTACGCCACTGCGGGCTGCAGCGGCCACCGCATCGACACCGGCAGTTACTCTGGCCAGCAAAGGCTTCAAGAAAGTGGCAGCCTTGCTGGGTAACGATAGACGGGCATAGTGTTTCTTGGACTCTGCCTGCCAACGCTCGTCCGTGAAGAACAAGCGCGCACGACCCCGAAAGCTCAGGCTGTGCTCAATCCAGACCGAGCCATTGCGCACCGCGCGGCGCAGGGCAAACAGGGTGGCCACCTCCAACGCCTGAAACGCCCGTTCCCGGTCTGGGCTGGAGATCGAAACCTGCCAGATCATTCCCAGACTTGGTGCCACCACTTCAACTGGCAGCTTTCTGGATCCTTTGAGATATAAAGCTTGCAGCTTGGCAAGGTACTCGATGGCAGGATGCTCGCCGGTGGCCTGCCAGGGCAGCTTTGCAATGGCGACGAGCAACGACCGCACGGGGCGAATTCCATCAATCAATCCCTCGCGGACCAGGGAGGCCCTGCTCGGTGGTTTGCGTTTCTGGGTTTCGGTGATCAAGGCTTCAAGACGGGCACGCAACTCAGCATCTGGCACCGCACCTTGCGCGCTCAAGGCAACAAGTTCGCCGAGCAGCGTTTTGTACATTGCGGCCCAATTGACGGTAGCGGGGACATCGGCGGCAGCCTGACGCCACAGATCGGCGATCCGGCGCTGCACCATAAGGATCAACTGGTCTGTGGTGGTGAACAGGCAATACCGAAGAAAGCATGCGACCTCCACGGTGCGCGCTGGCTCTTTGATCTTGGCTCCGGCTGAGGGCGGCCTGGAGACAAGTCGGCGCGCGTAGCGGCGCAAGATGAGATCGGGGATGTCTGCCAGGTGCTTATGAACGTCCAGCGTGTAAAGCAGGTCGATGCGCTCCAGTACCTCGCTGATTTGGCGGGTTGAGTGTTTCGCCGGTGCAGCCCATAGCCAACTCTGCTGGGTTTGTCCATCTGGGCGCAGCTCTGAAACTGAGGCTCGCCAGCGATCAAGTGTTGCTGGATCAACGCTGGCGGCGATGGCGGTGCCTGTTTCAACTTCAAGCTGGGCAAGTGCCGCCGCAATCAGTGTCCGAATTGCCCGCTCGTGCACGATCACCAGCTTGTTCTTGTACAGCCATTGACGCGCCCGCACGAGTAGCTGATCGCGGTCGGCGCAGCGCGCCACTTCGTCGCGCAGTTCACGTACCAGTGAGCGGCGCTGGTGCTCGCTCATCCACTGGAATCCAAGGACCGTGCAGGCTACTTGTTGGTGATCGAATAGCGTGCGCCCGCGTTCATACATGGCTCTCAGCGAGGCGACTTCTGGTGCTGCAATGCCAAGCTCGTTGCCAAGGTGGCGCCACAAGGCTACTGGAATTACCCGAAAGGCACCGAGCAAACGCCCACTCATGCGCAGGAAACCAATATGGAGCGCCAGACCAAGCTTGTGGGAATCACCTCGGCGTGCATTGATTGCGTCGCGCTCGGCACCATCGAAGGTGAAAAATGCCTTCATCTCGAAGTCGCTGATATCGCGGGGGAGCCCACGCATCCCCAAAAACGTTGTGTGCCAACCCTGCATCGTGAACCTCAAAAGTGGGAGGCCACCATACCCGTTTACAAAGCGAACAGGAAAGTCAATGAAATCAACGGTCTACCCAGACCACCCCCGCGCCAGTGCTAGCTTTGCGTACCGTCACTTATTGCACTGAAAACGAGGAGACCCCGCTTCGCGCTCGATGCTTGCACTGAGCCGTGGCGAACCCTTGCCCGAATGGTCTCTCGATCGGTTTCAGCGCAGCGAGCCTCTCGCCGAGTCGGTCGAAATCACCGCCTCCGCTTGACCAGCCTCGATTGGCCGAGTAGCTGATCGCCATAGAAAAAAGCCCCGGCACACGTAATGTGGCCGGGGCTTTCCTTTGCTTGCTTGCAGATTGCACAAGCCCGTAATGGCTTGTGTACGCGTTGTCGTCGTTCAGATCGGTTCTTGCAGGGGTTTCTTCTTCGGAGCCTTCTTGATGATGTTCACCTTGGCCTTGAGCCAGGAGCGGTCATCAAGTGCGTCGATCAGACGATTGCCCATCTCGTTGAAGTGCACGTCCTCGATGCGGCGCGCACCCTCTTGGCCGGCAACGCCGAGCTCGATGAAGTACGTGTCCAGGCCACGGTCATAGCCGAGCATGATCGGGCCATGGAACTTCTCGGTGTTCACGGTGCAGGTGATGCCGGGCGGCACCAAGACCGACTTGCTCTCCTGAGGATCCACGAACGCGAGGTCCTTGGCACCGGCGTCCACCAACACGTTGATCACGCGGCGCAGGCCGCCGTCCACACGCATTTCCTCCATCTGCGTGAGCATGTCACGCAGGTAGGGGTTATGGATTGCGGTGTATTCACTGGCGAAGCGATCGTTGATGCCAAGGTAGCGACCCTCCCATTTCGCGGGGAAATAGGTCTGGGCGCCGGTCAGCATGATTGTTCGACTGCCGTTTTGCCTGGCGTCGCCGGAGCCGTCTGCCGCCGTGCCGTCAAAACGACGCAGCTGATAGAACTGCAGGTTGACCTTGTCGCCGATCGCCACCGGTTCGCTGAGCAGCTGTGTCTTGACGATGCAAAAGTCAGCGAGACCTGTCTTGATGAGCGTGAAGTCCTCGCTCTGCTCGACCACTCTGCCTTCCGCGGGCAGCAGGTAGCTCACTCCCCCGAGTGCGTTGTGGTCGGTGTCGCCGGTGTAGGTGGCGAACTTGTACGAACGGATGTTCTTGCCGACGTGGGCCCCGACAACGGTTTTGACCCAGGCGCGTGCGATTTCTTTGAGGTTCATGGTGCTTTGATTTGAAAGCGCCAGCGCCTCTCGCCCCACGGGGCTTTGAGAAGCCCCAGCGGGTTGGTTGAATGACGCTCGGTGAGCGTCCGTGCGGCAATGCCGACAACAGGTGAGATTGTTCCCGACGACGGTGACCTTGTCGCGGGAAGTGGTCCACCAGTGCTGGGGGCCGCCAACGCTTCGATCCCGTCCAGGCAGAAGTCAGCACCGGCGACACCTTGAAAGCACACCGCCCAAACTCGGGTCACGAAAGCCACAGGCCCAAGGAAGAATAGCCCCCTCGCATTGCTGCAAGGGGGCTTCGGATAGGTAACCTCAGGCGGCCACGTTCGCCTTGTTCACGTGGGCCAAGACGGTCATGAAGTCGCGAACGCTGTTCAGGATCTCGGTGCCACGCTGGGTGGTCAGTGCACGCATCTTCGCGCTGGGACTCAAGCGGTTGAACCACAGGACGTGCTGCACCGGCACGCCAGCTTGGATCAAGACAGGCGTGGCCAGAGGTTCACGAATCTGGGGGACGGAAGTCGTCATGTTCATGGGGCTCTCCAATGTGTTGCCGGGCACGTCGCCCCTTGTGCACTCTCGCGGGAGAAAGCACACAAGGAACGACGCGCACCGGCGATGAGAGGTCCATGAACCGTGAGAACTGCGCCACCAGGAGGCCCTGGCGGTGCAGCAAAGTTCCGCGCTGTGTGAGCACTGAACCTACGGAGGAGCTGCAGCTATTTCAAGCAGCGGCTTCGCAAAGGAAGCCTCTGTTGCTTGCGGTCACGGGGACAGCGAATGGTGCGAACACCAAGGTGAAGCGAATTCTACGGTTGTGAGGGCGGACGTCGCAACACAACGTGACCTGCATCGGTTGGTAGCGTTGCGTACCTTGAAATCGTTGCGAGACCAATGAACATGAAGGATTTCAGGATGTCAGCGCCTGACATGATGTTTTGGAGCAGTGGCTGCATCTGGATGTTCCAAGTTTTGTGAATCGTCTTCAGAGCTCGTTTCAATCCCGGCGCCTCGCGCGATTACGCGCAGGCTCTCAATGGTCTTGAAGCCCGCGCGCCACTGCACCTCCTCCTCGCTCAGTGTCCTCAGCCAGAGCTGGATGAGCGTGTTGCGGATGACCGATGGTCCCCGGGCTCCATGGTGCTCAAGCAGCGGCGACGCATCCTGTGGCTGGCCTTTTTCGGGCATGGTCGCTTCGCTCAAGCCCGCGAAGGCTCGCTTGAAGATCAGGTACAGAGCAGCGCTCTCCATGGGGTAAAACGCAGCGCTGGTTGGTAGCTGAGTGTCCTCGTGCGGAGAGTCGGATTGCGCTGTGCGTCGGCGCTTCTGACGCGACGGGAAAAGCGGACCTCGCAGGCTGTGCCGGTGTAAGAAGGCATCTCGCTCGCTGGCCTGGCCCAGGCGGGCTGCGGTGCGTGTGAACAGGTGTTCGCGCAGTTTGACCCATGGCAGCAGCGTCTCGCACACGCGCGCGGGCAGCGTGAGGCTTCTACCTTGCAAAGTGAGCGAAGGCGCAATGGTGAGCACGACAGGGGCCCGGGGCATGCGGGCCCCACAAGGGTTATCCACGGAAACTTTGGTCACGTTCAGGTCGGTGCTTTCGTTCGGCTCGTCGCCATGTAGGGAACGCTGCGCTGCCGCATCCATGGCACGCAGGATGTTGAGCCCGCCTGCGCCCAGGTCGGAAAGCTTCAGGTTAATCAGCTCCGCACTCGTGATGCCCGTCTCGGCTGTCAGGGCGACGATCGCGCGGTCGCGCAGCAACCACCACTGACGGTAGCTATCGGTGCTGGGCGCGAACGTCTGCCGAAGCAGGTTGGTGTTTTGCAGCCGCTCAAGCACGCCAGGGGCTAGTACTGCGCCTTGGGCGTCTTTGGCAATGTAGGCCGGCTGGGGGGCGTCCATGGTGGGCGCTTGCTCTATCCAGCGCTGGGTGACAGCGTTTTCGTAGATGCCTTTGAGCACGCGAAAGTAGCGCACGCGCGTGAGACTTGACATACGGGCGGGGTTGAGCGGAGGGCGCCTGCGCCGGCGCAGGCTTGGCGCGGGCCCGTCCAGGAAGGCGCGCACGTTGTTGGTGGAGGCATCGCTCCAGTGCAGAGCCTGAGCCGCGAGCCACTGGCACCACCCGCCCCACAGTACTTCGTTGGCCGCGATGCTGCTTGGGGCCATGGCGCGGGGGCGCTTGGTGCGGCAGATCTCGCTCCAGCTCTGCACGGCTTGCAGGTGATTCGGGGCGGCGGGGTTGATGCGCCCATGTGGTGGTGGCGCGATCGGCTCGGGCTCGGGGCCGAGATTAGGCGCGATGGGGTGGATACGAGGGCGGCCACGGCCACGCTTTGGGGGAGGTGTATCGACTAGCGCGTTGCGATTGGTGGTGGACTTCATGTTTATTCAGCTTTTGATGGGGTCGGACGTGATGCCCCGGTCGACGTTGGCGATGGAGGAGTCAAGTTGCGGGGGCAAGGGCTTCGAATGGGAGTCGTGCTTTAAATAAAACATATATGAATAGCATGCTATATCAACACCAAACTCCCCCTCCTCCGGCTAAACCTCGCCTCACGCGCCACTGAACACCTGCCACTCGAAAGACACGGGCGCGCCGGCCGCAAGGCAGGCACAAGGAAGGCAAAAGGTCAATCAATAGGGGCCTTGTAGTATCGTGACGTCTCCGGAGCTCGTGTCACATTCGCCCTTCCGCTAGTTATTTATCTTTTATTCAACGGGCTCGATAGACCCCATATCGCCCAGGGGGCACCACTCTCAACCACCCCTTTTCGCCTGCTGTCGCACGCCCGTCACCGGCTACGGCCCTACCGTCGTGGTGACCTATCCCGCAGGCGCAATCCCCTGCTTAAGCGAGCAGCACCTCCCCCATTTGAGCTGCAAATCCGGCGGCACCTCGGGGAATAGTCATGGCAGGCTTGAACGTTCGCGAATTCGAAGGTGAGAGCACTGTCGAAGCTGCGGCGCGCGTTGTCCGCCCTCATTTACCAGCTGCGTGAGATCGATTCGGAGCTGAGATATCCACCGATTCTGGGGATAACTGAACCATGACAATGCCTCAAGGTCCACACAACCCCGGTCGCCCATGGGGCCGCGCTAGATTGCTCAGATTCTCAGCACCTAGCACTCGCTAAATGTTCACCGGCCAAAGAAAAACCCCTGCGCCTTTCGGCAACAGGGGGTTCTAAGAGAATCAGGCGGCTTCGGACTCCATTGCTGAAGTGCCAGCCGCCGACTTGTCGAGGTCCAGTTCGGCCTCGATTTCGCGTTGACGCTTGCGCGCGGCTTCAAGCTCCTCGCGGAACTCGAAGTCTTGGTCAAGCAAGGCCTGGATGCCGGCGAGTTCTTCAGTCTTGCGACCAAACTCTTCTCGCAGCTTTGCGGGCATTTCCACAAAGGCCTTGATGCCCTCATAGGTCGCCACGCCCACGCCATGCCTGTCGTGCATCGGAGGCCGATCCACACGGGCACGAAGGCCCATGGTCTGGTCCACCAACACGAGGTCAGTGGTCCCACCCCAGCGGCTGGTCTCCAGCGCGAAGTTTCCGATCTGGCCGAACTTGACGTCACCGCCAAGGACAGCCGACACAGCTTTCAGTGCCAGGCCTACCGCCAGGCAGTTGTCGAACTCGCCCGCCATTGCAGCCGCTGCCGTTGCCAGCAGGGGTTCGAATCGCGTTTGAGTCGTGACTGCCGCAGCCTCGCGAGATACGCCCTCGGCCTCTGGCATGTTGTCCTCGATCCACTTGAGCCGGTGCTGCAGGTCCGCCTTTCGGCGCCCCATCTTCCAGCGGTCCTGCTCGTAGTGGTCGAATTTCAGCGACAGTTTCTGCACCGTAGCGTCCACCGAGGCCTTCTCCAGCACCAGCGGATTTCCCGACGCAATCGCCTTGATCTCTGCATAGGACAGAGCCGTCATGGAGATGTCCTCCACGGTGCGCAGCCCCTGTTCTGCCGTCATCACCTGGTCGATAAATCGGGCTTTCACATCCAGCAGGTTCCAGCTGTAGCTGTCGAACGAGCCCTCGGTCACATAGCGCCACAACTCAACGCTCTCGCACAGGTTGCCCTGGCGATCGCATCGGCCGTCACGCTGCTCCACATCAGACGGACGCCAGGGGGCGTCAATCTGATGAACCGCCCTCAGCCTGTTCTGCACGTTGGTGCCGGTCCCAAGCATGGCCGTGGAACCGAACAGGACGCGCACGACGCCATCCCGCACCCGTTTGAACAACTTCGCTTTCGCACTGTCGCTCGCATGGTCCTGGATGAACTCGATCTCGCCTTCGGGAATCCCGTTGGCGATCAACAGTCGTTTGACCTCCTCGTACACCGACAGACCCGGCGCGCCAGGCGTGCCCAGATCACTGAAGACCAGCTGCGTCACCCGCTGCTGCAACCCGTCTTGCCAGATGCGGTGCACATTGTTGGCCACCTTCGCGAGTTTGCCGGCTGGATCGAACGGCGCAAACGGCAGAACCATTCGCACGTCAATCGCCGCACGGCGCCCGTCATTGGTGACCGCGAGCATGTTGTCATCCTCAGGCTTGACTCCACGATTGCGGATTTTGTCCGCGCGTTTCACCAGTCCTTGAATGAACTCCTTGAGCACATTACTGGGCTCGGACACCATGACTTGGGGCTTACCGCCCTCGATCTTCGGTGTCGGAAGGTTCAACATCCTCTTCGTCTTCACATCGGCGACCCCTTTGAAGATCGCCATCAGTTCCGGCAGGTTGGAAAAGCGGCAGAACCTGGTGTTGGTCCTGAATCCGCTGCCATCCGGTGCCAGCTCGATGCCCGTAACGCTTTCGCCGAAGCTTGCAGCCCAGGCGTCAAACTCGAAGATGCCGTAGCGCCGAAGCGTCTGCGGCTGCAAGTACACCTGGAAGGTGTGCATCTCGCAGATCGAGTTCGCAAGCGGCGTAGCCGTTGCCATGGTCAGCCCCTCCTCCTTGTCCCCGCGTGCGCTCATGATGACTCGCGTCTTCATGTACACGTCAAACGCCCGCTGTGAGGCGGAGTTCGGAATCCCCGCGATGCGTGGCATCTTGGTGATCTTCTGCAGGTTCTTGTAGGCGTGAGCCTCGTCAATGAACAAGTGGTCCACACCGAGTTCATCGAACCAGACCGTGGTGTCATCGGTCTTGTCACTCTCCACCAGGCGTTGCAGCTTGGCATCGTAGTCCTTCATCCGTCGCTCGATTTCCTTGATGGATCTCTTTGCGCCCGAATCCGACGTCAGGTTCAGCGACATACGCGCCTCCTCCAACATCGAGTCGATGAAGTCTTTTTGAACCGCGGGACTCAGCATCAGCCTCTCGAAGGTCGATTGCGTCATCACCACGGCATCCCAGTCCCCGGTGGCCACGCGTGCCACAAAGGTTCGGCGCTTGTCGCCACTGAGGTCTTCCTTTGATGCCATCAGCACCTTGCTCTGCGGATACAGGCGCAATGCTTCGGCACAGTACTGCTCAAGGGTCGATCCCTGAACCACGTGCAGCGGTTTGCGAGCTTTGCCGAGTCGGCGCAACTCCATGCCTGCTGCAATCATCGTGAGCGTCTTGCCCGCACCGACGCAATGCGCCAGCAGGGTGTTGCCATTCACGACGATTCGCCAGATGGCGTCCCTCTGGTGCGGGTAAGGCACCACCACCGCGCTCATGCCCGGCAGCTGAAGGTGTGATCCATCAAATCGTCGCGGGACGACTTGGTTGAACGTGTCGTTGTAGAGGCGCAGCAGCCTGTCGCGTCGCGCGTCGTCTTGGTAGACCCACAACCGGAATTGGTCGCGGATCGCCTGCCACTTCTCGCGTGCATTCAGCGTCGCCTGGCGGTCGACCACCGTCTTTCCGTCGATGAGCATCGTCACAGTCGGCGGCTGCTGGTTCAGCGCGGCTTCCACCAGCTGAAGCGCACAGCGCTTTTCCGTTCCCCATTTCGTTCGCTGCAGCGTGTGGTCTCCCACGTACTGCAGTTGGTGCTGCGTTTTGACACTCCACGTTGCCGTGTTTGCGTCATATGCCACCGTGACATCGCGCTTTTGCGCGTTGACCAGTTCCGTCGCAAACGTCTCAATGACGTCGCTCGGGATCCAAGGTGCTCCCAAACGGGCTTCCACCTCGGCCGGTCCCAGGTCTGCCGGCACCACTGCCGCCAGCGCCGCAATGTTGCTCTCGTAAGCGGCCCCGGCGGCCTTAGCTTGCGTGATCTTCTCGCGGATATTGCCGGAGAGGTACTCATCGGCCGGAACCCAGCGCGCCAGCACCGGATCGCGAAACGCCGTGCCGTGCTCCTTTAGCTCCTTCACGACCTCCATCACCGGCTTCCCGGTTCGCATGGCCATGTCTTTCAGAACGATCTGACCGTAGACGGCCAGGCTCAGCAGCATCGCGTCCTTCGCGGTATCCACCTTCACAGGCAGTTCCACTTGTCCAACGGTGCGCTTGGAGAAGATGTCGGCCTTGACAGCCTTGCCTTCCTCATCGTCCCAGATCTCCAACGCCAGCATCAGAGGCCAGCTGGGGTCCCCGCGCATCACACGGCTGTTTGCCGTGGTGCTCAGGTATCCCATCTGCGCCACATAGGCGTCGTAGACCTTGTTCAGGTGGGTCTGGTGCATCGCCAGATGTGCATCGTCTTGCGACGACGCCTGGAACTCGATCACGGTCTTCACCGCATCGCGCACTTCCAACATCCCGAGCACACGCTTGCGCGCCGTACCCACATACAGGGAGTCAACCTCAATCAGCTCCTCCCCTTCGGAGATGCAGATTGCGCCGTTTCGCAGCACGAACGAACCCGGCAGGGCTTGAGTGCTGTTGTTGTAGCGCTGCATCGAACTCACCGGTGCTTCGGCGAATCCTTCCCTGCGCGCTTCGTAGACCCCTTTCGGGATCTTCTTGTCGATCAGCTGGTTCAGCGCCTCCCCCAGTTCCTCGATACCTGCATCGAAAACCGGAAGTGCCTCCTCGCCATACTGGCCCGACTTCCACTCCAGCTTGCCCAGAACGAGTTCGGGGTTTCGCAGGTAGTAGCTGTTGATCGACGCCTTCTGCAGCAGCGACCGGCCGACCGAGCGGTTGTAGACATGCTTTTCAGCTGTCTCGCCCGCCTTGAACATGGGATCGTTCGCGCCGCCAATCTCCACCCATGAAGCCTTGACGGCGTAGTCGGGAAGTTCACGACGCTTGAACACCAGGATGTCCGTCACCGCTTGCGTGTTTGCAAACGACTCAAACGCCATGGTCGGGAGACGAAACGCTCCCAGCAGCTCGGCGTGAGCCGAAATCCACTGGCGATGCTTGTTCGAGACGCTGTCAAGACTCTGTCGCGTCGTGATCACCACCATGAGACCGCCCGGTCGCACCAACTCCAGCCCCTTGCCAAGGAAGTAGTTGTGGATGCTCCAGTCGGCATACGGGGCCTTGCTCACGTCCTTGGTCTTGTACTTACCGAAGGGCGCGTTCGTGACGACGAGGTCGTAGAACGCCGTGGGCAGCCTCGCTTCTTCCAGGCCACAGGCATGCACCTGCAGTCCGTACGGGGCGAAGTTGGCCTCGAGGATGTTTGCGCTCACCGGGTCGAGCTCGACCGCGGTAAGTTCGCTTTTTGCCACCATCGCCTGCGGCATGCCGGCAATGATGTGGCCCACGCCCGCCGCTGGCTCCAGCACCCGGCCACCCTCGAAACCCAGTTGGGCCACGATTCGCCAGAGCGCTTGCACCAGATAGGGGTCGGTGTAGAACGCGGTGTTCACGGAAGACTGCATCGCTGCAAACTCCCGCTCGCTGGTCAACACCTTGAGCTCATCGCGCAGCGCCGACAGGGCATGCGGTGTAGAACCATCCGGTGAAAAGACCCTTGCGGAGCCGCCCCAACCACTGTATTTCAGCAGCTGGATCATCTCCTGCGAGCTGGGCTTGGACTTGTCTTGCGACAGTCGTTGCATCAGCTTGATCGCATCGATGTTGGCTTGGATGCGCTGCTCGGCCGAGGCCGAAGGGCGGTAGTCATCCGAGTCGATCAATGGCCACAGCGTCTTGCGAATCGCAATGTCCAGATCATTGTCGTTCTCGCCCCACCCGGCCAGGACCTGGTCAACGATGCTGCCCAGGGCATCACCATCGACGGCCTCGGCGCTGTTGAGCACTTCGACGTTCTCGCCATCTTCGGGTGCCTGCGACACAGGTTCAGCCATGTCGAATGCCACCTTGGTGATGACGGAGGCGATCATCGCAATTTCGGTCTTCTGAGATGGGATCTCGAAGTCGTCCATCGTGAGGCCGCCAACCCACAGCGACGCCTGAGCGTTGCGCGAGCTTTGTTGGGCATTGGATGCCATGTGTTTCTCCATTTCCTTGGAAGAAATGCGGAAAACACACCCTCCCCTGCGGGAGTGGCGTGCATTCCCGCGAAGGTTGTTGAGGTTGATTTCGGCCCCCCTGGGCTTGGAACTCCAGAGGAGCATCGGGTCGCGCTAAGGCTTCCTGATGTACGGTGAAGGCGGCATCGGCATAGGCGATGCGCCAGCTTGTTCAAACACCCTGGTTGCAGGGCGCTTGGAAAAGCCCCCTCTTGCGAGGGGCCCTTCGATTCTTGTTGTTCAGAGCTTGACTGCCTCGATCACCCAGGCCTGTCTCGCTTTGCAATTGACCGGGCGCAGCGTGAACAGCGCACGGCGAGCGCGCGAATCACGCCCATGGACGTCGACAGCACGGCAGACGAACACACTTTCTTGCACCTTCGTCCCAAGGTAGGCGACAGTCTCGATCACCGCCATCAAGCGAAGACGCGGCTCCAGGTGCAATCCATGCTCGCGCATTGCCATGCCGTTCCACTCGACGAAGCGCTCGTAGGTGTCGGCTTCGATAGCCACCGACGCACCGCTGAAGGTTCGCGAAACACTGGCGCTAACGTCAACCACTGCTCCGCTCGCGACCAGCGATCCGAAGTCGTTTGCCACGTCGGTCAGTACACGGAACTGGTTGTATTGCGAAACTCGCATTGCTCAGCCCCCGTCCTGGCTTCTTGCTTCTTCTTCACGCAGTTCTTCCAGGCGGCGTTCCTCTTCTCGGCGCTCTTCCTCGCGAAGCTCTTCTTGCCGAAGTGCTTCCTTGTGGACAGCGTCGTCGTCCGAATCGGCGCCAGTTCCGGGACTGAATGCGGCAAGCAGTGCGTTCATGTCCTGCACGTGCTTGCGCGAGGTTGAAAGTCGGTTGATCTGCTCCAGGTCCGCTTCCGCTTTTGCGCCCGCGACCGTTGCTTTGGTCACCGCCTCTTCAACGCGCATTTGCTGCGCGGCGACGGTCGCCCGTTGCTTGCGTGCTTTCTCCTTCGCCTTGCGCTCGTCTCGAGCCTTGCTGCTCGCTGCGCCGTCGTAGCCGGCGATGGCGATGTTTATTCGGCGCGGTCGCTCGATGTCAAAGTGATTGCGTGCCATGGTGCCCTTTCTGCTCGCGCACGAGCACCAGCCCGGCGCCGCGCGTGATACCCACGGCGCCGCTTCGTTTTTTGTCGTTCATGTTGTGTTTTCCAATGTGGTCTGTCGACCATGGACAAGGCGTAGTTCGGCTTTGCCGGCGCATCTGTGCCAACTGGGCGAACTAGGCTTGGGATGTGACCTCTACACCGAGGCGGTGAGCCTCGGGTACCCGGGAGCCGGGTCGATCATGCGTTGCATGCTGGCATGGCGCCAGCGAGGGCAGAAAACTGCCAATCAGCACCCATCATAGGTGGTTCCAAACGGCGCCGTCAAAGAACCTGGTCCATGACTGGTCTGGCCGCGTTCTACGCGGAAAAACCCCTCCGATACGCGGGGGACAGGTTCATCCTTAGGGCTACGCTGATCAAGCCCTTGAATTGAGCGATGCACCTGGCTTGGCGTGAGCGATGCTGGGAAGTCGGGCAAATTCTCGGCGAGGCGCTGCCTTTCCGGCCCGAGATGCGCACTTGACGTGCGCTTCGGGCGCACTCAAGCCATGAGGCGCTGTCGCGCCAGGTAGATGTTAGCCAAACCCAGAACCACGAATGCGCGTGTGGCGTTCTTGGCAAGACCTCGGTAGCGCACCTTGGCAAAGCCCCACAGCCGCTTGACCACGGCGAAGACGTGTTCGACTCGCGCGCGGACCCTGGACTTGTTGTGGTTCTTCGAGCGCTCGGCCTCGTCGATCTCGCCGTCCTTGCGAACGCGTTGGTTGGTGAAGTCCCGGGCCTTGGGCGCCTTGGATGCGATCAGCGCCTTCTGACTGGCGTAAGCGCTGTCGCCGTACACGCGCTGCTCGTTGCCGTGCAGAAGCTCGGACAGCGCGTGTTTGTCGTGCACGTTGGCCGCCGTCACCACGGCGCTGTGGGCCAGCCCGGTGCGGCTGTCCACGCCGATGTGCATCTTCATGCCGAAATACCACTGCTGACCCTTGCGCGTCTGGTGCATCTCAGGGTCGCGCTGCTTGTCAGCGTTCTTGGTCGAACTGGGCGCGCCGATGATGGTGGCGTCCACGATGGTGCCCGTGCCCAGCTTCAAGCCTTGCGTCTGAAGAACCTCGCCCACCTTGGCAAACAGCGCCTCGCCCAGCTTGTGCTTCTCCAGCAGACGACGGAACTTCAGCAACGTGGTGCCGTCGGGCACGCGTTCACGTCCGAGGTCTATGCCCACGAAGCGCCGCAGCGCCGTGCTGTCCAGCAGCGCCTCCTCGCAAGCCTCATCGGCCAGGTTGAACCAGTGCTGTACGAAGTACATCCGCAGCATGCGCTCCAGTCCGATCGGCGGGCGCCCGTTGCCCGCCTTGGGGTAGTGCGGTTCGATCACCTCGCACAATGCCCGCCAGGGCACGATCTCCTGCATCTTCGCCAGGAACGCATCGCGCTTGGTCGGCTTGCGGTAATGCTCGAATCCTTCGCCTTGATCGGCTGCTATCGCAAGAGTTTGCTGTTTCATCTTCACCTGCCTGTTTGTGCAGCAGCACCACATGCAAGCACCGCGCCACATCGGACCTTGTTCAGCGTAGCCTTAGAACGTTTTCAAGAACCCAGTTTGTAGAGATCGCGATAGACGGGGTCGGATTCAAGATCGAATGCGCGCAGGGCGTTCTGATAGAGCATCTTGGGCAGCACCTCTTTTTTCCACGGCAATGCGAAGAACCGTTCCATATAGGGCTTCAATGCCACAGCGGGGTAGGCGGTGCCGAACAGGAAGCGGTCGGACACGCCATAGTGGTTGGAGTTGACAGCGGTAATCCAGTCTTCCGTGCCCATGTCGAACAGATAGGAATCGGGCGATACGTAGACGTTTTCACGGCGCGCGGCCACGATGATGGCTTCCCGGATGTAGGGATAGCAAGCATGGCCAGCGATGATTCTCATGGTCGGAAAATCTTCGGCAATCTGGTCGATGTGGCGTGGATGTGCGTAGTCGATGTTGCGGCCACCGGTAGGCCCGGAGGTTTGCGGCATCACCGTCATGTTCAGTTCGACGCATCTTTCATAAAACGGGTACAGGCGCCGATCGTCGATGTCGCAGCCCGGGGAATGACCCGGTTCGAGAAAGACGGCACGCAATCCCATCTTGTGCGCACGTTCCAGTTCCTGCATCGCATCGTGATAGACGTTGCCCGTGTCGATACCGGCCACACCGATGAACTTGCCTGGGTTTTCGCTTTGTAGCGAAGCCATCAGGTCGTTGGGGGTGGTGCGATCAGGGGGCGCTACGCGGCCAATCTTGATCGTAGGGTTGTTGCCGCAGACCGATACGGCCGTGGTGATGCCGACTTCAGCAAGTTCGGCGAAGAAGCCTTCTGTGCCTGACGTGTTCACACCGCGTTGTTTGGCCAGCTCGGCAAAGAACGCGCCGGTTTCGGGCAGGGTGATGCGGCAGCGTACATCGATAATCATGGGATACCTTGAGTTTTGAAGTGGTCGTTGGGGAAGTTTCTACCAGGCAGACTTCAGGAGATCCAGCACGGCAGAAGAATCTTTTACGGGGAGTGGGTTGAACAGAATCCCGCGCTCACGCACGGCGTGTTGCGCAATCTCCGGCAGGAGTTCCGAATCGACGCCGAGATCACGCAGACGTGTGGGAAGGCCCAGGGCTTGCTGAAGTGATTGGATACCGCGGATGGCCTCTTCGGCGTCGGTACTCGACTCCGGGCGGTCCAGAAGAGCCGCTCCCAATGCCTGCAAGGCCTCAGGGGCTGCGGAGCGATTGAATCGCAGCACATGGGGCAACATGACCGAATGGGCATCGCCATGGGTGAGCCCGCCCAGGGCGCCAAGGCAGTGGCATACGGCATGACCGATGCCGGTGCGCGCATTGCTGATTACGTGCCCCGAGAGGTGAGCCCCAAGAAGCAACTCGCCGCGCGCAGCAACGGACCGCGGATCCTTGGCCATGGCGGGCATGGCGCGACCGAGCCGTCTTGCACTCTCACGCGCGATGGCGTCTGTGATGGGGCTGCGAGCGAGGGAGTAGAGACCTTCGGCAGCGTGAGCCAATGCATTCATCGCTGTGCGGGCCATCAGTGCGGCCGGCACGTCGAGGTTTGCCTTGGGATCCAGGAAGATGACGCGCGCGGCGAGCTGGGCGTCCCAGAAAAGGAGCTTTCGGCCGTCGGCACCGCGCACGCTCAGACCTGGCGTGACTTCCGCTGCAGAGGCTGTCAATGGCACGGCAAAGATGGGAAGCTTTGCCTTGCTGAGTGGCGGTGCCACCAGTTGCCCGGACGGGGTGAGGACACTGGCGTGGTCTTCGATCTGCCCGCCCTCGGCCAGCACCAGTGCAATGGCCTTGGCGGTATCGATCGCACTTCCCCCACCCACGGCGACGAGGCCATCGATGTTCGTGGCCTGTCCCTTGGCCAATCCTTTGGTGATGCTGTCGGTGCCAGCATGCTGCACGACCTCATCGTAGACCGTGGCCACGCGAGATCCCAAGTTGTGTCGGATCCGCGTGAACACCTCCGAGGTGCTGGTGCGGCGCCCTGCGACTAGCATCAACCTCTGACAGCCCAGGCGATCGGCTTCCTCTGAGACCGCGTCCACGGCGTCTGCACGCAGCAGTAGCCTGGACGCCGACCTCACGTGCTGGAAGCCTGCGGTGTAGTCGAGATCAGCGGTCAACTTTGACGTCCGCGGTCTTGATGACCCTCTCCCACTTCGCCACATCTGAACGAAGTCGCTGGGCGAGTTCGTCTGGCGTGCTGAGTGCGGCATTCAATCCCAGCTCTGCAAGCCGTTTGGCCACATCGGCATTCGTCATTGTCTTTCCGATGGCGTCATGCAGTGTGTTGACAACGGCATCGGGCGTGTTGGCGGGAACGAAGACGCCATACCATGCGTCCGCTGAGAGCCCGTTGAGACCCGTGGCTTCGGCAATGGTCGGCACATCGGGCAGAGCAGGAGATCGAGCCTCGCCCATGACGGCCAACGCGCGAAGTCGGCCCGACTGGATATGCGGAAGCAGCGGCGCCAATCCTTCGAACACCACCTCGACTTTTCCGCCTACCAGATCGCTGATGCAAGGGCCAGCGCCTCGGTAGGGAATGTGGACAAAGCTCGTCTTTGAAGCCTGTTTGAGCAGCTCGCCGTTGAGGTGGGCCGGTGAGCCGATGCCCGAGGAGCAAAAGTTGTACTTGCCGGGAGCGCTACGGGCCAGTTCGATGAACTCTTTGGCGGTTCGGGCAGGGACGGAGGGATGCACCGCCATGACGAACGTTCCCTTGAGAATCATTGAAACCGGTTTGAATGCACGAAGCGTGTCGAACGGCAAATTGGGGTACAGCGAGGCGTTGATGGCCAGCGGTGTACTGGAAAACAGAATGGTGTAGCCATCGGGTGTCGCCCGGGCCGCATATTGGTTGCCGATAACGCCATTGGCGCCGGCGACGTTCTCCACGACGAGAGGTTGTCCCAGTGCGTTGCCCAGGGTTGGTGCCATGTGGCGCACGAGGATGTCATTGACGCCCCCCGGCGGGTACGCGACCACAGCCTTGACCGGGCGGCTGGGATAGGTCTGGGCATGCACGCTTGCCTGTAGTCCGGCCCAGAGTGCGAGCCCGGCGAAGAGGCAGCCAGTTGCACGGAAACCGTGTGCAAGGAGGGTTTTTTGGGTTTTCATGGGAGTCGCTTCTTTCCTGAAAAAAGTTGATCTAGCTGTTGTTCGAAAGCGTGGTAGCCAATGCACTCGTAAAGCTCGGCGCGCGTCTGCATCTGGTCGACGACGGCCTGCTGCGAACCGTCGCGACGAATGCTCGTGTACACCCGCTCGGCCGCTTTGTTGGCGGCGCGGAACGCGCTCAGCGGATACAGCACCATCCCGACGCCCACCGCAGCGAGCTCGTCGACGGTGTAGAGCGGCGTTTGGCCGAACTCGGTGATGTTGGCCAGGATGGGCGCTCGCAGCGCTTCGCTGAAGCGTCGGTAGATGTCCAGGTCGTAGGCGGCCTCGGCGAAGATGGCATCGGCACCTGCCTCGACGCACCGTGCTGATCGTTCGAGCGCTGCCTCCACGCCCTCGGTGGCGATCGCATCGGTTCGTGCGATGAGATAGAAGTTCGCATCGGTACGCGCGTCGACAGCGGCCTTGATGCGATCGACCATCTCGTCCGCTGTCACGACTTCTTTCCCGGGCCGGTGCCCACAGCGTTTGGCGCCCGCCTGGTCTTCGATGTGGCACGCGGCGGCGCCAAACTTGATCAGGCTTTTGACGGTGCGTCCGATGTTCAACGCACTCGGGCCAAATCCGGTGTCGATATCGACCAGAATCGGTGTTTCGCAGCGATCTGTGATGCGGCGCAGGTCCGTTAGGACGTCATCCATGGTGTTGAGACCCAGGTCGGGTAAGCCCAACGAGCCGGCTGCAACGCCGCCGCCAGAGAGGTAGAGAGCTTTAAAGCCTGCGCGCTCGGCCAGGAGCGCGTGGTGGGCATTGATTGCGCCAACAATCTGCAGTGGATTCTCCTGCTGAAGGGCAGAGCGAAACCGCTGACCAGGGGTGGGATTTGGTGCCATGTTGCGTGTGGGGTTGTGCTTAGCGAATGGCGCCGAGTTGCGCGATCAGATCGGCCGTGGGTTTGACGTCTGCATATTTCTGCGCCAAATCGAAAAGGTTCACTTTGTGGGAAGTGATGCTGCGGTCGTAAACGCATTCCTGGGGGATCGCGACCTTGAAGTTCAGCGAGAAAGCGTCCACGGCGGTTCCACGCACGCAGCCGCTGGTGCTGCAACCCACGACAACCACGGTGTCCACTTGATGGTCAATCAGGTGGCTGCACAAAGCGGTGCCGAAGAAGGCGCTGGGATGCTTTTTGGGCAGCAAGACGTCTCCCGCCATGGGTGCGACTTGTGGTGGGAATTCGTATCCCTTGGCCGCGACACCCATGATGGCGGGAATTTTCTCGGCCAGTCGACCGCCCTCGGAATTCACCTTGGGTGCCACGTGTGGGTACATGACCGGCCAGTTGCGGCGGCGAAATAGCGCGATCAATGGTTCCATCGCGCTCACGGCGTCCCAGGCGACGTCTCCGCACGACGTCGGAAACTCCTTGATGGCCTCATAGAAGGGCATGCGCGCGGTACCAACGGTGCGGTACTGCACGTCAATGATCAGTAGCGCAGGGCGTTGGCCGAGGCCGCTTGGGCGCCCAAAGCCGGCCGCTGCGTAGGCTTGCTGTTCGTCGGTCGTGATGACGTCGTCCCAGATATTCATAGTGGCAGGATCCAAAGAAAGATAAGAGGTAATCAAGCGGTCAGGCGTCTTGAAGTTCGACGCTGCCGTCATTGCGGCGGAAGAGGTATCGCCCATCGCCAGGTGCGCCTGTCAACTTGCCGTCAAGCATCACGGTCTTGCCGCGAAGAATGGTCTCGACGGGCCATCCTTTGAAGGTCCATCCGTCGTAGATGCTGTAGTCCGAGAAGGAGAGGAGGTCTTCGTGTCGAACGACGCGCTCAAGGTCCAGGTTCACCAGCGTGATGTCGGCATCCATTCCCGGCACGAGCGAGCCTTTGCGATCATCGATGCCGAAGATGCGCGCCGGGTTCGTCGCCACCAACTGGCAAATGCGGCGCAAGGACAGGCCGCGCTTGTGGTACCCCTCGTGGAGCAACACCGGGAGAATGGTGGCCGTACCAGGGAAGCCTTGCGAGGCGAGCCATAGCGACTTGTCTTTGGTGGCGCGTTTTCGAGGGCAATGATCAGAGGCGACAACGTCGATGCTCCCGTCGAAGAGTCCCTCCCACAGCGCGTCCTGTTCGCTGCGGTTGCGAAATGGTGGATTGGCCTTTCCCATGCCGCCCAGGTCCATGTCGCTGGTGTGTGTCAGGTAGTGAGGACAAGTCTCGACGTAGACGCGGTCGTAGCGCTGCCGCCATTGCCTCACCTCGTCCAGGCCCATGCGAGAACTCATGTGCGGGATGTAGATGGTGGCGCCGGCCCGTTCGGCCAGAAACATCGCCCGCACGCAGGCCTCTGCTTCTGTGATGGGAGGCTTGATGGATTCCCATTGCAGAAGATTGTCCAGGCCGCGGTCGAGTTGCGCGTTGCGCAAGCGGTTGACGATCTCGATGTTCTCGGTATGGCAAATGAGCGTCACGCCCCCGATGTCGGCGGACTTCTGCATCAGCGCGTGGAAGAAACCATCGTCGGTGCCATCCAAACCGAGGTAGCGACCTTCCTCGCCCTTGAAGTTCATGAAGTACTTGAACGACGTGACCCCATAGTTCTTCACATACGCGTTGAGCTCGAGCAAGTGCAGCTCGGAAGCGGTGCTGAAGTGAAAGCCGTAGTCGGTGTGCGCACGCGGACGGGCATAGGCTTGTTCACGCTGGTACACGTCGCCATAGGCTTCGTTGTTGAGGAAGTGCGCCAGGACGGTCGTGAAACCACCGATCGCCGCATGCGCGGTTTCGGTTTCGTATTCCGTGATCTTTTCGCCAAAGCCGAAATGCATATGGGCTTCGACAAGTCCAGGGAACACATGAAGACCGTCGATTCGGCGTTCTGTCATGCCAGCGGCGACAGGGGTAGACGGTTCAAGCAAGGCGGCAATCCGGCCGTCTGCGACCAGAATGTCTTGGGGCAAGGGGTCGCGGTCGGCGCTAACCACCGTGCCACCGCGAAGAACGTAGTTGGATGTCATGGGTTATGGGACAGAGCTTCGATAGAGGAAGAAAGTAAAACTGCGACGTCATCCCACTCGTCTTGCGTCACAGATTCAAGAATGCAAACGAGGTAGCTGTTTTTTGGCGAGGCGTGTGAATGGGCCAGCGGTGTTGGTGCAGAGAAATGGCCCTGCACGCCCTGGACCACCCAGCGGCGCGCGTCGTCGGCGATAGCCACCAGACCTTTGCATCGGAGCACCCGACGTCCGAAACGCTGGGTGAGCGTGCTCGTCAAGAGGGCATATTGCTGCCAGCACATCGCGGCGTCGATGTGCAGAACCTTTGACGAGACCTGGGCAAAGGCCGCGCCATGTGCATCGGCGTCTTGTTCATTGGCTACTGCGTCGTCTGCATACTGCGCCCGAAGAGGGCCCCGCAGCCAGGCGGCTGGCGCAGGCACGGGACGCACCACGGGCGCTTTCGCCGTCAGGATCGGCGCGGCCGGCTGGCCTTGCTGCCAATGCACCACGTCAGCGTGGCCATTGATCTGACCCAGCTGTGCGCGCAAGGTGGTGATTGCCTTGGTCGTGGCGGTGTCCGTTTTGCTGATCACAAGACGGTCTGCGAAGCCCACCTGCCGGCGCGCTTCCACATAGCGCGTCAACGTCTCGAAGCCGAGTGCGGCGTCGACCAGTGTGACGACTTTCGATAGCTCGCACCGCTGGGTGACGGCGGAATCGCTGAGCAGCGTCGCAAGAAGAGGCGCGGGATGCGCGAGCCCACTGGTCTCGACAATGATGCGCTTGAAGTCGGGCACACGGGCGCTAGTGCGGCTAGCGAAGAGGTCGATCAGTGTGTCGCGCAGGGAGCCTGACGCGGCGCAACACAGGCAACCCGATTCAAGCAAAACGACGTTGTCTTCGGCGCTGGATATCAGAAGATGGTCCAGGCCAATCGAGCCGAATTCGTTGACGATGACCATGCTCTGAGCGAACGCCGGGTCTCGCAAGACAGCGTTGATGAGGGTCGTTTTGCCACTGCCCAGAAAGCCCGTGATGAGATCCACGGGAAGGCGCGGGTGCTGAACAGCGGGCGCGTTCAAGGTGTTGGATTCCCTGGCCTGGGTTTCGCTTTGGTGGGTTCGCTGGCTTAGAGCGAAATGCCCAGCAAACGGGCCGCGTTGCCTCCCATCACCATGTCGCGGATCGTGTCGTTCCGGAACGGCAGTCGGAGGTAGCCTGCGACAAGCTCTTCCACGCCGACGATGGGGTAGGCGCTTGCGAAGAGTATCTTTTCGGGGGATACCGTGTTGGCCAGCTCTACCCAGCCCAGGTGTCCGGGCATGCCCACGCCGTACATGTCGGGAACCAGGTAGACGTTGTCTCGACGAAACGCCAGGCCGCAGGACTCCTCGACGAAGGGCCAGAAAGCGTGCGACACCACAATGGGCAGCGTGGGGAATGATCGCGCGACGCGGTCAACGTGCACCGGATTAGAGTGGCTCAGGTCTTGGTCCTTGCCACTGCCGCGAGAGACCGTGAGACCCAGAATGCCGCCCAGTTCGGCGCAGCGTTGATAGACCGGATAGAAGCGTTCGTCATTGGGATGGGCCAGCCCATGCTGGTCAAAGGTCGGTTCGAGCGTGATACCGCGCATGCCCAAGGTCGTGATGGCATGGTCGACCGCCTTGACGGCTTCGTCAATCGCTGCCTGCGAGTTGTCCCGGACGAAGATGCCACCCAGGCCCGCGGCAAAGGTGTCAGGGTGCGCTGCGACGATGGCTGCCACATCGTCGTTGCTGGTGCTCTCTGCGGGATCGGATACGGCACGTCCCCAGACGACGGTCTTCACCACGCCCGCGCGTTGAAGTTCTTCGCGAAAGAGTTCCATCGACTCGCTCTGTGCCGAGCGGGGAGCCTCGCCATGAAACGCGAAGAGTCCCTTGAGCCACTTGTTGGTATATATCGAAAGTTTGGTGAAGGAGCCCAATGGGGGTCTCACGCGAAAGTCGATGATCATGGGGTTCCCTTTATTCGGCGCGGATATTGGCGGACTTGATCACGGTTGACCATTTGTTTGCCTCGTTGAGGCTCCAGGTTTTGAGCGCTGCGGGACCAGTGCCCACGGGGACCATTCCCAGCGCGGCCCAGTCTCTTCGCACAGAGGGATCGCCTGTGGCTGCGGCAATGTCATTCGCGATCTTGTCGACCACATTGGGTGGCGTGCCACGAGGTGCCCATACCGATCCCCAGGCGGCTACTTCCAGGTCGGCTACGCCGGCCTCCTTGGCCGTTGGTATGTTCGGCAGCTCGGGGAGCCTGCTGGGGCCTGGCACGGCGAGTGCGCGCAGCTCACCTCTTTCGATGTATTGCTTGTATTGACTCACGGTGTCCACGGCGACGTGAATGCGGCCTGCAAGCAGCTCGGTTAGCGTGGCCGCTGCACCTTTGTGCGGGATGTGCACCATCTGGATTCCCGCACGAAGCTTGAGAAGTTCGCCCGCCAGGTGTGAGGCCGTTCCCACGCCGCCTGACCCAAAGTTCAGCACACCTGGATTGGCCTTGGCGTAGTCGACGAGTTCCTTCAGCGTGCGAGCAGGCACTTGAGGACTGACGACGATGACGTACGGTATGCGCACCACGTCGGCCACGGGTATCAAGTCCTCCATCAGCCGATACGGCACCGACGAATACAAGACGGGATTGATGGCGATAGAAGGTCCAGCGAAAAGCAAAGTCTGGCCATCGGGCTCAGCCTTCATGACCATGTCGGCACCAATGTTCCCACCTGCGCCTGGCTTGTTCTCGATCACGACGGGCTGCTTCCACTTCCCACCCAACTGACGTCCCAGGGACCGGGCGACCGCATCCAGTGACCCGGAGCCGAACGGCACGACGAGTCTGACGGGCTTGGTCGGGAAATCGGAGGGGTTGGCGAATGCTGGCGCCGCCAACAGGGATGCGCCGAGGCAGGCCAGGGCGATGGTCTTCACAATAGACTTCAAGGTCAACTCCAGGTAAATCGCGTTGGAAATGGTCAGGGCGAAGGAACTAAGGATCGATGGGCGAAGACGGGGTGGTCTTCTCTTGTGAAATTCATGAAATCAATTCGACTGGATAGTACTATGAAAACTGAAGATAGGGAATCAAGATGCTGGATCTGAACTTGTTGCTCGTTCTAGAGGCGTTGTTGCAACACCAAAACGTCACCGCGGCAGCGGCTCACCTGGGCCTCACGCAGTCGGCGACAAGCAATGCGCTGGGTCGCCTGAGACGCCATTTCGACGACCCCATGTTCGTCAGTACGTACAACGGCATGCTGCCGACGGCGCGCACGATGGAGATCTCCGAATCACTCTCCCAGGCGCTACAGCTGATTCGTTCGATGGACGCACCTAGGCAAGTCTTTGATCCTTGCCGCTCGACCCGAACATTCCGCTTCCACTTGAGCGACGTCGGTGAGGTCGTCTTCTTGCCCATGCTGATCCGAAGGCTTGACGAGCTAGGCGCTTCGGTCAAGGTGGAAACCGCACAGATGACGGCGGACGAAGTCGGGACGCGGCTTGAATCGGGGGAGATCGATGTGGCAGTCGGATTTCTTCCTGCACTGTCGAAGAAGCTGGAGCACCTGACGCTATTCAAGGAGCACTACGTCTGCGTGATGCGCAAGTCGCATCCGTTGGCCAACGCCGGAAAATTGACGCTAAAGAAGTTCCTGGGAGGGGCCCATGTCCTGATCGAGTCCATGGGCTCCGGCCATCGCATCATTGAGCGCACGCTAGAGCAACACGGCATTCCCAGGGGCGTGGCTTTGCGCGTGCCGCACTTCATGGTCGTTCCCATGATCGTGTCTGAGTCAGACCGGATCGTGACCGTCCCAAGCCGGGTGGCTCGGGTTTTTTCTTCGGTCATGGACATTCGCGTGCAGGACTTGCCCATCGACATTCCCAGCTTCGATGTGTCGCTGTACTGGCATCCCCGTTTCGGATCGGACCCTGGTGTTCTGTGGCTGCTTTCTCTCATGTCGGAGCTTTTCTCCGAGCCCAAGGGCAGGCCGATGCAAAAGGCGAATCCGCTGGACGCGTACTAAGTGCCGCACGCCGGATGTTCTGCAGCCGTCGGGTGGTTGTGTGATGGCCGCCAGCGCCAGGTCCAGCCGGCCTTCTCGCACTTCCTGAAGAAAAGCGCGGAGGAGGGAGCGTCGCGCCAGGTGAACTCCAGCAATGCGCCCGCCGCGGATTTGAAGGTGGTCACCGCCATGGCCACGCGGGTTCTGGCCGATGGAATGACGCCCACGCGCGCCAGCGATCGTCCACGCTGCACCCCTGCTGGATGTTCTGCATGACAAGGTCCATGGTGTTGACGAGAAAGTCGGTGCGTGCCAGCACCTCGCTGCCCAGCGGCGTGATCTCCAGCCGGTGCGTGTTGCGTGTGAGCAGCTGCTCGCCGAGCAGTTTTTCCATCTGCTTGATGGCGTTTCTCAAAGCCGGTTGGGTGATGGACAAGCGCTGTGCCGCGCCCGCCAGCGTGGCGGTGGTGGGCCTGGGCCCGCTCACCAACATCGCGGCCGCGCTGAACATGGCGCCCGACATCAAGCCCGCGATCAGCGAGATCGTGGTGCTCGGCGGTTCCTGGGGCGTGGGCGGCAACATCACGCCGGCCGCCACATTCAACCTCTATGCCGACCCGGAGGCCGCCTCGGTGGTGTTCCGCGGCGGCGTGCCGGTAACGGCGGTGTCGCACGACGCCGCGCGGCGCGTGCTCGTCACGCCCGAGCGCATCGCGCCGTTCCGCCAGATGGGCAACAACGCCGGCAAGGTGGTGGCCGACATCCTGGATTCGGCGATGGACTACGCGATGCGCCGCCGCGGCGTGAAGGTGGGTCCGATGTACGACCCCTGCGTGATCGCCTATTTGCTGCAGCCTGAATTGTTCAAGGGCGCCCGCGTGCCGGTCGACATCGAAACCCGGGGCGAGTTCACCGCCGGTACCACGGTGGTGGACTTCCGCGGCTACACCAAGCGCAAGGCCAACACGCTTTGGATCAACGCGGTGGACATCGATGGCTTCTACCGCTTGCTGGGCCAGCAGATCGCGCGTCTGCCATACGACGTGTCCCGGGGGCGCTGCGTGGTCTCGCTCCTCCCCCTTCTGGGGGAAGGCCGGGATGGGGGCATCCGTACGCCGTCTTCACCCACTCACCTGCGATCAGGTTGCAGTAGGCCATGTCAATTGACTGGGGTGAGCAAGGGCTGGCCGGCCATGTGCCGGGTGGCGTTGTCGATGAAGCGCACCACCGACGCATGAATCGCCTGCGGTGAGATGCCGGCGATGTGGGGCGTGAGGATGGCGTTGTCGAATTCCAGCAGCGCGGCCGGTGGCAGCGGCTCGCCTTCGTACACGTCGAGCGCGGCGGCGCTGATGCGCTTCTCGCGCAGCGCCTCGGCCAGCGCGGCGGTGTCCACCAGCGAGCCGCGCGCCACGTTCACCAGCACGCCGTCGGGGCCGAGCGCGTCGAGCACCTGTGCGTTGACGATGTGGTGGGTGTCGGGCCCGGCCGGTGCGCAGATCACGAGGTAGTCGCACCAGGCGGCCAAGGCGTGGATGTCGTCGAACCACCGGTAGCCCGATGCGTCGCGCCGCGTGCGGCTGCAGTAGCCAATGTCCATGTCGAAGCCGGCCGCGCGCCGGGCCATTTGCCGGCCGATGGCGCCCAGGCCGAAGATGCCGAGCTTGCGGCCCGAGACGTGCGGCGGACGCGGGATGTCGTCGCGCCACAGGCCGTTGCGAACGCCGGTGTTGAGAAAGGGAATGCGGCGAATCGCGGCGAGCAGGATCGCCATGGCGTGGTCGGCCACGGCCGCGTCGTTGGTGCCGGCGGCGTTGCACACGCGGATGCCGCGTGCGGTGGCCACGTCGACCGGAATGTGTTCGTAGCCCACGCCCAGGCTGCACACGATTTCGAGCGCGGTGAGCCCTGCGAATTCGTCGGGCGTGAGACCGGTGGCGCCGTTGGTGAGCACCACGCGGAAGTCGCTGCCCTGCGCGGCGATGAGCGCCGCTGCCTCTGAGCGGTCGACGCGCGGTTTTTCAATGGGCGCGTAGACCATGTCGAACTGCGCCGCGACGAGGGCACGGTGTTCTTCGGAGAGGTAGACCAGGACGAGCAGCTTGGGTTTCATGGATGCAGCTTAACGCTGACCGTCACCCACCGAGATCTGGTCCACCCGCAGGCCACCCAGCCGTTCGTGCACCCGGCCGCCGGTGGACATGACCAGCGCATACAGGCATTCGTTGGGGCGCGGGCCGTCGATCACGCCCACGTCCATGGTGCTGAAATGGCTGCGCACGTACGCCGCTTCGATGTTGTGCATGGGGATCGGCAAACGCATGCCGGCCGCCGCAACGACCTTCGAGGTCGGCACGATGGACTTGGCCTTGGGCAGGTTCGCGCGCATCGACCAGCCACCCGCTTCGTGCCAGATGGCGCCGTGCTCCAGTTCGCCGTTCACCCCCACGATGGCGCCCTTGCCGTAGGCCTGGATGCGTTCCGCACCGCCCATGGCGTTCAACAACTCGGGCACGAGCTCCTTGGCCAGCAGCTTCGCGGCCTCCACCAGCTCGGTGAGGTCTTCCACATAGCGCCCGGCGTAGGGGTTGTTCACCACCGCCACGATGGAACCCATGAGGATGGGCTCGGCGCGGGCAGGGCCGCCTTCGTGGTAGATGGTTTCGAGGGTCAGCAGTTTTTTGCGAACGTTGAGGAATGACATGGTGTGGTGCTCAGTTTGTGGTGAAGGGTGGTCTCAAGCGGCGTCCGGCGCGCTGCCGAACTGCACGCCCGCCCATTGCTCGAAATGGCGAATGGGGAACACGTTGTCGCGCGGCCCGTCACCCTGCGTGATCGCAAAGGCAAGGAACTGCCGCGCGGCCGGGCTCACCAGCATGGGCACGCCGAGCTTCTCGGCCTCGTCGATGCACATCTTGATGTCCTTGTGCAGCAGCTCGGTGGTGAAGCGCACCGGGAAGCTGCGGTCGAGCACGCATTGCGGAATGCGCTCGAGCGTGGCGAACGAGCGGCCGCTGGAGGCGTTGAGCACGTCGAGCATGGTCTTGGCATCCAGGCCTGCCTTCACGCCATACACCAGCGCTTCGCAACTGGCCACCATGCTGGTGGCGTAGAGCGTGTTGTTGATGATCTTCATGGTCTGGCCGAGCGTGGGGTCCGCGCCGAGGTAGAAGATGTTCTTGCCCAGCACGCGCAGCAGCGGTTCGACTTCCTGGTACGCCGCTTCGTCGCCGGCCGGCATCACCGCCAGCGTGCCTTTTTCCGCTGCGACCGTGCCTCCGCTGACCGGCGCGCTCACAAAGGCGATGTTCCGCGCCGCCAGCGCCTTCGCGATCTCACCCGTCACCGACGGACCCGTGGTCGAGAGATCCAGCACCAGGCGCACCTGGCTGCCGTCGATCACGTTGCCCGCGCCGATGGCCACATCTTTTACGATGGCCGGCATCGGCAGGCACAGCAGCACGGTCTCGACCTGCGACGCGAGTTCGTGCGCGCTGCCCGCGACCTGGGCACCTTTGTCGGCCAGGCGCTGTTGGGCGGCGGCGCTGCGGTCGTGCACCACCAGTTCATGGCCCGCCGCCAGCAGGCGGGTGCCGAAGTGCACCCCGATGTTGCCCAGTCCTATCAGTCCGATCTTCATGGTGTCGTCGTCCTTGCAAGCACAACCCCGGGTCGGGGTCGGTGCCGTGCATCCTAGAAGCGCGGTGCCCGCAACGCCAATGCCAATTCGGGTGTGGGGTATAGCCTTGGGTTAAGCGTCAAGAGTCCGTCTGCAACTTGCGCCGGGCGTCGTCGGCCACCTGCTGTTGCAGCACGTCCACGAACTTGTCTGCGTGGGTGGTGCGTTGGTCGAACACCGAGCGCACCACGCTGGGCGTGAGCACGATGTCTTCCACCAAGGGCAGCACCTGCAGATCGGACCAGTCCATGCCGTCCACGGTGAACTCGTCGACCAGTGCCAGGCCGGCGCCCGTGCGCACCAGCGAGCAGGCCACTTCGGTCTGCTGGATGTCGATGCGCGACACCAGTTCCACGCCGGCCTTGCGAAACGCGGCCGTGACGAGCTGGCCGAATGCGATGCCGCGCTCGTGCGCGATCAGCGGATAGCGCGCAAGGTCGGCAATGGCGACCGCGGGCATCTGGCTGAGTTCGTGCCCGCGCGGCATCACGCAGACCATGCGCCCTTCGGTCAGCGGTGCTGTCGCGAGGTTTGGGTGCTGCAGCGGCATGACCGACACCGCCAGATCCACCTTGTGTCCCAGTACCTCGGCCGCCATGTCGGCCAGCAGGGTGACGTGGTAGTTCACCCGGATCTGCGGGTAGCGTTGTACGAAGCGGGTGATGGCGCGTGCCATCAGGCCACGGCTCAGGCAGGGGCTGGAGCAGAGCTTGAGCGTGCCGGTGGAGCCGTGTGCGAGGTTGCGCGCGAACTCGTCGACCCGCAGCGCCTGCTGATAGAACCCGTCCACCTCGCGAAACAGCGCCTCGCCTTCGGGCGTGGGCACCAGCTTGCCCTTGGCGCGGGTGAAGAGCGCCAGGCCCAGGGTTTGCTCGGTGTGCGCCACGATGCGGCTGACGGCGGGCTGGGAAATGAACAGCAGCCTGGACGCGCCGTTGATCGATCCCGTGAGCATCACGGCGCGGAAGACCTCCATCTGCCGCAGGCGGAATTTCATCGCGCGGGCTCCGCCTGCTGCTCCAGCGCATCGCGCACGTAGTCCTTGGTGAGCTTGGGCGTGAACATGCGCAGGAAGTCGTAGGTGTGGTTGCGCAGGTAGCTGTTGGCGCGCAGCGAGATCGACAGCATGCTGGACTTGAAGAGGTGGCTGGCGTCGATCGCGCGCAGGCCCTGGTCTTTGCGGCGGTCGTAGGAAATGGCCGTCATGACGGCGATGCCCATGCCCAGCTCCACGTAGGTCTTGCTGACGTCGGCATCGACCGCACCGAAGACGATGTTCGGTTCGATGCCCACTTTCTGAAACGCTTCCATGACCTTCCAGCGGCCGCTGAACGCGGGGTCGTGCGTGATGATGGGATAGGCCGCCACGTCGTGCAGCGTGGGCTTGCGGATCTTGAGCAGGGGATGCCCGGCTTTCACGATGACGATGCGCTCCAGCTCGAAGCAGTCGAGCCGCACCAGGGCCGGAAAGTTGCGCATGGTCTCGGTGCCGATGGCGAGATCGGTCTCGCCGGATTCCACCATTTCGCAGATCTGCGTCGGGTTGCCCTGGCGCAGGTGGAGCCGCACGTTGGGGTGGCGCTGGATGAAGCGCTCGATCACTTTGGGCAGCACGTAGCGCGCCTGGGTGTGGGTGGTGGCGATGGACAGGCTGCCTGTGTCGCGCGCCGAAATTTCTTCGCCCAGGCGCTTGAGGTTGTCGATGTCGCCGATGACGCGTTTGGCGATCGTCACCACTTCGCGGCCGGCCTCCGTCAGGCCGACGATGCGGTTGCGCTTGCGGGCAAAGATCTCGAAGCCCAACTCGGCCTCGATCTGCTGGATGTGCTTGCTGATGCCGGGCTGCGACGTGTGCAGGGCCTCGGCGGTGTTGGAGATGTGGTTGCCGTGCCTGTGAACTTCCAGCACGTAGCGCAGTTGCAGCAGTTTCATCGTGTTCTCAGCATGAATGAATCGAATGATGTGATAACGCAATATTCTGGCAGTGAATTGCAAGGAGCGCTATCGTGCCGCCACGCGATGACAACGGGCAATAGGTATTGCCCCGACAACGAAGGAGACGGCAATGAGCGATGCGATGTGGCACACCCGGCGGTTGCTGGGCCGGACCGCCTTGGTGACGGGCTTGATCTTCATCACGGGCAGCGCGTTCGCGCAAGCGCCGTTTCCCAACCGGCCGATCCGGCTGGTCTCGGGCTTTGCACCCGGCGGCGCCACCGATGTGGTTGCGCGGCTGATCGCGCAGAGCCTGTCCGACGCGCTGGGCCAATCCGTGGTGGTGGACAACAAGCCCGGCGCGGCCGGCAACATCGCCGCCGACTTCGTGGCCCGACAGCCAGCCGACGGCCACACGCTGTACCTCGCCAACGCGACGCTGGCCATGCCGTCGATGTTCCCCAAGATCACCTTCGACGTGAAGAAGGACCTGGTGCCCGTGTCCATGATCGCCTCCGGCCCTTCGGTGCTCGCGGTCAACCCCAAGCTGCCGGTGCGCTCGGTGCGCGAGCTGGTGGCCTATGCGCAGCAGAACCCCGGCAAGCTGGACTTCGGTTCGGGGGGCATCGGCAACATCACCCACATGTCCATGGAATTGTTCAACTACCTGGCCAAGGTGGACATCAAACACGTGCCCTACAAAGGTGGCGCGCCCTCGACCACCGCCGCCGTCGCGGGCGAAGTGCAGGTGCTGATGGCGGCGGCGGCGGGCACCATGGCACACATCAAGGCCGGAACGCTCGTGCCGCTGGGCGTGAGCGGACGCACCCGCGCGCAGGCGCTGCCCGACGTGCCCACGATTGCCGAGGCTGGCGTGGCCGGCTACGAAGCCACTTCCTGGTATGGCGTCGTCACGGCCGCCGGCACGCCCAAGGCGGTGGTGGACCGGATCGACCAGGCCATTCGCGCGGGCATCAAGCGGCCCGAGGTGCGCGAAAAGATGCTCTCCCAAGGCATGGACCCCATGGAAATGGGGTCCGAGGAATTCGGCCGCTTTCTTCAGACGGAGATCGACAAGTGGGCCAAGATCATTGCGCGCGCCGACATCCGCGCGGAGTGAATGGGACTTTCACGAACCAACCCAGGATGCTGTTGAGCACGAGATGGAATCCATGAACTTTGACGAGAAACAACACGACGTGGTGGTGGTGGGAGGAGGCAATGCCGCGCTGTGCGCCGCGATCTCCGCGCGCGAACAGGGCGCCAGCGTGCTGCTGCTGGAGCGAGCGCCGTTCGCCGAACGCGGTGGCAACACCGCCTACACCGACGGCAAGATGCGCTTCGCCTATGACGGTGTGGACGACATCATCGCGTTGTCGGGCGATCTCACCGAGGACGAGATCGCCAACACCGATTTCGGCTCGTACCCCGAGTCCGATTTCTTCGACGACATGGCGCGCGTGACCATGCACCGCACCGACCCGGACCTGTGCGAGATCCTGGTGCGCAACAGCAACGCCGTCATGCGGTGGATGCATGGCAATGGCGTGAAGTTTCAGCCCAACTACGGCCGCCAGGCCTACAAGACCAATGGGCGTTTCAAGTTCTGGGGCGGCGCGCCGCTGGCCACGTACGGCGGCGGACCGGGTCTTGTGGAGGCGCTGTACAAGACCGCCGAGAAGAAGGGCGTGCAGATCTGCTACGACGCATGGGTGAAGGAACTGATCCACGACGTGGACGGTGTGCACGGCGTGGTGGCGCGCATCGACGGGCGCATGCAACGCATCGCTGCCTGCGCCGTGGTGCTGGCGTGCGGTGGCTTTGAAGCCAACAGCGAATGGCGCACGCGCTATCTGGGCAAGGGCTGGGACCTGGCCAAGGTGCGGGGCACGCGCTTCAACACCGGCGACGGCCTGGCGATGGCGCTGAACATCGGCGCGCAACCCTACGGCCATTGGTCGGGCTGCCATGCGGTGGGCTGGGAGCGCTATGCGACCGACTTCGGCGACCTCGACGTGACGCCGCATTTCCAGCGCCACAGCTACACCTTCAGCATCATGGTCAACGGCGAGGGCAAGCGCTTTCTCGACGAGGGTGCGGACATTCGCAACTTCACCTACGCCAAGTACGGCCACCTGATTCTGGAACAGCCGGGGCAGTTCGCCTGGCAGATCTACGACGACAAGGTGGCGCACCTGTTGCTCGACGAGTACCGCACCAAGAGCGTGACCAAGGTGAAGGCCGACACGCTGGAAGAGCTGGTGCAAAAGCTCGACGACGTGGACCCCGAGCAATGCCTCAAGACCATCCACGCGTTCAACGCCGCGGTGGACGAGGGCGTGGCCTTCGATCCCAACATCAAGGACGGCAAGGGCACGCGCGGCTTGCCGGTGCCCAAGTCCAACTGGGCGCTGAAGATCGACAAGCCGCCTTACCAGGCGTTCGCCATCACTTGCGGTGTGACCTTCACCTTCGGCGGTTTGAAGATCACCAACGAAGCGCAGGTGGTCAACACCAACCACGAGCCGATCGCGGGCCTGTACGCCGCCGGGGAGATGGTGGGCGGCATCTTCTATTTCAACTACCCCGGGGCCAGCGGGCTCACGAGCGGCGCCGTGTTCGGCCGTCTTGCGGGCGCCAGCGCTGGCGCCCATGCCCGCAGCCGCGCGAGCGCGCCCGCGCCCGTGTCTGCATCCGCCGCTTCTTCTCCCACCACCGCACCGCAAACCCTCTCATGACCCGACAGACCATCGCAGAAAAGATCCTGCAAGCCCACCGCATCGACGACCGCGACCGTGTCGAACCCGGCGACGTGGTGCGCGCCCGGGTGGACATGGTGTTGCTCAACGACGCCAATGGCCCGGTGGCGTTTCGCCACTTCGCCAACATGGGCGGCGGCAAGGTGGTGAACCCCGACAAGGTGATGATGGTCTGCGACCACTTCGCGCCCGCACCGAGCGCTGCGGGCGCGCGCATGCTCGGTGACATGCGCCGCTTCGCCACGGCCAAAGGCATCGAGCATTTTTACGACGTGGGCAAGGGCGGCATCGAGCACACGCTCATGCCCGAGGTGGGCCTGTGCGGCCCGGGCGACCTCATCGCGGGGGGCGACTCGCACACCGGCACCGCGGGTGCCTTCAATGCCTTTGGCACGGGCATGAGCTGGTCCGGCATGGCCGCGATCATGCAGATCGACGAGACCTGGTTCCGCGTGCCCGAATCGATGCGCTTCACCCTGCGTGGCAAGAAGGCCGCGCACGTGACCGGCAAGGACGTGATCCTGCAGATCCTGCAGGACATCGGCGTGGATGGCGCGCTCTACCGCTCCATGGAGTTCGCCGGCCCGGGCCTGGCCGATATCAACATGGACGAGCGCATGGGCATCTGCAACATGGTGGTGGAGGCGGGCGCCAAGACCGGCATCGTCGAGTTCGACGACATCACCCGGGCCTGGGCCGAAGCCACCTGCAAGCGGCCCTGGACCGCCACCGTGGCCGATGCCGATGCGCAATACCACTCGCGCCACGACATCGACCTGGCCCGCATGCGCCCCATGGTCGCCAAACCGTATTCGCCCGAGAACGTGGTGTCGGTGGACGATATTCGCCACGTGCACGTGGACCAGGTCTACATGGGCAACTGCGCCAATGGCACCATGACCGACCTGCGCCAGATCGCCAGCGTGCTCAAGGGCCGCAAGGTGGCCAAGGGCACGCGCGCCATGATCGTGCCGGCCACGCAGAAGATCTACCGCGAGGCCATGGCCGAAGGGTTGATCGACATCTTCATCGAGGCTGGCGCGGCGGTGAGCACGCCCACTTGCGGCGCCTGCTTTGGCGGTCACAACGGCGCGCTCGACGACGGCGAAGTGGGCTTTGCCACCATCAACCGCAACTTCAAGGGGCGCGGCGGGCACGCCGGCGCGCAGGTGTATCTCGGCAACTCCTATGTCGCCGCCGCCACCGCCGTGGCCGGTGAAATCATCGACCCCGCCCTCTTGTGAGCGCACAGACCAGGACAACCACGCCATGAAATTCAAAGGCAACGTGCAGAAGCTGGGCGACAGCGTGGACACCGACGTGATGGTGCCCGGGCGCTACCTCTCGCTCATGAACCCGGCGGACATCGCCAAACACATCTTCGAAGAGGTTGACCCCGGCTTCGTGGGCCGCGTCAAGCCCGGTGACGTGATCGTCGCCGGCCGCAATTTCGGCTGCGGCTCGGGGCGCGAACAGGCCCCGTTCGGGCTCAAGGCGCTGGGCATCAGCTGCATCATCGCGGGCAGCTTCTCGCGCACGTTCTACCGCATGGCGATCGATCTCGGCCTGCCCATTCTGATCAGCCCGGCCGTGGCCGAAGCGGCCAGCCAAGGCCAGTCCATCGAGGTCGACACGGTGACGGGCCTGGTGCGCCTCGATGGCCGGGACTTCCGCGCCGAGCCGCTGCCGGCCTTCATCCAGGAAATCATCGACATGGGGGGCGTGACCGATTGGGTCAAGCAGGAACTCGCGCGCCGCGCGGCCGCGCAGCCCGTGGGGGTCGCCCCATGAAACGCCGCTGCCTGGTGCTGGCCGGGGCCGCGGCCGCGCTGGGCGGCGCGTCGATCGCGCATGCCCAAGGCGGCGCGGCGGCGGGCGCGGACTGGCCGAACCGGCCGGTGCGCATCGTGGTCGTCTATCCGCCGGGCGGGGGCATCGACCTGATCGCACGCAACCTGGGGCAGCAGCTCTCGGAGCTCTGGCGCGTGCCGTTGGTGGTGGAGAACCGGCCCGGCGCGGGTACCACGCTGGGCGCGGGCGTGGTCGCCAAGGCCCCGGCCGACGGCTACACGGTGTTGATGACGGATGTGAGCTTCGCCATTGCGTCCAGTCTGTACAAGAGCCTGCCCTACGACACGCTGCGCGACTTCGCGCCGATCACCTTGCTCAACACGGTGGACGACATCCTGGTGGTCAACCCGTCGGTGCCGGCGAACAACGTGCGCGAGCTGATCGCGCTGGCCAAGGCAAAACCGGGTGCGCTGATGTACGCCTCGGCCGGCAATGGCACGCTCAACCACCTGGCGCCCGAGATGTTCAAGAAGGCGGCCGGCATCGAGATGGTGCACGTCCCATACAAAGGCGCGCTGGCGGCGCTGGCCGACGTGATGGCCGGACAGGTGCAGGTGTACCTCGGTGCGCTGGGCTCGGTGGTGCCGCAGATCAAGGCCGGGCGGCTCAAGCCGATCGCGGTGACCGGCACGCGGCGCTCGCCGGTGTTGCCCGAGGTGCCGACGGTGATCGAATCCGGCGTACCCGGCTACGACGTGTCAGCGTGGTACGGCTTGCTGGCACCGGTGGGCACCCCCGATGCGATCGTGGCGAAGATCCAGCGCGATGTCGCCCGCTTTGCGCGCGAACCGGCGTTTCGCCAGAGCCTGGCGGCCGACGGCAACGAGGTGGTGGCGGGAACGCCTGCCGAGTTCGCCGCATTCCTGGAGCGCGAAGTGGCGAAGTGGCGAAAAGCGGTGGTGGACGCTGGCGCGAAGGTGGACTGAATGCGGCAAACCAAACTGCCCGCCGTCTTCGTGCGCGCGGGCACCAGCAAGGGGCTGCTGTTCCACGCCCGCGACCTGCCCGCCGATCGTGCTCGATGGGATGCGCTCGTGCTGGGCGCCATGGGCAGCCCGGACCCGTATGGCCGCCAGCTCGATGGCATGGGCGGTGGTCTGTCGTCGCTGTCCAAGGTCTGCGTGATCGGACCGCCGAGCCGGCCCGATGCCGATGTGGACTACACCTTCGGGCAGGTGCAGATCAAGACCGCGCAGGTGGACTGGCAGCCTTTGTGCGGCAACATGTCTGCTGCCATCGGCCCGTTCGCGGTGGACGAGGGCCTGGTCCGCGTGCCGGACGGCCCGGCGGTGGTGCGCATCCACAACACCAACACCGGCAAGCTCATCGTGGCGCACTTCGAGGTGCGCGACGGTGTGGCCGAGGTGGACGGCGATCTGGAGATTCCCGGTGTGGCCGGTACCGGTTCGCCATTGCGCCTGGACTTTCTGGACCCTGGTGGTGCGTCGACGGGGCAGTTGCTGCCCACGGGCAACGTGGTCGACACGTTGCAGGTGCCTGGGGTTGGCGCGATCGAGGCTTCGCTGGTCGATGCCAGCAATGCCTGCGTGTTTGTGCGCGCGGCGGACGTCGGGCTGACCGGCACCGAGTCACCGACGCAACTGGAGGACGACAGCGCCTTGATGCATCGCCTGTCGGCCATTCGCATCGAAGCGTCGTTGCGCATGGGCCTGGCGGCCGATGCCGAAGAGGCGGCGCGCCGCACCGCTGTGCCCTTCATTGCGGTGGTGGCACCGCCGACGGATTCGGTAACGCTCTCCGGGGATGCGGTGCCTGCGGCGTCCGTGGACTTGCTGGCACGCGCGCTCTCCAACGGCCAGCCGCACCGCGCCTTGCCGCTCGGGGTGTCGATGTGCATGGCCACGGCCGCGCGCATCGGCGGCTCGGTGGTGAACCAGGTATGCGCCGTGGCGGCGCGCGAAGGCGGTGGACCTCTGCGCATCGGCATGCCGTCGGGTGTGTTGCAGGTGGCGGCCGATGTGAAGCAGCTCGAGGGTGACCGCTGGCATGTCGAGAGCGGCGGGTTCTACCGCACGCAGCGGCGGTTGTTCGAGGGAACGTTGCTGGTGCGTGGCTTGGGGGTTTGACTTGCTCCTTCCCCAGAGGGGGAGGGAGTGAAGCCTCAGCCCTCCCTCGGTCAGGGAAGGAGTGAACGCCCGCGTGCGTTTTTAAGCCTTCACCACCTCATGCAGCAAGGTGTACTTCTTCAGCGCATCCTTAGATCGTACATTGGCCCGATGGACCATGCCGCCGAAATCTTGACCACCGCTTTTCTCGGACCGTGGGTTCGCCCTGGCGGTAATGGCCCGCGCATGCAGCACGTCTACGCATCAGTGCTCCACTGGTACGAGGCCGCCAAGTTCATGCCGCATCACCCTGAGCACCGCGACGCCGTGCTGTTTCAGCCCAGCCTGAAAGAGGCCAAGCGCTACGCCAAATTACGCCAGAGCGCCTGGCGAACGGACTGGAACCTTGTTCGCCCCTCGATCCTCATCGCTGGTCTGGGCTTCCTGGCGGTGCAGCGCCCCGAACTCTCCCTTCGCACCCTGGACCTGGCCACTGTCAATGCCGGGCTGGCCCCCATGGCGCTACCCGAGCGATTCGTGGAAGCCTGCCTTGGGCGCTTTGACGAGTGGCGCAGTGGCCCTCGAATCGCCTTCATCGGTGCAGACGCGGCGCCCGACCAGCTCGTGGGCAAGGCTGTGGCCAAGCTGGTTTCTGCCTTGCCCACGTGGACCATGGTGAGCACGTCGATGGGCCGCACTCCATGGCGCGTTCACGACTGGTGTCTGAGCCACTTCATTCCCATTGAGTACCTCGGCACCCCGCAGAGCAAACTGAACCCGCGCATGCTGGCAGACCTTGTCGATCGAGCCGACCAGGTGGTAGTTTTTGAGGAGCGACAGTCCAAGAAGCACGACGCGGTCATTGCTTACGCGCGCAAGTGCAAGAAGAAGATCTCGCTGGAACTCTACGCAAGCGGTACGGATCAGCCCAGAGAGTTGTCCGGGCTCAAGTAGGCCTACGTCCTGGCCTGGCCTGGCCTGGCATCCTCCGACTTCTGGCCCTCCCAACGAAAAAGGCCGACCGCAAGCGGTCGGCCTTTTCCTTGTTGCAAGCACAACTGTCCAGCAATGCTGTGTCTGATTCTGTGCCGTATTGCCCTCAACGAATGATGGCGACGTTGCCTCCGGCCTGTTTGAGTACACGCCACTTGCCGGCCGAATTGCTCAAGTAGACGCGCTCGCCTGAGACCAGGTGGTCATAGGGAGCCGGTTGCACGATGGTGACGATCCGCGCAGGCATTCCAGAAGGTCCAAGGACCTGCAGAACAATCTCCTGCGCGTCTCCCGTCATCACGGCGTTTGCAGCCCGTTCGCCGAAGAGCCCACCAAGCGAAGCACCCACCAGGGCACCCACATGCTGGTTCTTCGCCCTGGAGCCGATGGCACCACCGACCGCTGCGCCGATGCCGGCGCCGACAGTACGGGTCTGCCAGGACGGTTCAGCGGTCTTGATGCGGACTTGCATCACGACAGCTTCCTCGGCCTGGGAATAGACCTGCACTTGCCCGTTGCCGTACACGTTGCCCGACTGAGCTCGTGCCTGATCAGGGATCATCATCACGAACGCGACGACGACGACCGCCAGGATTTCTGCCATAGCCACGAAGATGGTGCTGGCAGGGGTGTTGCGGATTTTGGAGACGAGATTGAAGTTCATGGGATTTCCTTTTGGCGATGAATGCAAAGGAAATCCGCCCTGCAGGGTGGAATTCCCTGCAGGGTTTGCTAGTTGCGCGACGCGAACGACCACAGGACACGCACGGTGCAAGACCGAGTGTGTGTCCTCACGGTTCGTCCAGCTACGCACCAGCTTTGCGCTGGTGGTAGTGAATTACGTCAGTTTGAGAAGGCCGTCAGCTGTGCCGCTGACCTTCCTGACAGCCAAGGGCTGTCGGGTGTCTGCATGCGCAAGGCATGCGATTACTCATGAGAGCAATGTGTTTGAAGTCTATTCGAGATTGTCTGATCGAGCCACAATCGCTGCCCATGACAGACATGGGCCAGGCTGCATGTACCCGAGTTCCGCAGGCCGGTCGGAGTCGATCACAGTTCCTTCATGCACGCCAGCAGTGCGACGTTTCGGCCACGCGTCTCGGCCGCAGATCGGGTGACGCGTGCTGAATCGAATGTCATGTACACGGGTGCGCTCGGGTAGTATGAACCACCGTACCAACGGGAGCCCGGCGATTGACCTGCAAACGCACCCCAACCCGACCCGAAGGGCTCTTCGAAGTTGTGAAAAGTACCTGTGATTTGTTGTAGCGCGTCCAACTGCGACGAGCCAAGACCACGCGCGCTGTCCACGCCGCGCCCAGCATCCCATCCGCGAATAAACTCGCCACGCAGGTCGCGCGTTCCGTTCGTACCGTTCGCCGCAACCCAGCCGTCCGGGCAAGTTGCTCGATCAAAGAACGCATACATGCCAGCCTCGCCACCTCCGCCAGCTGCTGTCCAAACGCCGGCCTGACAAGACAGAAACTTGCCATCTACTTCTCGCGCAATACTTCCGTTGCGGACACAAGCAGCACCTGCAGCCGCGATCTCAGCAATCTCCAACGTTCCAGCAAGACGATTGATGGTCGCAGTGCCTTCCACCCGAATGCTGCCGGTGTCATCGACACCAAGGGCCGCCCAGGCGCCGGTTCCGTCACAGGTATAGGCCCGGGGCCCTGTTCCGACCGATGGCGTGAGTACCACCCTGGTCTGACCCCGTCCTGCTGCATCACACAGGCCGAGCATGCCGGCGTTCGCAACGGGGTCGCGCCAGTACGTGCTTCCGGCGCGCCGCCACACGTCTTCTTCACAAGTGAGCACGCCACCGACAGTGTCGCGCGCAAGCGCACCTCTGGGTGAGCAAGCCGCCCCCGCAGTCTGGATCGTTCCCACGCCGAGCAAGATGGGGGTGTTCATAGTGTTCAGGCTGGGATCGCCCGGCACCTGATCGCGATAGAGGGTCGGTGCCGTTGCGAGCGCTTCGCCAAACCAGAGCGACACAGCCGGATGGCCAGCTTCGAATGCAATCGTGCCTCCAGAGCCGTCGCACCTTTGCCCAAGGTGATTCGGGTTGCCATATGCTCCCACAGGGAAATCGAACCCCCCCATCGCGCCGCGGATGTTCGTGGGGTTGGCAGTGTAGACACCAGCACCAGAACCACCAATGGTGGCCGCGAGCTGCCCTAGAGCGAGGTCGTCGTAGGCTTCACCACCTTCTGTGATCACCAATCCGTTCAATCGGCCGGCGGTAGGCTGCAGAACAAGAACGCAAGCGGCCTGCCCGCGTCCGTTGTGAGTCGAAAACCCCGTTTCCAAGTACCCCTGGGTCACCAGGTCTTCAACGCGAACCAGTGCCGGCGTTGTCGGCGTCGCTACGGTTTGCAGTACCGCATAGTTGTCCTTGATGTAGGCGCTGGCGGCCTGGCCAATGGATTTGCTATGCGCTGCGGCGACCGAGATTTCCGTGTCCTCAACCGCCACGTTGATGAGACGCGTAACGCCAACCGCTATCGTGGCGAACACGACCAGCGCGATCATGATTTCGAGGAGGGTGACGCCCTTTTGGTTCTTCATGTGACTTTGCGGTGTTGGTTTCTGGGGCGCTGCACCCACTACGAGCGGACCGCCTCATAGGCGATCGGGTTGGCGCTGATCGCGCGCATCACGTCAGCCTTTGAGACAACTTCAGATCGCATCAAGATCTGGGCCGACGCGGCAAGGCACATCGAGACCTTGTCCTCTGCCCTTTCCAGCATCGCCTGCAGCCGATCTCCGTCATTGAGGTGTTTTGAATAGTCGCGCTTGTGGTTGGCGAGGAAGTCCACTGCCAAAGCGTAGCCGGATCCATCCTTCCTCGGAATGAGCGTCTGGTTCACGATGCCCAGCAGACTGCCAGCCAGAGCGGTCACCTTGGCCTCTCGCTCGTTGTCTGCAAAGAAGCTCAGAACTTTGCTCACCGTCCCAACGGCAGAGCTTGCATGAAGGGTGCCGATCACAAGGTGACCGGATTCACCAGCTAGCAGCGCTTGTTCTGCCGTTGCCCGATCCCGTATCTCACCAATCACGATCACGTCCGGCCGCTGGCGCAAGGCAGCACGAACCCCATCGAGCACCGTGTCGCAGTCGACACCAACCTCGCGCTGCGAGAAGATCGACTTGTCACGCTGGAACACGTACTCGATCGGGTCCTCGACAGTGACGATGTGCGCGTTGCGCATGCCGTTCACGGCGTTGACCATCGCGGCCATGCTCGTGGTTTTCCCAGCCCCCGTGGGCCCCGACACCAGGAGGAGGCCAGCTGGACTGTCCAGAAGGATCCTGAGCGCAGCTGGCAATCCAAGCTCTTGCAAGCTGGGAACCCTGTCCGGGATACGACGCATCGACAGCATCAAGCTCGCCCCCGCGTTTGCCAGGTAGATGTTCACGCGCAAGCGTTGCCCTCCCACCTCATACGGGCGGTTCACTTCGCCCTTGGTGATCTCGGCGCTCAGGTCCGACTCCAAGGAGTCCCCGAATTCGCGAATATCGGCCATGCTGGGTACCCCAGCAACCTCGGCTTCGAACCACCCCCGTGGGGTCTTCAACATCACGGGCGCATCCGATTGCATCATGATGTCGGTGAACGCACCGCCTCGGCCGAGGAGCTCGGCAACTACCTTTGCAACGTACATGTTGTTCAACGTCCCATCATGACAGCGGCGTTGTTGGGGATAGCCGCTGGAAGATCAATGCCAGTATCGAAACCGTTTGCCGAAATCAGACGCCCTGTCACTTGGTTCTTTGCACCTACGAGCACAGAGCGCTGTGACAGTTCGAATAGCCGGACAACGGTTCCTTTTTCGGTGGCGTCTGTAGCGAAGACGTAGAGCGAGGTACCTTCAACGAGATTAGTCCAACGATCGTCTCGGATATAGCCTGGGAGAAAGTAGGCTGCCAGTGCAGCGTCATCAACCGAGCCGCTCGCAGTTGGGTGATCATTGAGATAGCCGCGTACCGCCTTCCCGTAGGCCAAGAAGCTCGTGGCCGAAGAATCGGCTTGAATCGCCGCAGTGATCTGGGCCTGCCGCGGGGCTTCCTTTCCCGTGAAGAACATGACAAGGGCCAGGAACACGGCCACAATCCAAAGCGGTACCACATCAACCTCGCACGACCGGTCTGGTGTCACCGTCAACTGCTGGCCGACGTTGCACCATCAGGCGATTCCGTTGCATCTGAACCTCGTTTCCAAGGTGCTCCCAACGACGCTGGCGAATGTTGTTCCGCACGCCTGTTGCATCCTGGTCGCCCAACCACAGAAACTCAAGCTTCGGCTTGCGCGGCTCGCCCTCGAGGCGTTGGTGCAGCACCGCAAGTAGGCCATTCGCCAGAAGACTGGACGTGTCCTCGGGGTTGGCAATCGCCCCGTTGGCTAGCGAGTACATGCGCTCCACAGCCATCGCTGCAGAATCTGCATGCACAGTGCAGATCACGAGGCGACCGTTGATCGACCATCTAAGCGCCTCGGCCGCGCTCTCGGAGTCACGCACCTCCCCGATGAACATGATCGTAGGCGTCCACCGATTTGCTTTCCTGCACGCCTCTCCGAACTTGCCATGTTCCGCTTCGGTCTGGAAGCAAACGCCTTCGCCATGATTCCCCTGAAGTGGCATCTCCGGTGGATCCTCGATCGTGACGCCGATCCCTCCAAATTTTTGGAGGCGCGCCGCGATCATGGACGATGCGGTGGTCGTTTTCCCATGCCCAAAGGCTCCCGCGACAACCACCAGCCCGTTCAGCCCAGGCTTGAGCAACATGTCGACATAAGCGGGATGGATGCTGAGTTCTTCGGGCGAAGGGATCGTGCTGGGCATGCGGCGGAGTACGTGCACCACCTCGGTGATGGACCTGAGGACGGATACCCGATAGGTCACGCCGCCTGATCGAACTGGGAACTCCTCTTGCGAGGCGCTCGATTGGCGTTCCGAAAGAATGCGTCGAAGCTCCTGGAGGTCGCTTTCAGCTTCCGGGGGCGCGAGCACCGGATCCTTCGTATTGGGAACGCCAGACAGCCAGGCACGTTCTTTGGCCAGATAGATGTCCTTGAATTTCAGGCCGACCAGCATCAGTGCCCTCCTAGTACGCTGCGTTGTGGCTTAGTTGCCCCGGAAGGCGATAGTGGTGCCGGCCGCACACGCGGTGACAGCATCGGGCGGCGAAACAGGGAACGAAGTCACAGGCGTACCGCCACTAACACTCACGCTTAGCCATCCCTGCGCACCGGTCAGAAGCGGAATGCAGATGTCTTCGTTGATGTTGGTCATCGTCACCTCAAACGAAGTGATAGCCGAGGTAACGACGACGTTGCCGTTGCCTGCATGCGTAAGCGTCGGCGGGGTCGTCGTCGAGTCAACGCGGATCGACGTCGGAATGCGCTTCGCGGTGACCAGCACGCTGTTGAGGTTCGTCCCACTGGCGCCGAAGCTCCCCTGGCCCTGCCAGATCTGTTTCACCGAGGCGCGCACGGCTGCCAGGTCCTGGGTAAGTTGGGTCGTCTGCTGGCTCGACATTGCGTTCTGATAGAGCGCCATTGCACCCCCGACGATGATGGCCATCACAGTCAGTCCAGCAATGAGCTCCATGAGAGTCACGCCGGCTTGCTTCTTGAACTTCGTGGTGCGTTTGAACGATTTCATTGGGTTCCTTCTGTTGAAATGGGAGTTTGAAGAATGGGATCGCTATTGAGTTCAGCGATAGCTGCTCTGAATTACTTGAGACATCTGAAGCTCCATGCCCATGAGGCCAGCGACCATGAGAGCAATGAACAGGCCGACGAAGAGGATGCTGAACCCGAAGATGACTTTCATCATCGATTCGATCTTCTCGACTGACTCTGCAATCCACTCTTTGCCAATCGTCGAAAGCGCGGTCTCGAACCCGGACAATCTCGCGTAGACACCAAGGTCATCGATGATTTCGATGTCGGGGAATCCATACCCGGACTTTGCAAGTGCATCGCCTGGGTTGAGGCCAGATCGCATTCCCTTTAGGCACGCCAGAATCCGTATGCGCATCCAGGGCGAGGCGCCAGAAAGCAGCTGCTCAAGGGCAGTCTCGATCCGCACTCCTGCGCCAACCAGTGCGGCGAAGCTGATCATCCATGCACTGCCGTGCTGCACCCGGTAGACGCTATACGGGACCGCTCTATCGAACCGGATACGCAGCCCCTCGCTCCACCTGGGCAGGCTCCACCAAAACGCAAGAACCAGCGCAACTGGCACGCCAGCGATTGCGCCCATCCAAGCTCGGGCAAAGTTGGCGAAGTCGATCATCAGCTTCGCCACGCCGTGCCACTTCTCGTATGGAACGATCTGTGCGAACTCCGGGATGATCTTGTAGCTGAACATGACCAACACCCCGAATGCGATCAACAGCATGACGGATGGGTAGGCGATCCCGCCGACGACCGCGTTCTTGATCTTCTTCTTGGCGGTCATCACTTCCGCCGCAGAGACCAACGCGTCTTCGATCTTTCCCGACTGCTCGCCAGCGGAAATCAGCATCGCCTCATCTGGGCTGACCCAGCCGACGATCGCCTGGGACAAGCGACTGCCGTTGCGCAGCTTTCGCAGCCAGTCCGAAAGGGCAACCGCAAGCGGTTCCTTGGTGCTTTTCAGCGTCACTCTTCGGGCCCGCATCGTTTCCAATGCATCGATGATGGGAACGCCGTTCCCCAGCAACTTTCCGAGCTTCAAATACAGACGCCGACGCAGGTTCGCGTCGTTGCGGAACATGAAACGAGCAAACTTGAATTCGAGCTCATCCATGATCAGGCCACCAATGCAAGTCGTTCGTCACCGTGGTTCTCAGCAAGGGGGCCGACTACATCCTCCGCTTGCAGCGGATCGATGATCCCTTCGTTGATCTTGCGGATGGCGTGCTCGAGCATTGACATGACGCCGAGTTCTTCGCGGATGTACGTGATCGCAGCAAGTCGGTCGTTCTGTCGCAGGAGAGCCATAAGGCTCTCGTCGCTGACGATCGTCTCCGCGACCACAGTCCTTCCGCTGGTGCCGCTGCCACCGCACTTGTCGCAACCATCAGGGTTCTGAACAAAGGCCCTCTCGACGTTGATGGCGCGCATGAAGCGCCCCACCGTTCGCGGATCGAACTCGGCTAGGTGGTCGGCAAGAGGCTGCTTGCAGTGGGGGCACAACACCTTGACCAGGCGCTGGCAAATCAGGCCCGCCACGATCGTCGGGTCTGTCACCAATGCTGGGTTCACCCCAAGGTCAGTGAGACGATCGATGATGGCGACCGCACTGTTCGCATGAACCGTGCTCCAGACCTGGTGTCCGGTCATGGCGGCCTGAACCGCCAGTCGCCCGCTCGGGTTGTCCCGAATCTCGGAGAGCATGATGATGTCCGGGTCCAGGCGCATTGCCGCCTTGATGGCCATCTGGTACTCACGCGACCGTTCCTCTTCGGAGTCAGCGTTCGTCACAGGTGTTTGGACGGCTCCGGGAATCGGATACTCGGGAGGGTCCTCCACGGTGATCACGTGCTTTCGACCTTGCGCTTGCTGGATGATGGCGCCCAGGGCCCTCTGAAGCGTGGTCGACTTCCCTGAGCCGGTAGGTCCACCAATCAGCACGACACCGGTAGGCTTGCGCTTGAGTATCTCGACGCACGCAACCTGCTCGGGCGAGTACCCCAGACGAGCCAGGTCGAGATCGTTCGTGGCGTCGTTGTATAGCAGACGAAGCACCATGATGTACCCATCGACCTGCGGTGATGTGGCGATTCGGATGCCGTCCAGGTGCACTGGAATTCGGCTGCGCATCGAAATCCGCGCGTCCTGGCGCGACAGCTCTTCGAAAGTGGCGTCTGACACATCCGCCATCGCCTGGAAGATGGTCGTGCACAACTGCGACCCGTACTCGAAGGTGTGCTCTTCGATGAAGGTGAGGTCGTTGTGGATGCGAAAGAGGATCTGGGTGCGGTTGCGCGAACTGACGCGAATGTGGATATCCGACGCTCGCTTCTCGACAGCGCGCTCAAAGAGCTGCTTTGCCGTCGCCTGCATGTTGGAATGCGTCTCTGACCCGCTTGCCTGGTCGTACAGCTTGGCGATCGCTGCCAGATCACACTCTTCCACCCGAACTTCACGTTTCAGGTGCTTGAGCTTGGCCATAAACCCGCGCACATGACGGTTGTAGACGTGGCTCTTCGACACCATCAGACGGCCGTCGTCAAGGTAGGCCAAGATGGCACGCACCTCGTCCGCAACCTGTAGCTCTCCGTCTTTCGCCGTCAATACCTTCATGGCCTTGCTTTCTTGTGGTTATCAGTGCCGGTCCGTTGCATTTACTGCGCGCGCGGAGCGAGCAGCGACGGCGCGTTAGGCGAAGTGGCGCCCGGCGGAACGGCTGCGCCGGCTGCGGGCGTTGCCGCCGCACCAAAGGTCAGGCGCTTCGACTCTTTGCCACGGCCCAGCGTGATTGCATCCACCGTGATCTGGCGCACCCCCCAGCCACCAACCGTGTCTCCAACCCGGACGGACTGGACGTTGCCGCCTGGCATCACCAAACTCGCGACAAACTTGCCATCGACACCGCCGATTTCGAGGACCGCGGGCGTGGAGCCGTCGTCGGCTTGACTTGCCGGGCCGCGTTTCAGGTGCGCAATCTCCGAGCGCTTTGCTTCGAGCTTCGCATCCAGCTCGAGCTCAGACAACTCGGCCTCTTTGACGCTCATGCGCTCATTGATGACAGCAATGGCAGATGCTGCCGGGCTTCCACGGCCAGCAGCAACGGGGGTCGTAGCCGCAGCGGCCTGTGGCTCGCTCGCCCCCGTGCCCTGACGCGGCATCTGTTGTGCGTAACTCGTCGCAGCACTGGCCGCAGCTACGGCGACCAAGAGCTTGCTGAGAGAGCTGAACTTACTTTCGAACATACTGCGATCCTTCCATCATCCAAATCATTCGGCCGCCCTTCCACTGCGCTGCCATCGAGCGCAGGCGGAACCCGCTGCCGTCAAGTGCATCGACAACCGCATCCGGCAACGTCACGCCGTCTGCCTTCCAAGTGAGTTCGTCCCAGAGCGGCTCTGCGCCACCCTGGCGCTTCTGGCCGGGAAGCACCTGGGTATTGCTTGTCGCGGGCGCGCTCACGGTCAGCTTGAAGCCGTAGCGCTGTGCGGCCGAGTACATTTCGGCCACCCGTGCGTTGGACGGAGACACCTCCTCGTCCTTCCCGATCAGCAGCGACGGCAGTGGGCGCGTCGAGGAAGCAAGGCTGCCGTCCAAAGAGATCACTGCATCGGGCACGACGCTCTTGAGGTGATCGATCCAGCCCCGGCCGGATGGCTTCCAGGCCACCACAACGACGCCGCCAGTGCAACTGACGCTGGCAAGATCCCAGTTGCCCGGGAACAGGGTGAACGCTTCCAGGGTTCCAAGGCAGGCGTTCTTCTGTTCGCTCGCCATCGGGATCTCGCCCCAAGGGCGAGGCCGCGGCATCTCTGCCGCTTTGCTTGCTTCGAGCTCGGCAGCTACGCGCCTTGCTTGCTCGATTGCCTTGGTTCTTTGATACGCCTTGAACTCATTGAGCCCGTACGCACAGGCGGCGACGACCGCAAGCGCAAGAACCAGCGGTTTCGCGTGCTTGGTCACCATCTGTGCGGCTGTGACCGTGATCGGAGCCAGCACCCACGAGCGCTGGAGCACCAGCTTGCCCCTGCGCCCGAGCGGTAGAAGCTCTTCGAGGGAAGGCGCTTCTTCGGACAGTGCCACGCCCCAATGGCCTGGCAAGAACATGTTGCCCCACTCGCCAATACTGTTGTCCTGGTAGAACATTGTTTTGGCGATCTCTTCCGAATCGATGATCTGGTCCCTTTCGGGAATGATCACCCCATCCTTCTGAGCGAGGTAGTACCACCGGCCTCCACCGAGGTCGGCGACAAACAGGAAGTCACGAGCGTTACTGAGTTCGTGCAAGCGATCCACCACCGCCATCGCCAGGGAGGCGACGCCGGCCTTGATCTCGGCACCTGACTTGGCCAGGCCGGTGCACAGCCCATCTCGGTGGACAACGTGAAGGTTGAGATCTAGTTCCTTGCCGATTCCCTTGATCTCGGTCGCACGCTCCCCGGTGTTCGTGGATGTGAGAGGCTGCCAGAGCAGCCCAGCCGCGAAGTCACGACCGCCATAGGAAAACACCTGGGCGAGTTCCATCAGCGTGCACCTGCAACGATCGGCTGGATCAACACGACCAGGACATTGCGTGTCTTCGAGGCCCGCACAGAGCCGCCCAGCGCCACATTGGTCGCCTTGCCGACCCCAGCCGAACGGCCTTCATCCGCCAGCTGCTCGAAGCCGGTCACCACCAGCGTTTCGCCACTGTTGAGGATCGTGCGCTGAAGGAAGTTGCGCGTGTCGATCTCCGGCGTCTGAATGGAGGAGCCGCCCGAAACGACCTGATCGATCCCGAGCAACGACGAAATGTCCCCGCTGAACTGCAGCATCAGACGCTTGTCATCGAGAATGTGTGGCAGCGTGTTCAGGGAGAAACCAGTAGTGACCTGCCCAGGCTGGAGCGTCGTGGTATTCCCCGCGCCGCCAGTTCCCAGCGTCGTCGTGCTCGATGCCAAGTAGGCCGTTTGACGCCCCACCTGAATCGGCGCAGGTTGGTTGTTGATCGTCAGGAGTGAGGCCGACGTGACCTGCGAGACGCGTCCTTGTTTGGACAGGGCTTCGACCATCGCTTCCGTTCCGTTCCAGTTGCTGGTCGGTGACAGGATTCGCATGCCGAACGAAGAGGCACCGATGATCGGCTCCGCGGCCGAGGAAAGGGTCAAACCCACGCTGCGGTTGACGCTCTGGTACACCGCCTCCCAGTTGATCCCGTATTGATCCGAGTCACTGAGTTCGACAGCGAGGACCTTCACGTTGATCGACACTTGCCTCGAAAGCGAAGCGTTTTGCGCGTCCACAAAGCGCGCCAATCGCTCGATGACCACGGGTGTGTCGTCAACGGTGATGGTGCCAGTAGAAGGGGTAACAACCAGGCGCCCGTCTGGGGAAAGCATCGCCTTGATGCTGTCTTCGATGCCCTTCCAGACGCTCATGCCGGAGAACTCAACCCCTGCGCGCATCTCACTGCTGGCAGAACCGCTAGCCGAGCCGTTCGAACTGTTGCCGTTGACGCCGGTGGTGGTGTTCGATTGCGTACCAACGCGCGCCTGCAGGCTGGTATCGCCCGGGAGCGCTGCAAGACGGAAGGTCGCCGACTTGGTCACGAAGAAGTGAACGCCCATGCCGTCCCACTCCCAGAAGACGCCATATTTCGACGCCATCAGGTCCAGGAAGCCACGCACCGAGCCGCTGTACACCACCGGAGCTGCCACGGCGTCGCGTGATCCTGCGGCAGATCCATTGGCCTGGACCGTACCGCTCGGCAGAGGGGGAAGCGGTGCCTGTGAACTGTTCGCAGGCGTTCCTGAAGGGCTGGCGGGCGTCTCGCTGGACGAAACTTCAGCCTCGGCGTTCTTCCGCGCAGCACGCGAAACACTTGTCACGATGCCGGTGATCTGGCTCAGGTAGCTTGCCGAGTCCACGAGACCATCGAATCGACGATTCACGGCAAACGAACGATTGAGCGCCGCCTCAGCGCGCGGGTCCTTCGCCTCAGCCATTTTGCTGACCGGGATCCAAACCCGGTCGACACGACGCACCGACGTTGCCACGACCGGGCCCATCGCAGTGGTGTCGCGAACGGCACGGAGTGCGCTTTGGGCCTCCTTGCCCACGGCGTCGACCTTTTCGACGACGGGCTTCATCGTCGCGGTCGAGCAGCCAGCGAGGGTTGCGATCATCATCGTCGCGAGGATCGTTTTTTTGGTCTTGGTCATCACTTCACCTCTTGAATGCGCACGGCGTTGTTTGCGTAGATCTCAGCCTCCAGTCGCACCTTGTTCAGACGCATTGAGCCGAGGACCATGTCCAGCGCTTTGTCGAAGTCGTGGTTCAGCACCAGGTCGGCTTCACTACGGAATTCCGGCGCTTCCCAGCTGAGGGAGTAGCCGTGGCGTTTGGCCCACTCCACCAGACGCGGCGAGATGAGGTCACCCGCTTTGATGGACAACGACAGGTCCACCTTGGGTGCGGGCGGCTTCTCCATCGGCTTGATGGGCAGCGCAGTCGTCGACGCCTGGATCGGGAATTCCTCGGTCACGATGCGAATGTTCTGCGCCTGCGCGGATGCGGCGACGAGAGCCAGCAACGTGATGGTGTGTTTTGCGTTCATGGTTGTCCTCAAATCTCAAATGCCGCTGATGACCAGCGTGTTGTTTGCGTAGGCCACTGCCTTCATCCGATAACCCGCAGAGGCCACCTGTGCCATAACGAAATCGGCCGCCGCCAGGAAGGTGGGTTGATCGACCAGCGCATCCCCCGCGATCGGCACGCTCTCGCGCGCATTCCAAACGACCGACCAGTTGGCCTCACGGCCCCAGCGATTGAGCATTTGTTCCAGGCTCTTATCGTCTGCTCTCATCGACCACTTGCGCCCCGGCTCATCGAGCCCAAACCCCCCCATAGAGTCGGATTGGTTCGCAATCGGGCGCCCGGCGCGGCTGTTCGCAACTGGCCCGCGCGCCGCGTTCGTCGCTGCTGCATTGGTTGCGGCGGGCGTTGACGTTGTGGGTGCCGCCTCAGGCTTAGCGCCCGCCGCCGTGAAGCGGATCACACGGTTGCTGTAGACGGTTGCATCCAACGCGTACCCTGCTTGGCGCAGGCCGACCAGCAGACGTTCAATCGCTTCCTTGATAGAGGAAGCCTGAATCGCAGCGTCTCCCGCGACTTGTGCGTCCAGTTCTGGCGGAACCTCCCAAACGATGGTGTGCCCCACGGCCGCGGCCCAGCGGCGCACGGTGCCTTGGACCGTCTTGTCCGTGGCCAGCATCCGAAAACCCCCAGCCGGTACGGCGGGTTGCGCCACGGGCGGCGGCGTGAGGCTGGGCCCATTCGGCGTGTCCATAGCAGCTTGGGCCGAATGGCGCCGCAGCATTGCGTTGCCCTGTTCCACCGTGAGTACGCCCGAGCGCACCAGCGCCTGGATGTTGGCTTGGTTGCTGTTCATGGGGCGCTGATGGGAGCCCGCCTGGCGCGCGCCCTGTGCCTTGGCTTCCACGCTCACGCGAACGTTGGACTCCCAGAGGTTCTTGTCCTGCTTGCCCGCAACGGCCACCCGCGTGGTGATGGACTCTGCAGACACCCCAGCCTTCACAAGCGCATCGCGCATCGCCTTTGCGCGCGCCTGGTCCAGACCTTCCTTGAGCGTCTCGTCGTCACGCCCAACGACCTCGAGCCGGTCGCCCGACGCCACCTTGGCTGCGATGGCCGCCAGCAGCTTGCGCCCTTGGGGCCCCAGCACATGGCTCCCTTTGGGGAACCAGATCGTTTGTTCGGTCGTGGAAACTTGCGGTTCGACCCATGCCACGCGGTCCCCTCGGACTGGGGTTGCGTAGCTGTTGCGTTCCTGCGCGTCATCCACCAGGGCGGGAACTACCGGTGCAAGCGATGCCACCAGTCGCGATCCCGGGCGCACCGGGCCGCCGCTGTAAGGCGTTCTCATACCATTCTCGGCAAGCTGATCGATCGGTGGCACATCCAGGCGATCTCCAGCTCCGTGGACGACCATCGCCTGCGCGCGCCCGAGCTGCAGCGTGAATTGGCCATGTACCTCAGATACCTTGATGTACGGGCCTTCGTGGGTCGGCACCAGAAGCTTCATGCCGCCGTTGTTCTTGGCGAAGATGGCTGGGATCGCTTCGCCAGCTCTGAACTGGAAGTAGGTATTGCGGCCGTCGTCAAAGACCTGCACGGGCGCTGCCCTGAGGCTGCCCGAGGTCATGTAGGTGAAGTCATAGGCACCGACCTGTTGCTTGGCGCTGCCCACGGCCGCGTTTGCATTGAGCAGGACGATTGCGGCAGCTGCCGCCGCCTTGGTAAGTTTGGCTTTCATTGTGTTGACCTATTTGCGGCGGTTGTGGGCTCGCGGGAACACCATGTCGCTCACGACCTCGACGTTGATGCGCTCTCCCTGGCGCACCGTGATGGTGGGCGGGATGACTTTGTTGCGATCCAGGATCGACTTGCTCACATCGACAAGAATTTCGCCAGCGGCGCCCTTGATGCCGCCGCTTTCATTGCCAATCGTCGTGACGCCTGTTGGGGCGGACGTTTTGTCTGCCAGCACCGCAATGAAGAAGCTCGATGCGAACATCTTCAGGAAGTGGTTATTGACCTCACCCGAGATGCCCGCCGCTCCCCTGAGGTCAGAGCCCGGTGCCGGCGGCATATCGAAGCTGGTGCCATCGGGAAGGATCAATCGTTCGAAGGCAAACAGGATTCGTGCCTGACCGACCTTCACGTTGGAGTCGTACTTCCCATCAAGCACGCTACCCTTCGGTATCAGCAACTGCCCCTTGCCGAGGCTGTCGTAGATGTCCACGGTGGTGTAGGCGGAGATTCTCCCGGGCAGATCGGAGTTGATCGCGCGACCAAGTACAGCGGGGATGACCTTGCCCTGCATCAGCACGAGGTCGGAAGGAGCCTGGTAGCTTTGCAGTACCTTTCCCCCGCGTGTCCTTCCTCCGACTTCGCCGGCGTACTCTTTCATCCAGGACGTGGACTGAATGCTGCCGCCTTTTTCCTCCTGCAGGCGTTGGATCGCCTTGGCGATGCCCGGGTACTCGGCCTCGGCGGCGGCTTCCATAGGAAGCTGGCCCCCGGACATCTGCTGCGCCGCTCCCACGACCATTCCCGCTGGCGTCATGGCGAGCGGGCCCTTGGCTTCTCCGTTGCGCTCATCGAAATCCACGACCATCGCCTTGGCCAGCCGGACTTCGGCTTCGCGCTCGGCATCCAGCAGGGCTTGCTGGTCGGGCTGGGCCGGCGCAACGACGGGCGAGACTCGCTCGTTCTCGAGGGACGCCATCGGCTTTTCGTACAAGCTGGCCGTGTTGTCTGGTCGGCGCACGCTCTCCGGCACCACGCGAGGCTCTCCAGCCACTGCGGCTATCTCCTCATCAATGGATTGCGGCTTGCCAACGACCTGGCCAACTGGGGCTTCGGTCGGCTTCACTGAAAGATCGGCCGGTTGAGAACTGCCCCCGCCGAGAAACATGGAAGAGGCCACGCCGAGGCTGAGCACGCCAACTGCGAGCACCGCCAGGGTGGACTTCTTCAGCGGAATGCCCGGCTTGGGCTCTTCCGGCGCGATGATCGATTCGTTGGACAGGCCCATATCAGTCCTGCACGACCTGACCAAGCCAATTGCGCTTGATGACGCGGTGCACGCGCACCTCGGGCTTACCCAACTTGAGAACCGCGGTCTCCAGCAAGCGCTGCGCGACGATGTAGTCCCCGTTGACCGTGTAGTTCACCAGGCTGTACTCGTTCCCTTCGATGACGGCGAACAGCGCCGGCTGCTCCTGCAGATTTGCGGGCATGCGGAAGTAGGTGAACTTGCCGTCGTCAAAGACCATGTCCGGCCGGAACGGCGCATCCCCCTCGATGCGGTAGTTGAACCGCATGCTGGACGGATTGATCCCCAAGGCACCGGCATCGCCTTGCTCCGACCGGGGCTTGCCTTCAACGCTGCGGGCGGCCCCTGGCGCGCTCGACGGCACAGGTACCTGGCCCTCCTTGAGGCGCGTCGGTCGCTCTGCCTCATCCTCTGCTGCTCCCGCAACCTCGGATGGATCCATTTCCAACAGCACTTCCTTGGCGTAGACCCAGGAGACTCGCTGGTACCACTTTCTTCCGTCGCCCGTGGACTTGAGCACGAACTGGTAGGGGCGCTTGTCGGTGAGTACCGTCAAGGAAGTCTCAAGGTCTTCGTAGCGAGGCTTGAGAAAGAGGTTCTTGCGGTTCTTGGTGGGCGTGATCTCCCAGTTCGAGGTGTCGCCCGCAGCGACCGACATGATCACTTCGTCGGGCGCGAACTGCAGATGGGTCACTGCCCGCGGTTTGGCCAGGACCAAGAATGTGTTGTCCGCATCGAATTGGAACTCCACCAGCCGCGTATCGCCGCGAAGGGGCGTTGCAATGAGTTCGGCCGTCGCCGGTTGATGCGCCAGCAACAAAGCGGCAACGGCGAGCGCTGCGCTCAAGCCGCGAGCGTTCAGCATGCTCATGGGAGTTCGGTAGTTGATCTTCACTGCGCGCGCTCCTCGGCATCGCTAAAGTAGGTGACAAGAATGCCCAGGGGGTTTGCCAGCAATGCGGCTTCCTGGGTTGCGGGCGTCAGCCGGTAGTTCAGGGTGACGCGGTATCGCTTGATGCGGTCGGCGGCCGGTGCGCTCGAACCGACCCGCTCGGTGGTCGTGATGAAAATGAAGGCCGTTCCGCGGGCGCTTGCGTCGACAGCCGTCACCTTGACCTCGCGCGCCAGGTCCTTCTCGTTGCGAATGCGCTCGAAAACGCGTTCGCGCGCACGAAACTCCGTGAACTGCGCCACGGCCTTGTCAGCGGCGCGGCTGTTCGCCCAGCGCATTTGTTCGGACGTTCGCAGCGGATCGAGGGTGTAGACAGCCTCCACCCAGCGCGCCAGCTCGGCCTTGATCACCGCCAGATTCGGGTCGATCCTCTCGACCTGGACTGGACGGTTGACGATGCCCGTCTCGGGATTGATCTCCACTACCCATGGACGCACTTCCTTGAGCGGCAGCAGAACCGACACCGAGGCGACCGCCGCGATCGCGAGCAGGATCGACAGCATCGCCACGACGAACCAGCGGGCAGCATCCACTTTGGAGGAGCCGTAGATCTCGGCGAACGCCGCCATCCCCTTGCCGAAGACGACTGCCGGCGTGTTCGGCTGATTGGCCATTGCAGCGATGGCGTCGACCTTCTTGGCCTTCTTGCCGGGTGTGTCCTCTGACGGGACCAGTGGTCCGTTTCCTTTAGTGGGTCTGGATCGATTGAAAAAAGACATGAGCGGTACCTTTCCCGGACGATGCTAAGGACGAAGTGCCCACAGGCAGGGACGTTCAACGTCTGCGTTTCACCGCATAGCCCCGGGAAAGGGCCCTCACTTGGACTGCTCTGATCGAAAAAAAAGCCAGCTCGACGGCTGGCCATTTCAGGGGTGGTGCGAACCTAGAACCACACGCTCCATCCCCACCGCGCAAAAGCGGCCACGGCAAGGCATGCGCCCACGATTGCCCCCACGATCAACCACGGCTGTTCGGTGGCGATCTTCGTGACCGACATCCGCACGGCAAGGCTCGGTTGGTCATCGAGGATTGCCCTTCGTTGCTGCTGCAAGTACGCGATGGCTTCGCGCTCATCGACTTGCTCAAGCGCATTTTCGATTTGCTGAATGCGGTCGTACAGGCTCCCCGCAGGGTCCAGCCCTTCGTACCAGTTCGTGACGTTTTCGAGCTCCGACCGCGCCTCGCTCGCCGGGATATCCCCCAGCGCTACGGCAGGCACGGCGGCTCCTTTCTGGCGTGCTGGCCTGCCATGCAACGCTGCGAGCACATCGAGGATGCGCAGTCGCTCGCTCTCGGGGAGCCCCAGCAGCAGCTGCAGAAGTTCTTCAGTTGTCTTGCTCATCGATATTCCAGTTGCCATGGATGGGCGCGAGTTCGGTTCACTGGTCGAACGCCATGAGGCCCGAGCTTTCCGCCTTGGCGACTCGGGAGCCAGTCGGCTTCTTCGCGCCTCCCTCTTGGGCCACGGCCTTGAATCCGCATGCCTCAAGGGACTTCGTACGCCGGCGAGGCTCTTCCACCACCTTCCAGTCCACCAGAGCGTTCCACACCAGGTCGACGTACCGATCGTTGTAGCAACGCGAGACAGAGTGATAGGCGCCCACGGCAAACCACGTGTTTCCGTACTGGCGATATTGCTTGGATAGATGCCACGCTGCCACGTAGGTCGATACGCATGGATCGAGCAGGTCGGTTCCGCTGATCCCATGCTTGGATAGCTCGCGCAGATGGATGGTGTTGATCTGTGCCATCCCGATGTCTTTTGTGCCGTTCGGGTTTCGGTTGACCGCCCCCGGGTTGAAATTGCTCTCCACCTTGAGGATTGCCTTGAGCACCCACGGATTCACCGAGTGGCGTTCGGCTGCCGCGACCACGCATCGTGTGGCCGGCGTCAGCGCCATATCCTCCAAACGCGGAATGGCTCCTGCCGACTGCGCGCTTGCGCCGCTCGCGATCACAACGCCCGCCAGAAGCAGGCCCATCATTCGTTTCATGCTTAGAGAACCGTCCTGACTGCCTGGTCGAGATCGGCCTGGCAGAGCACGACCGGCGTTACTCGCCGCGAAATAGCCCGGTTGAGCGCTGCCTGGGCAACGGCTTCGGCGTTGGCGATGCTCTCGCCCTCCACAGCTTTGCCAACGGCGGCCAGCGTCAAACCTGCTCCCAGCTTCACCTTGCGACGGGCGAACCACTGTTCAAGGTAGACACCCATCGCCTCGGCATTCGGGCGCTCAAACAGCACCTTCTCGGTGAAGCGTCCACCGCGCAGCAAGGCGGCGTCGATCTGCTCCGGGTTGTTCGTCGCAGCCACCCAGACCACATCCTTGACGCGGTCGTTCACGCCATCCATGAGCGTGAGCAGCTTGTTGGTGGCTTCGGTGTTGGGCGAGTAGTCTCGGCTCTTGAGCAGCTCGTCGGCCTCGTCCACGAAAATCATGCAGGGGCGCAGTTCCTTGGCCTTGGCGTAGAGCTTTTCCAGTGCCTTGGGGTCACGAGCAAGGTCCGCGCCGGTCGCCGGCAGGAAGGCCCAATCGATGGCTTTCGCCAGGGCTTTCGCAGTGGCAGTCTTGCCAGTACCGGGAGGGCCGTAGAACAGCACGCCGGTAGGCAGTGTGCCGCCATGCGACTCGGTGTGCTCAGGGTCGGCCATGCGCCCGGCGACCAGCTCCAGCATGTCGCGGGTGGTCGGCGTTAGCACCAGTTCTTCCATGGGCTTGACGTTCTCCAGCGTCGTGCCTTTGCGGCCCTGCAGCGTTCGCAGCGCGCCCATGAAGTCTTCGAACGCCGGCTGGGTCTTCCCCTCGCGCTCAAGATATGAAGGCAGTTCCTCGGTGACGGCCAGGATGCGCTTGACGGAAAAACCATTCCATCGGCACGCAACCGCTTCGACGAGCGCCTCATCGACGAGGGCTTTTGGCAGGTTGGTCTTCAAGCCGAATTTAAGCAGGCCAACCCGGGCCTCGCTGTCGGGCGGCGTGATCTCGACCTTGAAGTCAAAGCGGCCCTCACGGATGCCCGCGCCGTCCAGGCGGTCGATGTGGTTGGTGGCAGCCACAAGGATGACACGGTCCTTGCGAACGTCGACCATGAGCGTGAGCAGCGCGTTAACCACGTCGCGATCCTCTTTCACGCCTTGACCGGCTCCGCCATCACGCGATTCGAGGAAGCTGTCAACCTCATCGACGAACAGCACGCAGGGCTGGTTGGCACGCGCCTCGGCGAATACGGCATTGATGCGTGAGGACTTTTCGCCCACCCAGGGACTGGCCACGTCCGCGTACGACAACTGGAACAGCGGGAGCTTGAGTTCGCCGGCCAGGGCCTCGGCGAAGACAGTCTTGCCGTTGCCCGGCTCGCCAGAGAGCAGGATGCCGTTGCGCGCGGTCTTGCCATCGGCTCGGCGAGCCACGATTACGTTGGCGGCTTCATTCAGGCGGGCCTTGATCTCGGCGTTGCCGAAGATGTCCTTGAAGGTGGTCTTCGGGTGAACACGGCGTGCGACCGACTTCTCCGTCATAGCCACCTTGTTCGACACCCGGGTTCGGGTAGCGGTGATTTCGCCGGTCGCCAACGGGCCAACCCGTGCGAGCACCGCGAGTAGCGTCATCCAGGCAACGTAACCAGCCAGCAGCGCCATTGGGAGACCCATAGGCTGGCTGGAGAAGAACAGCATCAGGACCAGGAAACACGCCCCCAGGCCTGCAAGCGTTGGAGCCGCAACCTGCATGAAGACCGATCCGCTGATGGTCAGGTCGCCCAGTGCCACGCGGGCGATCACTCGCCAGATCAGCGCACAGCCGCCCAAGGCTGACAGGATGAAGATGGGCGCGAAGATGCTGGCTGCCGGCTCTGCGCGGCTTCCCAGTTCGACGCCCGCACCCCATCCCATGTAGCCACGAAAGCTCTGCCATGCGATCGCCGAAAGCCAGAAGCCCTTGACGACGACGACGATGAGCATGGACAGTCTCGCTGCCAACGATTCAGCATGGAAGAAGACGTTCTGGAAAAGGGTCTTGAGCATATGGCCTCTGATCTGGTACTGCACTCAACATACCGGAAGGTTGTCAAACTGCAATATCGGACGCCGCCTTTTTATCCGCAGCCGCCTTCTGCTTGAACGTCTTTTGATAGCCGCGGTCGTAACCTGCCTTTGATGCGCCCACGCGGTACGCCATATCGCGTTCTTGCCCATTCTTCGCGTGTCTGGCACCAACCGCAGACGAAACTCCACCGGAAGCGAGGTTCTTGATTCCACCTGCGGCGGCTCCCGTCGGCGCACTAACCGAAGACGACGCAATCCTGCCGCTCGGCGCCGTGGTCAGGCCCTTGATCCCGCCGAACCCTGTAGAACCCGCGCTACCCGACAGCAGGCCCGTGGCAATGGACGGCACCTGCATCAACATCAGTGTGCTCAACAGGGAGATGATCATCATCATCGCGTGCATAAGCAGATCAGCTGTCATCTTCTCGGACGACTGTGCCGCCGCCATCTCTGCCACCATCTGCGCCTGAACCTGACTGAGCGACGAAAGGATCGAAGACGCTGCAGTGAGCAGGAATGCAAGCACGATCTTCATCATGCAGGCGCCCAGCAAGAATTTGAGCCAGGAGTCGAATATCCAGGAAAGCGGCTTGAACATGAAGAACGGCACCATGACAGGTGCGAGCGCCAAGACCAACGTCAGCGACACAAACGACATGATCACTGTCGCCATCCCTCCAACAGCCGCGATCACCAAGAAAAGGATGGTCAACCCCTTCGCGAGCATCGTACCGATGAGAGACATGGCCGCTGGCAGCCAACTCGTCGGATCAAAGGCCGAGGAGATATCCGATGTTGGCATTTGCGTGACGGTCGCGATTGCGGAGAAAACCGGATTTGCAACTGTCTCCAATGCGGCCGACAGCGTGCCCATTTGCCCGCCTCCCAAGGCCGTACCCACCGACGTCATAAAGGCCTCAATGCCTTTCGCGGCCGATTGGTCCAGGAACGTGTAGACGAAGGCGAAAGACACCCAAATCGGCACCCACTCGCCGATCAGTTCCCCAAAGCCCCTTCCAGCCGCCATCGTCTTCACGGCAGTCCAGACCATTAGGGCGACCAGAAAGAAGCCGGCAATGATATTGCCCATCTCCTTGAGATTGCCATTCGCGAGCTTTTGCAGGGCTTGATCTACCGCCTCGGACACACGCGGCACCAGTTGCTGCATGCCGACGTCATAGGATGATTTCGCCGCTGGAGCTGCGGCCTGACCATTCCCCGCATCTTGGGCTCCAACCAACGCACTCGCGAAAGCGGCGATGAGGATCAACGTGAGCACGAGATTGCGGGGGCGCATGAACCTCGCGCGCTTGTCCGCCAGCCAATCAATTGTGGGTTCGACAATGCGGCCAACCCAATAGCCGAAGATGATGTTCGCCTGCATGTTCATGGTCCGCATTGCCGTCTACCGCATCACTTATTGAGGACAGCCTTGGCCGCGGCTTGCTGGCGGTCGCGGACCGCCTGCTCCTGTTTGCTCATCCGCGTCAACTCAGATGCGGTGCGCTCTTTCGTGACCGCAGCATCCGCTTGTGCTCGCGATTGCTCCTGCATGGTGGCCACGATCGTTTCGGTCATCTTCGCGTTCTGCAGCACCAAACGGTTCATTTGTTTGTTCAGAACCTGCAGGGATTGCTGCGTACCTGCGGCGTTCGCGATCATTGGCTCAAAGCTACGAGCGGCTTCATAGTCGTTTTTGACTTGATCCAGGACCGATGCCTCGTACTGCATGCGGTTGATCGCCCGCTTGTTCTGGTTCCGCGCATCCGCGTGCACCGTTTCAACGTATTTTTCCCACGTGAGACCGCTAAGTCGCGCCTCCGAGATCCGAGCCTCCATCATTTTCTTCTGCTCATCCAACGAGCCATACAGACTCGTGAGCGCCTTTGCATAGGCGAGAAGATCTGCCTCGGATTTCTGGTTGTGCGAAGCGTTGCTAGGCATTGATCCGAACTTGGCGTTGTTCGCGATATCGATCGCGTACTGCTTGTTCTGGACGGCAAGCGCGGAGACCTCTGCCTTCGCCGACTTCGCCGAGTCCGCAGCCACTAAAAGCAGTTGAATATTGTTCATGATCTGCGTGAACTCCGAAGCTACCCAGGCCATCGCTGACATGGGTGATGCCAACGCGACTGAGACAACTGCGGCTTGGACGATGGATTTACGCTTGGACATTGAGGACCTCCTTCAAAAATTTCATTTCCCAGTTGGCTTCACGAGAAGCCGCATACATGGCGAGCTGCTCGCGCTTGGCTTCCTGCGTCGTGGCTTCGTTGATCGCGATCACGGCGTGTGGCATCTTCGTGTTGACAAGTCGCGTCACGGTAGGCCGAACCAGCAGGTAGTCGCGCTTGGGGATCGCACCGGCCAGCAACTCCATTTGCGCATCGGTGGTACCAAACACGGAACGGAACAACTCGGCTTGCTCATGCACGGACGACTTCACCGCAGGCAGGAAGATCTGCGTGGGGATGTTGGTCACAAAACTCCCAATGTTGGGAAGGCGCGCGATCTCGTCGAGTGCTTGCGTGGCGAACATGACAAAGGCGCGCTTCTTGCGGAATGTTCGCAACCAGTCTTCCATCTTCTGCGCGAAGACGGGGTTGGACAGCATGTACCAGGCCTCTTCCACGTAGATCAGCGTGGGCGTGGTGCCATTCAGACTGCGCTCGATGCAGTAGAAAGCGTAGTCCATGAATGGGCTGGCCAGCTGGGGCGTCTCCAGGATGCCGCCGCACTCCATGCAAACCATGTGGGTCAGCTTGAAGTTGTCTTCGTCGTTGTCGAAGTAGTTGGCGTATGGGCCCGCGCCGTAGTCATCATCGGAGTCCGACCGGTCCACATACGGAGCCAGCTTTGCTGCCAGGTCACGGTTCTCGCCGGCAATCAGCGCGTAGACCGCCGAGAGACGCCAAGCCGACTCCGGGCTTCGGCGCAGGCCCTGGATTGCCGAGAAGATGGTCGCGCTCTCGGTTGGCGAGATATCGCTTCCGCCCGCCGTGATCAGCACCTCGATCCACTGGCGCAGGCGCATGTCGTCCTTGTTCTGCATCATGACCTTGACTGGGTTCATGCCGCGGTCGCGCCCCTTCGGGCCTGAGTCGATGTGTTTGCCCCCCATCAGAACCGCGCCCATCATCAGGCTGTAGTCCTTGTCGAAGATGTACGTCTGAGCGGGCGTGTACTTCTGGAACTGAGCAATGAGCAGGGTCATCAGCGATGTCTTGCCCGAGCCCGAGCCGCCGATGATTGCCGTGTGTCCAAGATCACCCTCATGGGGGTTGAAGTCATAGGAGACGCCGTAGGGCGTTAGGAACCTGCACAGCGGAGGAACTTCGCGGCCCAGCACGCGCGAGAACAAGGGGTGGAGTTCTTCGCCGCGCGTGATGGTCCGGATAGGCGCCAAATCGGCGATGTTCGCTGAGGACGCCAGTTTCCAACGCAAAGTCGCGTTGGAGTTTCCGGGGAGGCTGGTCAGGTAGGCCGACATCATCCCCTGGCGTTCGCGCACGATCGTGAAGCCACTGCTGCGCAGCGAGCCCGCCAGCTGGTCTGCCGCAACCTCGGCTTGACGTTGCGTGTCGCCAAGCGCCAAGAGGGTCATGTTGTAGTAGCCGTAGGTCAGATCCTCGGTGGTGAGCTCGACCAGCGCATCCTGTGCGTCTTGGGCCAGATGCAGGTTGCCGGTGTTGACCTTCTCACTGACCTGGTCGAACAGCCTTTCGAACACACGCGTAACGACCGACTTGACCTCGGAGCGGTAGAACATCTCCGCGTCTTGGATTGCCTTCTCGGCCACCATGCGGTCCAGAAAGCGAAAGCACTGCACCAGCACATACTCGCAGTCGGTTCCCATCAGACGATCAACGTCGTTGGAATACGCTTCCCTTGGCGTTCCAGTGGTAGACAGGGCTGCCACATAGGTGGCCTTGGTGGGCCCTTTGAACATCAACTGGTCATTGCGCCGCTCGATGGTGTCTGCCGCCAGGATCGTGTTCAGGAATGGGGTATCTCCCACCGAGGCGACAGGTCCACGTGGCGATGCCAGGTTGGCGCGGGAATAGAGTTCCCCCAGGAACTCCGGACCTTCCATCCGGCGAAATCCCAAGTTGTTTTGCACTACCCCGGCGAACGAGGCAATCACTTTCTCGAATTCCGAGGCCATCTCGGCGAGTTGACCACGCACCTGTGCGATGGCCCCCTTCTCGGTGAAACGGCGCTTGATGAGGCTGGCCGTGGCCTTGAGGACCTGCCCGTCGTGCTCTTGAATCTCGGCCGTTAGAGCTTCGAAGAATCGCTCCGACTTGTTCGGGAAGTTGTACGACAGGTAGATGTGCTGCCGAATCACCGCGTTTCGTTGCACCTTGCAGGCCGCGCCCCACTGCTCGTCGATGAGGCGGGCCACCGGGCTGGCGAATTCGCCGAAGTTGTAGCCGTCCGTGAATCGACGCTCCTGAATGCTCCAGAGGGTCACGCGATCGGTGAGCGCGCGCAAGGCGATCTGCAGCTGGTTAATGCGCTGGTCAACTTCGAAGTTTTCCTTGCCCTCGACGTCCTCACCGGCGAAGGCAAACCCCGCCAGGAGCGAGCCGTCCTGGCAAAGCACCAGACCAGGCGTAACCTGCCCGAACCATGGCAGGAGTTCAGCGAAACTTTTCGCGGCCTTGCGCGGCTTGGTGAAGAGGTCTTCGAATGAGAGCATGGCAATGCGACAGGGGAAGGTGAAATGAGGCACGCGCGGACCTAGCCGCGCGTGTGTTCAACGGGGCAATCCCTTGCCCCAGCCTCGCGGGCGACTGTTGAAGTCGCTCGGCCGAGGCGTTGCGTCGTAGACGTGGTCTTCGTTGAGGTAGTGAAGCAGGATGGCCATGAACTGGTCATCCTTCTTGGTCACCCACCGCGCGATCATGTAGAGGATTGCCAGGATTGGGTATGCCCAATACATCTTCGCCACCAGAGCAAACACACCGATGAAGACGATGCCTGCGAAACTCCCCTTCTCCACCCCCATGATCAGCTTGGGCCGGTGGAGCGAGATGTGGAAGGGACTGGTCCGCGACGCCACGGCTTACTGCAGGCAGGCGCTCATGCCAGCGATGTTGTTGATGTAGCCGCTGTTGGCCAGGATGGAGCCCATGCCAAGGATCACACCGAAGATGATGCAGACCGTGATGATCTTGCCCCAATCCATCTTGGAGATCATCCCGAAGACCAGGGTCACGACCACCACGATCACGAAGATCACGATTGCAAGTGGACCCTTCAGCCAGGCGACGATGCTGCAACCGAAGTCCTGGATGAATGGCACAGTGATACCCGAACCCTGAGCGAATGCTTCGACGGGCATGAAAGCGGCCAGCATGAGCAGGATCGCTGCAAACAGAATGGGCAATTGGCCCGGGTTTGCGCGGCGGTTCATGAAGGGCGAGGTGAACAGTTGGAAGGAATTGGCAAAGTTCATGGTGTGACTCTCTAGGTTGATAAAGGGGGGTGGGTGATTGATGCAGGCGAGGTGCCCGGCTTCAAAAGTTTTCGATCTCGTATTCGCCTTTGGCGCGGTCGAATCCGTGCAGGCGGCTGACCTGTGAGACCGACCGCTTGCTGCCATCGCGGTAGATGAAGAACATCCAATCGACGGTGTCGGCGATGGCTGCGCGCAAAGGGTCGTAGGGCACACCCATGTTGGCCATCAGGAGCAGGTTCTCCAGGCGCGGAAGCGCCTTGGGCGCGCTGTTGGCGTGAATCGTTGCAGCCGAGCCAGGGTGCCCGGTGTTGGCAGCGTCAAGCCAGTCGTAGGCCTCCGGCCCCCGTAACTCGCCCAGCACCACACGCTTGGGTGCATAGCGCATTGCTGTGCGCACGGCCTTGCGCGGCGTAACGCCCTGGTCCTCATCGCACTCGATGCGGACATGGTTGTCGCTCGAGATCTTCAGTTCCGGCACGTTCTCGATGACGAACAGGCGCTCATCGTCGGGAATCATGGAGAGCGCAGTGTTCAGCAGCGTGGTCTTGCCAGATGCAGTGCCGCCCACCACCAAGAAGGTTTCTCGCGCTGCGATGGCGTTTGCCAGCAGGGTCGCGTACTTCTCAGAGATGGTTCCTGAGGCGACATACTCCTCGATGGTGAAGACGCGCGCTGCATGGCGTCGGATACACATCGAAGGTCCCTTGACCGCAATGGGCGGCAGGATTGCCTCGACACGAAAGCCTGGCAGCGGGGCCGACAGGATCCGATTGTTCGATTTCTCGCCAACTTCCTTGGCCACCGTCGCGGCGATCAGGGTGATTGCGGTCTTGATCGTGCCGGCGCTCAAACTCACCGGTACGCGCAGTTCCTTGCCTCGGCGTGAGATAAACACGTCGTCGGGCCCGTTTACCATGATTTCGTTGACTTCTTCGTCCTCGAAATACGGTCGCAGCATGTGAAGTGTGTCCTTGATCTGGTTCAGCACGCTTTGGCTGTAGCCGCCGCGCGTTCCCCGACCATCCGCACCAACAATGACTCCTGAACTCATGCAGGAATTCTTGTCTGCGGTTTGCGTTTCGCTCCCCGCCCAACATCCCCAAATGGGGCCGTTGAACAGGGATACGCACCCTCAGCGCCCGAAGATGGGCTGCGAGTTGGAAACCAGAATGGACAACGGCATCGCAACGAACGCGGCCCAGGCCGGAGCCAGCAAAGGCGACAAGCTGAATGGCAGCACCAGGTACAGCACCGGCAGCGCGATCACAGGGATAACCACCATCCCGGCAAGCGTGAACGTCGCCGGCCGCAGGGAGCCGAATTCGCTCATCTTGACGTTGCGCAGCATCAGGCCGTCATAGACCGCCGCAACGAAGAGCGGCGCCAGGAAGGCCAGCCAGATCAGCACGATGGCCATTCGCATGGCCACGATGTAGGACTGCAGTACCAGGCCCTGCATGTAGCTGTTGAAGAGGTTGCCCATCATTGCGCCCCCTGGGCCTGCGACCTTGCGGCTGAGCTTCTTATCATCATCCGAGAGCGAGGCGGTTTTGGCAGCGCCGGCCACCACCATCAGCGGCGTGCCCTCGAAGATCGAGTTTGCAAAGCCGACCACCATGTCGGCCGCACGCTTGCCCATCGCGTGCCTTGTCTGCTGGATTTCCCCGGTCACGAAGCGCTCCATGCTCTCGCCGGACCTCAGCAGGGGTGAGAGCATGAATCCCAGGATTGCTAGGACAAACCAGAAACCAAGGTGCTGGGAGTTTTTCATAGGTGAATGCCGCGTTCAGCCGTGTGCAGCATGACGAAGCAGATAGCCCGTGTCGGTCGGGTTGGACAGGTGGGTCACCATGTGGGTGCGGATTCCGGCGATGGTCCCCTCGCTCGGAGCTGGGCTGGCGAACTCGACACACACGGTATCCACGCCCAGGCGCTTGGCCCAGGTCGCAAGCGGCTCCGAGAACGGCGTCCACCGATGGGTGATGCCATCCAGATCCATGCCCGTGATGGAAAGGCGCGCGACATCGGCAGCGTGTTCGGTGAGACCGTAGAGATAGACGCCCACGATTCGACCCAGGAATGCCTCACCATTCTTCACGGCGTTGTTCGAACGGCGTAGTGCTTCCGCGACGCACACGGCCAGCAGCGAGCGACCATCCTGGGCTGGCCAGCGCGGGCCGATGTACTCGGCCAGTTTGCGGGTCGCTTCCTTGAGGTTCGGGTGGTGCGCCCAGATCACCTGCGCAAAGGCCTCTTCGGGGGTGCCCTTGACGGCGTTCGTGATCCACTCGTCCTGGTCTGACTGGTGCAGCTCGCTGACAGGCCAATACACGGTGGCGTCGTTCTTGAGGACTTGCTGCAGACTGCGCGCCCGTGCCGCGTTGAGGGTGACGATAGTGGTCATTTCTTTCGATACTTCTTGTCTTCGACGATTACGGGGATTCGGCCCTTGACCAGTTCGCCACGGTTGAAGAACCCGATGTAGTGGAGGTCCTGCAGGCTCGGCAACAGCGAGCGCGGAAAGATCTCCTTGTCCTTCTCGGAAATCGAGGTGCTTGAATTCGCGGAGAACTCGAGCCCCACGTCCTCGGTCTTTGAGCCAATGCCCGTGGACTGGCCGCGAACCGTGATCGTTGTCTCGCCCAGTTTCTCGGTGATGAGCGCCATCGTGTCGGGATCTTGGGTGGCTCCCACGATCATGTTGTTCATGTTTCCGATGAAGCGCTTAGCGCGCGCCGTGTTGCCTTGGAACTTGTCCACCAAGTCGCTGAAGGTCTGTCCCAGCGCCCAGATGAAGAAGCCAGCGCCGCGGCCCTTGTTGGCCTGCTGGATGACCGGCGCGCACACTGCATCGCCCCATTCGTCGATCACCACATGCACACGACGGGGCTCTTCGCCCGTATCGGCTCCGGTGCCGTGGTTGTAGATCTCGGCTGCCACCGCGGAGAGTTCGGCCAGAGCCATGGTCGAGATTGCTCGGCCGACAGACTCGTCAGCCAACGTGTCTGTGCCGATGTACAGAATGTGGTTGCCCTCGACGATGCGCTTGCCATCCATGATGGGTCGCTGGTCGTTGATGTCGTCGTAGTCGGGCGACAGCAGCCCTTTGAGGTCATCCGTCGTGAGCTTGGTGAGCATCGGCGTGATCGACACGATCATCTTGCCGAACCACTCTCGGTTTGCTTCGAGAATGGCGATGAGGCCGCGCAGTTCTTCCGGCTTGATAGGCAAGCCCGTCAGCTTGGCCTGTTCCTCGTCCTCTGGCACCTGCTCTTGGAACACCTTGATCATTGCCGCCAGTTCTGGCGAGCTGGTCTCGATGGCGCCCTTTTGCGGCTTTCCGCCGGCGGAGGCCAGTGCATTGATCTGCTTCTCCAATGCCTCATGCAGTCCAGGGCAATCAACCTCGAAGAACTTCTTTAGCGCTTGCTCGGTCAGTGCCTCGACCGCCGTTCGCGATTCCATCGCCGTCTTCAGCGTATAGATGGACACCCGGCGACCGACATACTTCATGGCGTTCGTGATCCGGTGCACCGCCATCCAGCAGAACTCTTTGAAGTTGTCGCTCTCCTGGCTGTCCAGAACCATGGTGATCCGCGAGGCCACCTGGGAGACGCGATCCCAGTTCTTGATGAGGTCCAAACGCACCGACTCACTGGCGAATGCCGGGTGCAGCATCAGGAAGCGCTCAGGCTTGCCCGAAAGCAGGGCTGCCTGCCGACAGATCTCGCGCAGGTCCTTGTCGCCCTTGGGGTCGATCACGATCACGCAATCGCCGCGCATGGCCAGCTGGAAAATCACCAGCGCCGCAAGACGGGTCTTGATCGCACCGGTAGTGGCGATGATGGCGCAGTGCCCCTTGAGCGATTCGAAGGGCAGAACGACGTCTTTCTCCCCCATGTCCAGGCCATGAATCCACGGCAGTCCCTTGGACTTGAGGGGGTCGCGCTTGTCCCCGCGCCACTTAAGCCACCACGGCGGCGGGTACACGTCCACCAGGTCGCGCTTCATGATCTCGTAGGCTCGCTGTGTGTGGCGTGGCTCCCAGCGATAGCCCCAACCCAACCAGAGATTGTTTCCCAACTTGGACATGGAGCGCTGCAGCCTGGTCGCGGGCATCACCACCGTGGGCTGGCCAAGCAGCGAAAGCTTGTACTTGAGCAGGCGGTTGGCAGAAAGAAATCGCAGGCCGGTCATGCACAGTGCGAGCAGCGTACACGCCACCAGCGCCGGCTTCGGTGCTTCAAGGGCGATGCTGACGCCTGCCATCCATATGCAGGCGACTGCCCAAGCAACAGCCGCTCGGGCCTCGTAGACCGGGCGCAGCAGTTGCTCAAAACGCTTCTTCTCTGCCATGTCAAAGCCCCAATTTCTTCACAGCGAACCGCGAGAGCACGACCGCTTCCTTGGGCTTAGACCCCTCCGGAATAGCGACCTTGATTACCTTCAGCCCCGGCGTGGCCGGGGGGCTGTAGATCAGACCGGCTGCAGCCATTTCGCCCACCCATGCAGGCACATCGCGCACGAGCGTGGCGAGTTTTTCCACCGTGATGGCCGCGCCGTTGTCCGTCATGCGCATCGACTTGCTGGCCTCACCACGGTCACGCCAGGCCTTCATGACCTTGCCAAGCAACTCGATATGCAGCCGTTTCTTGATGTCCTTCTGAACTTCCTGCGGCACCAGGTCGCTGTACCGAACCTCAGCTGCCTCGCGAATGGGCGCAGCCGCTGCTGCGGCCAAAGGCTCTTCCTCGTGAAGCATTTGGGGGACTCCGCTTCCCACGGTCGGCTTCGCGAGCTCTGGGCCCTCGGAAATCGTCGCCAGGTGCGCTCCAGCCTGGGCGTCCTGGTCGTGCGACTGTCGCAGCTCTGTGGCCTCTGCAGGCGAGTTCGGTGTCGACTCGGGATCGGCCTCGGGCTCCAGGGGCGCAAGTTGTGCTTCGCCACGGCGAACTTGTACTTGCGTCGCCGCCCCAGCTGTTACCTCGGCGCGTGCCAGCGGATCGGCCGCCACGATGGCGTCAAGGGTTTTGGGTACCTGCTCGACATAGTCGTCCGGATCGAAGTCTTCAAGAACAGACAGCGGATTCCGAAGCTTCAGCGCCATGAGGATCTCACCATCGCCGGCGACTACCTCAACCATGCCGAGGCACTCTTCCCCGCCTTGGGTCACCACCTGTGACGCCTTGAGCAACTCTGCAATGGTGGTGGGGCTGGCTGGCCAGCCCGGGTACCCCTGCTGGACACCAAAACGCGCAATGTCCTCGATCGCATCTGGCCAGACGAGGTACAGACCGGATTGATCCGCCTTGACCTTCTCCCCGTTGATCTTCCAACCCACCGATCCAAGCAGCTCGCGAATGGCGCCCACCAAGTATGGGCCCATGTGCGTGCCAACGATCTGGCGCCCGTACGCCTGCGGTCGTCGTGCTTCCTCTCGCCGGGAGATACGCTCCCAGATGGTCTGGATGACATCCAGGCAGTTGCGCGCCTGCGTCGCACTGCCCGATGAGATCTCATACAAGGTCTTCACCAGTTCCGGCGAACCGTCTTCCAGCCATTGCAGGTTCTCGGCACCAACGATCACTGCGATCAAGGCGGACGTGTGGGTTGAAGGACCAATCTCCTGCGGCGACTCATCCACATTGGGCCACCTCGCAAAGATCCGCTGCACGTTGCTGTCTGCCGCCCACTGGGTGAGGCTGCCGAAATGCCGGCGCCATGTCGCGCCTTCCTCGCTGGTGATGACGATTGTGTCCAGCGACTTTCCCAGCGGATATAGGATGCCTGCGAGGAAGCAGACGTAGCGCCAGCGGCCCTCCAGTGCATGGCGGCGCTCGACGGTTTCCGCACCGGTGAAGATCCGGCCATCCCCCGCCTGGTAGCTGTAGAAACCCATTTCAATTGCGGCGCGAAACAACCCACCCTCGCCAGAGAAGAGAGCGGTTGCAGTTGCAGGGAGGACATTGACCTGTTCAGCCAGTCTCAGCAGCGGCTGCTCGAATCTCTGCTCAAAAATGGCGGCGTCACTGGCCGCATGAAGCCGCAAGCGCCCCAGTAGGGCTTCATTTGCGCTCAGGATTCCCTCAGGCGTCGCAATGGCGAGCCCCCGATCAACCGGAGGGTACGCAGGGGGCTGAGCGACGTTCGCCGGCCGTGCGGCGTTCGAATTGCGTGCGCCACTTCCTTGCTGGCTTGCGCGCTGGGTACGGCTGATTGCGGGCGGCGCAGCACGCCTCAATATGGAAATCCACTTTTGGAGCATCCAGGTATTTTTCTACTCAACACCCCATGGCTGACCCCAGCCTACAACCCCAAAAGTGCCCGTAGAGCGGGATCAGCCGACGCGGCGCATATTCACGCGCGAGGCCCTGAAGGCGGCGATTCGCGCTCCGATCTCACTTTCTGCCTCTGAAACGCGCAAATCCTGCGTGACGCACGCCGGGCAGGCCGCCGGGCCGATGTGCAGGCGGCTCACTGGATGCTTGGTTTTGCATGTCCCGCAATGGCGCACTTCGATATCGCCGGCCTTGATGCCATTGATGAGCAGGCAGTAGGTCTCGAACGTGATGCGGTGCTCCCCGCCACAGGGCGCGACATCGCTTCTGTACTTTGAATAGACTTCGATGCGCTTGTCTACCGCGCGCGCATAGTTCGTTTCAACCTCTGCATGCTCACCCGCGCCGCGCGCTCCGAAGTGCAGCGCCATCAGGTAGGCTGCCTCATAGCGCTCGGCCGCTGTTTCCAGGAAGCGTTCTGAGGACGCAGCCTTGATGGTCCCGCGCGGCCGACTCACCGTGACGCCGCGGGCAGCCAAGCGCCGATTCATCTCCTCCTTCAGGCGAGGCTCGTGCACGTTGGTGCCGGTCAACTGGTAGATGAGCTTCGTTCGGGTGGTCAGCTCCATGAGAACGTCGAAGCGATCATCCCAAGCAGGGTCCTCGAACAACACCTTGCGGTTTCCAGAGGTTACGAGTGCGCGGCCGGTGAACTTATCCATGATGCTTGCTTGTGGTTGTAGAGCTTTGTTAGGGAGTCAGAGCACGCCGGCTTTCGAACGCTTGGACATTCCCATGTACATGGTGCGTTCGGCAGAACTCATGTCGCGCGAGGCGGCCACGGTGAAAAATTTGTCGGCGGCTGCAGGGAGCAGCACCAGAGCGGGGTTTGCCGCCAGATCCCAAAGATCATGGGGAGCCATGCGAGCGAGATAGTTTGCCTCTGCCGAACCCAGGTCAAAGAGCACACAGCCCTGTTCGTGTGAGGTGCGCAATGCATCGAGCCGGACGGAAAGCGCCATGAAGGCCTCTTGCCGATTGGCGACCTCAAGTTCGCCTGGCTGAACCAGCGCCGCCGCCGTGGACGGCTTCAGCCCCTCGTGCAGCACCATGGTGAACAGAGGCGCCCTGGTGTCCGCGATGCGAAGCACTTCCTCTTCGCTCAGGACCGCGAGCAGCTCCAGAAGCGCATCCTGCTCGGGAAACCAACGGGCTACTACACGGGCGTCCATGTCTGCAGTACTGCGCGCGATCTGCCAACGGCGCATCAGCGCCTTGTAGTTCTCGGCGATGATGGAGCGTGTGTAGTTGGGCAGACGCCAGTCGCCAAAGAGCTGCGAGTTCAATTTGGCTGTAAGCATTTCTTCTCTCGTCGTATATTCGTCAAGTTCATCCTCCCTCAGTGCCGTCCACGTTAAAGTTTCCGCTCCCGCTCCCCGATATGCTGAGCTGAGCAAAGGTCCTGCGTTCACATTTGATCCTGCCATGGCTCGCGCCCAAGGCATGCCCCCTCCATGTCCGCTATCGACATCCTTCCGCAGCGCTTTAGGGCCCGATTGCGAATTTCTCTCGATGAGCTAGGGTTTCCCCCGACTTTGCGAGACAGAAGTCGTGCATTGGCAGTCTCGCTGGGCGTTCACGAGAGCGTCACCAGCGAGTTCTTGGCCTTCAACGCCACGGCGCTCCCGGATCTGGACCTGCTGGCGAAGATTTCGGAATTGACCCGCAAGCCCATGGGCTGGTTTCTTGACGCTGACGGCAGTAGTTTCCCGGCGAGCACGCGGCTCGTCCACTCACTTGGCTCAGGTCCGGACTTGGCACTTTCACTTCCGGACGATCTCGGCAGCATTGCCGTCGACGCCGACGACTCGCTGTACTACCTCCGCGCTACCCGCAACATGGGCTTCGGCGTCCAGAGCGGCGACTACTTGATCGCGATCGAGGTGCTCGTCCATCCAATGAACATGACGCGCAATCAGATCTACCTGATCGGCGCGAGTGCCGGCTTCGACTTACGCAATTGCGTGGCACAAAGCCCGCTGCGTGCAAGTTTCTCCAGCTTCGATGGCAAGCACACCCTAGTCTTGAAGCCAACCATCGCGGCCGCAGACCGCCGCGATTCGGATTTCGTGGAGAACGGCCTGGGTGAAGGCATGCATCATTTCTCACAGCTGGTGTGCGTACTCAAGGCGGGCAAGAACATCCCGCGCGATAGCAGCGCCTACCTGTTCTTCTCGTAGCCATCGGGGCGGAGCGCTCTGGCAAGCGCGAATAGAAAAAGCCACCCGTCCGTAGACGGGTGGCTTCCTTCGTTCAATGGCTGTGGGCGCGCTCGTACTGCGCGGCCCACTGGTTGGCCATGTCCTGGCCTTGCGATGCTGCCTTGATGACGAGCACCCGAACGCCGTCCTTGCGGATGCGCTGAGCGAGCTGCTCGGCGTAGAAGCTGCCAGGGCGGCGAAACTTCTGCACTCCATCAACGACACCGACTCGCTTGCGCTCATCGTGGTCCGCAAAGATCACCAGGCGCCGGATTTGCGCCTTGAGGTCTTGGGGCAGCTCGAACTGCGCCATCGCTGGGCCGTTCAGGCAAGGCCATACAGGCACTCGGCGCAGCATCGCTGCTGCAAGTCCGGTTTCGATGCCTTCGCACACCGCCAATGTGTCGCCCACGGGCTGCATCATGCGAATGGCGAAGGAGTTGATGCCCAGGCCGTAGTCGGTCTTCTTGACCAACGGTACGGCTGCCTTGTGACCATCCATTGTGAGGAAGGTCTTGTGCAGCTGCACCACCTCACCCCTGGCGTCTTGCGCGAGCGCAAGCATGGCTGGGTACTTGCCAAGTGAAACCGGTCTGCCGCCCTCCGTCTCCGGTGGAGACCAGTACTCCAGGCCCGGGTGATAGCGCAGCATTTGCGGCTTCACGTCCAAACCGGGCACCCTGTTGCTCAGGTAGCGCGAGACCGGGTCGCCGGCGGTGATCTCGCGCGCTTCGCTCCAGAAACGCTGGATGCGCTGCAGATTGCGCTGTGCTTGGTCGGGCGAGAGGTCGTTGGACCTGGCCACACGCGCCTCGCGCGCAATGGCCTGGATCTGTGCGCCTGCACCGAAATAGCTTCGCACGTGGTCTGCCGCTTCGCGAAACGATGCGTATCCCATGTGTTCCATCAGCATTCGAAAGCCATTTGCGTAGCTTCCACCGGTGCATTGATTGCAAACCCACAGCCCGCCGTTCTTCTTCGCCCATCGGAAGCGGTCAGTGCCTCCGCAGAAGGGGCACGGTCCATTTCGCGGGCTGAAGAAACTCGCATCCATGCCTGCTGCCGTGAGGATGTCCGGCCAGCGATCGTAGACGAGGTCCTCTGCTTTGATGTTCACGTCCCAATCTCCAAAGAAACTGAGGCATGCAACGTCCCAAGGGACAGGCTCGCCCCAGTGGGTGGTTGAATGCAGCCAGAAGGCTGCGATCTTCGCAACTGCGAAAACATGCCAATTCTCCAGGGCCAGAAACACCCTGTCCAACGTCGTTGACCACGTCTGGCGCGAACGCCAGGGCTTGTTTCAGCACTCGAGATAAGGACTGAAAAAAGCCCCCCGCATACGGGGAGCAAGGAGTTGATGAGCATCAGGCCGCGAGTCTCAGAGCGAGCTTTTCACGAAACAGGCCTTCCATCGCATCGGGTAGCTGTTCGGTGCAGCTGATGCTCGTCGAGTTGGGAATGAAGGCTCGGATGCAACAACCGATCCCCACCCCAATTACCTCGACATCGTTCTCGTAGGCCTCTTCAAGGGCCCTTGCCAGCAGATGAGGATCGTCCGGACCATCGTCGGTCACGACGACCAGCACGTGCTTTTCCTTTTTCTGCCGCAGCAAGTCTGGCAACTCACGCGCCACAGCCGCCCCCAGGGGCGTTCCCCCGGTCGCGACCAGGTTGGCGCAGCGCCGCACTGCCTGCTGGGCGGGTTGCCCAAAGGTCTGCAGTGACTCGGTGATATCGGTCTGGGCCGGGAACATCGCCACCGAAGTGGAGACGTTGCCGAGTCGCTGCATCGCCAGGCTGAACGCAAGCGTTGCCTCTGCGGCCGTTGGCAGCACCTTCGCCATGCTTCCCGAGCGATCGAGCAGCACCTTGACCGCGGCGTCCACGCCGTTGCGCTTTGCCTTCACCCGAAACACTTTCGTGTCGCCGAGTGAGTTCAAGCGCCAGAAGCGATTGACAGCCACCTGGCCACCAGCTCTGGCATACGACGTAGGCCTACGGCGCTTGTCCTGAAGCTCTCGCAACAAGACACGCACCAGCCGCGACTGCACACCGTCCAGGCGAACGTCAGGACCTACGCCCAGGGGAACTGCAGCGGCGAGCACCGTAGCACCAGGTGTTCCGTTGGCGACACCCGATTGTTTTGCGACGTCAGTCCGCTCCAGATGCTGTATCGCAACCTGCACCAGCTCCTCAAGGTCTTGGCCGTCCTCGCCGACATCTGCAATCGCTTCGGCAAGCAGACGCAGCGTTTGCTCGTCCACCCGCGTCTCCTCCTGCATCTGTTGTTGCGGCTCCGTGATCTTGCCGTGCTGAGCCTCGTAGGCCTCACGAAGCATGTCTCCCAGGTCGTAGCTGCTCTTGGGTAGGGTCAGCGGCTGCTGCTCCTGCTTGGCGTCCAGGTCTGCTTCGGGCTGCGCGCAGCATTCTCCGCCTTCGCCTGCCTCACCGTTGGGGTTGTCCCCTGCAGGCTCGGATTCGCCAACCGGGTCGCTCGCTTCCGTTGCCGGTTGCCCTGGCGCCTCGCCCTCGTGGCTCCCTGACGATCCGCCAGAGGCTTTGGGGCCGCATGCAGGCTCTGGCCCACTGGCGCCCTCGCCACTATCGGGTTGCTCGCTGCCTTCGCCATCCTGCGCTTCAGTCGTTTTGCCTTCTGCTTGCGGGGTACCCGCCGCCGATTGGCCGTCTTCGCCCGGGGCATCGTTGTTGTCGTCGGCGCCCTCGCCTTCGCCATCGTCCCCCTGCTGCAATTCGCTGCTGGGTTCGGGGGCCTGGCCATGCTCGCCGCTCTCCTGGTCCTCTTGGGCCTCGCCTTGGTTTTGCTGTTCCGATTCTTGGTCCTGGTCTTGATCCCCCCCGTCTTCGGGTGGCATCTGTTCCTCGGGCGGCTGCTCGCGCAGTTGGCGCTCGAGCCGCACAGCCAGGTCCTCGGTCTCAATGCTGGACGTGTGCGTTGCCAGTTCCGCAATCGCGGCTTCGATGACCATTCGCTGATGCTCGCTGACCACCTGGGCCGCAAGCGCCTCGAAGGCCTGCGCTCGTTCCTCGATCGCTGCGTACGGCGACAAGGCGCGCATACCGCGAATGATGACGTCGAGCTGCAGCACCTTCGCGCGATCCTCCTCGCGCTGCAAGTCGATCCCATTGAGAATCGTGTCCAGAGCATCATCGAAACCTCGCGCAAGGATCACGCCCGCACCGGGGAACAGCTTTCGCTGCTGCTTTTCCATTCGCGGGTCTTCCAGCAGGTTAAACACCCACTGTTGCTCGTTCGAAAGCCGGTCAAAGCAGCCCACATCGGTGTGCAGTGCGTGTCCTGCCTCGTGTACCGCCATGCGCGTCAGCGCAGCGATCTGTGATTCCTCACCCGTGGTGGGTGTCGGTAGAGTGATGTCTCCATTCGCCAGCATGGATACGTGCTGCCCCCAAATGATGGTGGTGGCACGTCCCAGGATGAGCGACACGAAACCCGCAACGACCTTCTTGGCCGTTGCGACGTTGGTGTTGTTTTGCATGTTTGCTCCCACCGCCCTGGCGCGAGGCCAGGACGTCGTTGGATTGCGTTAGAAAAGGCCGACGAACTCCGGCTGGAAGCCATCGTCATAGCCCTTCGGTTGCATAGGCGGCGACGCATCCGTAGAAGCATCGACATCCACTTGCATTTCCTGCACGGGGGTGTTGTCGGGCTTGACGCCAATCAACGCCTCCGCAGGACTCTCGACTTGCTCGGGTGCAGTGCGCAGGATCGATTCGAACGCGTGGTTCGCGCCGCCCGTGTCCCTGACCAGCAATGCCGCCTGTTGCGCCGACGCATTGTTCGACAGGGTCTTGGCCAACGTCCAGACGTGCATCAGGTGCACGCCCTCGATCGGGCCATCATCCGGCAGCAATGCCAGCACGTGATCGACGATCTGTGCCAGCGGCTCCACGGTCGGGTCCAAGAAGCTGAAGCTCTTGAACTTCGCGCCGATTCGCTTGAGCGGGCCCAGCGTCTTCTGCGTGATCTTCTCGCGCTTGCGCACGGCACCGTGAGCGTCCTTGCCCATCAGGTATTTCTCCATCAGGGTTTTGGCTTCTTCCGCTGCCTCAGCAAACAACTCGCCTTTGAGGCCCGTCATCTGCTTGCCGAACTGCTGGTTGACCTCGCTGAACTCATCGCTGCTGGGCGCGCTAACGCGGCAGAGATGGGACCCGAAGGAAAGGCGTCCAGCCACGTATTCCGGGGTCGGAATGTCCGTGATCAAGTGCTCCCAGTCCTGGTTGTCGATACGCGAGCGCCACTGGCCGATACGCGCATCGAAGTCCTGGTACAGCTTCAGCGCCAGGTCATCGAACTTTTGCTTGATCTCCAGCAGACCACTGTGGACCAGATGGACCTTTCCCTCGGGGATACCGATGGTGCCCAGAAGCGGCAGGCCGTGCAGCTTGAGCAGCTTTTCGGCCTCGCGCTTGTACTTGAGAAACGGTGCCAGGTCTTCCGGGTCCGCGATCTTGATCGAGCCCAGCGTGGCCAGCGACTCTGGGGGGAGATGCGCCAACTCGGGGTTCTTGGCCAGAAGATTCTCCTTGCGGAGTCGCTTGCGGCCTGACCAGAGGTGGATATCCAGCGTGACACAGACGATACCGGTGGCTTTCGCCTGTTTGATGTTGGGAACGACTGATGCGTTCATGTGGGTTGCTCCATGTAGGAGCGGGAACCCACTTACCCCATGCGGGAAGTGAATTCCCGCGGGGGTGTGATGATGAATGCAGGCGCTAAGGCCTGCGTACGGCGATGCCGAACCCTTGCACTGTATGCTGCGGTAGCGGTGAGGGCAATCGACCTGGCCCACGCCATGAGCAGGCACGGGATGTTCGCCATGCACGCGTACACACACCACCCTCGCACGTGCTATTTGGCACACTTGGGCGGTTGCGTCCCGCCATCGAACCCAGACCGTTGAACGGTCAGCTCAGATCGAGCTGGCGGCGATCTTCTCGCTCGAGGACTTGCGCAGGCTTCTGGCGGCAAGGAGCCTGGCCAAAGTTGCAAGCACTATCAATTTTTGATAGTCTTGGCACAGAGGTTTTGCAATGCCATCCAGCTACGTTTTAGGAAATCACTTCGAAGGCTTTGTCCGTCAACAGATTGACTCTGGCCGCTACCTGAGCGCGAGCGAGGTCATCCGTGATGGGTTGCGCTTGCTCGAAGAGCAGACTGTCTTCAAGCGGGCAAAGCTGGAATCCCTTCGGGCCGAAATTCAGGCCGGTATCGTCAGTGGTCCTGGGCGGCCACTATCCGAGGTTCGTGCGGAGCTGAAAGCGCGCTACAAGGATCGGGGTAGCAAAGGCACACCGTCAAGTGCGGTGTGAGCTTTCGCCGCTGGCCGTCGCTGATCTGCAAGAGATCGGCGACTACATTGCGCAGGACAACCCGCGCCGTGCCGAAACCTTCGTCGATGAATTGATCGACCAGGCAGAGAAGATCACCAAAATGCCGAGTGGCTATACAGCGCGCGAGGATCTTGTTCCTGGCCTGCGCATGTGCTCCCATGGGCGATACATCCTCTTCTTCCGGATTGTTGGATCTGTCGTCAGGGTCGAGCGTGTCTTGCACAGTAGCCGCGACATCGATACAGACGATTTCTCAGGTTGAAATAGGCAGTCTCGGAAGTTATAGGCCCACGTCGGCCCAGCGACCCTCCTCCGTAATGACTGTCTAAAGACGCGGTTGTCTTTAGACAGTCCCCTCTTTCGAGGGTCCTGCGAGGCCACCGACCAGTAGCCCCAAGTTGGGTTTGACTCCGAAAGCATCCCCAGCCGGGGGTGTCCCGGCCAGGGGCTGATTTCGCTTAGACGAACCCAGTCACGTCATCAAAATCGGCAAAGCCGTCATTGCCGGAGCTGGATTCACCCGCGCCGGGGTGGCTGGCGCGCCGCTCTTGCGAGTGGGATGCGCCTTCGTCTCGGCCTTGTTGCGGGGGCCGCGTGCTCTGCTGCCCCTGTGCGAAGCCAGAACGGCTCGCGCCTGCTCCATTCATTCGCGTGTTGCCCGCTGCCTGTCTGCCAGCGCCGTAGCGATCACTTGTTGGTCGCTGCGAGCCAGTACCGTCCGAGCCTTGTGCGACAGGATGCGAGCTGCGAGGCCGTGCACCCTTGGCGTGCCAGGTCATCCGGTACTTGGTGAAGGATTTTTTCACCCCTGCGGCGTCGGTGTAAGACGACGTCTCCTGGGTGCCGCTGGCCGAGATGAGTTGCCCCTTCTCGGCCGTTTCGCAGAACTTCTCGGCCTCGCCGTCGAAGCAGAAGAATGTCACCGCTTCGGTGACTTCTTCGCCCTTCGCAAAGCGAGAACTCAGCAGGCGGAACTCGCACACCGCGCCGCCATTCCCGAGAATTTTCAGCTCGGGTTGATGAGCCAGTCGGCCATGCACATTGATCACGATCATCAGTTCACCTTCAGGTTCTCGACTTTGTAGAGGTTCTTGCTTCCTTGGCCGCCGTTGGCCAGCGAGACGGGGACCTTGCCCATGGGCGTGATCGACACTCGCTTACCAACTTCGCATCCTGCTGCCTCCAGCTCTCGCTCGAGTTCAGCACCGCGCAGAGGAAGCTCTGCGCCGTTTTCCAGCAGGATGACCGCCTGAAAGACTTCGTAGGCATCCCGATCTCTTGGCGTCACGCGATGAGAGCCCGCCTGCAACAGCGTTCCAACGTAGGTAATACCCACCGTTGGCGAAGGCGTAAACACCTTCTTCTCCGTTGCGCCTTGCGCCGCGCGTACAGCGTTTGATGCATCCACCTTCACTGCGACCCTTTCGGGCGCAGCTGGGGCTTGAGCAACCGCATTCGTCTTGGCCTTCTGCTTGGTCTCGGCTTTCGCCACAACCTTTGCAGCCGGCGCCGACGAGCTTTGGCTGATCTCCGCTTTGCGTTGCTCCTTGCTTGGCTTGAGGCCTTTCACCCGAGCGTTACCCACCCGGTTGATCAGTTCCTCGGCCAATAGCACCGTTTCCTCCTTCACTTCCTCGATGTCAGCCTTCGGATCGAAGGTGGCATCGGCGAAAGTGAATCGGCGACCCTTCATGATCGCGCGCAGCCGCGGCTCGTTGATGATCAAGTCGCGCTTGACCGTCTTCGTCGCCTTGTACACGCGCAGGTTAAGAACGCCCACAGGGGGCTCCAGGCGAATCGAAATGATCCGGTCTGCAACCGTGAAGTCGGCCGACTGGAGCGGCTGCCCCAAACTCGGCACATTGCGCATTGGCTGCAGCTGACCCGCATCCTCGTTTTCGACCTGCACTCGTGCGGGCTTCTGCGAAGGAGCGGTGTTGATGTTGATCCCTTTGGCCATCCTTCTGGCGGCCAAATCGATCGCGCTTCCCATCGGTCTCAGTACCCAGATGCCCGCTCGCAAGAGCGACATCAGCAGGTAGCCGAACAAGTTGATGAAATCTCGCATGTTGCTTCCTCTTAAAAGGCTGCCAGGCCCGCCTCGGCATTCCATCCTTGGGCGTCACCTGATTCGTTGATGTTTTCCGGCTGGCGCATCACTGGGGCCAGCATTGCGTCGCGGAGCGACCAACTGAGCTGTTCCATTGCGCGTTGAACCGTTTCTTCTTTGAACCACTCGCTGAGGAATTTCTTCCAGGCCAGCGGGTCGTTCATCGGTTTGGTTGTTGGCACCGCTCCCTTTTGACAGAGGACGATTTGCTTGTTCTCCATCGCCCAGTCGGCAAGCACCAGCGCGAAGGCTGGGTGCGTTGCATGAGCGGTGAAATACTGTTTCGCAAGTTCCTGGCGTTTGAGCCAGACTGCGGCCTGTTCACTGAGCACACTGACCATTTGCAGCTTGGTTTCCCAGGCTGCCGTCAGCGCGCTCAGGTCGTCTGAAAGCGACTTGGTCGCCATCAGCACCAGTTCGCTGCCGTCCGGGCTCAGCACGTCAGGATGGACCTCACTGAACTCTCCGTAGACGTCGCCTTCCGGCGTCAGCGTCTGGTGCAGGTACTTGGTACGCGTTGCCCGCACGTAGCCCATGCGGACACGTTTGGTCAAAAGGCCACCGAGGGTGATGGCCTCCACGCGATCGAGTTTCAACGCCTTTCCGGGCTTGATCTCTGCCGTCCAGACCTCGGGGCCGCTTGCGCTGAAGCCCCACTGCCCTTTCGCGCTGTGTGTGTATACGTCGAAGACGAGTTTCATCTTCGACCTCAGCTGACCAGGTTCTCGTCGTAGCCGGCGACCAGCGTGATGGTCTCGCGGACCGCTCTGGACATGACCGGGCTCATGCGCACCGCCTGGCGGATTGCGAAGTGCAGCCCGCTTCGACCTTGCGTTTTCATGACGCCCTGGTACATCACCGTGTACTTGGCCCACCGCAACACCGCTCGGGTGGACAAGGGTTTGTCCACGCCTGCAGCGTCGCTACGGAAAGCCTCGCGCACCTTGTTGGCGACCAGGACGCAGACCTTGGCGATCGGCTCGGCCACGGCCTTATCGACCCGGCCGGCGAGCAGGTGGCGAAGCACCAGGGCTTCTTCCAACTCGGGCTTGAGGTAGTCGACCTCCATGTAGGAGAACCGATCATCGTTGGCCACGTCCTGCACGTTTCGTCCAGCGACCGCGGCCCGGCTGTCCACCGCGTTCTGCGTCGCGAAAAACCGCGTGCGCGGATGCGGTTTGATGGTTTCGCCCGTTTCCGGGATCGTCCACGAATAGCCTTCCAGCAGCATGTTCAGCGCGTTTGCTTCGCCCGGATCCAGCGTGTTGTACTCATCGAGGAGCACCGAAGTGCCCTCACGACAGGCCGTCACCACAGGTCCGTCCTTCCACTGCAATCGACCTTCTTCGGTCGGAAGCAGCTGACCGATAAAGCGATAGCTCTCGGTCGTGGGCGAGCACGGGACCTTGTACAGCGGCACGTTCAAGCGAGCGTGCCACTGCTCGACCAGCGAGGTTTTTCCAGCTGCGGGGTCGCCCTCGATCAGCAGCGCTTTGAAGCCGCCGACCCAGAACATCGTGAGCTGGCGCATTCGATCCGCGTCGAAGACATAGGTCGCATCGCTGGGCGGCACACCCTTCATGCCAGGCTCAAGGCCTGGGATTTCGGCATGCTCAGGTGCTTCCATCAACCCGAAAGTCGTTCGCACGTTGTACTTTCGGATCGCGGTGTTATTGGTTTCCATCGAAAAGTTCCTTAAAGACATTTCCAAGGCCAATCTCTTTGAGAACGGGGACTAAGCCGTCCTGCAAACGCTCAGTGCTGTAGCCGCAGATGCGGCAGCACTGCTCGAATGAGAAAGGTGTTGCGGATTGAGGCAGGATTGCCTCGACTGGCTGCATGCGTTCATCCCGGAGGACGGCAACCATGGTGTTGGGAGCGAAGATCCACTGCAGGACCTCCTTCTTCTCTGCTCCGTTGCCGCGCGCTTGGAGTAACTTCAGCGAGTAGTGCAAGACTGCCTCGTGAAGCTCCTCAATGGCGGCATCGGACCACTCTTCGGACGTCTGAAATGCTTCGATCTGTTCAATGACATCGGCCCTCACGGGATCGACGTCGCAGTTCAGCTCGTTACCTTCATTCGTGCCTCCAATTGGCATGTCCAGTAGACGGTCATCGATTGCATCGAAAAGGCCCTGCTTTGCGGACTGCGCTCGAACCTGAAAGGTCCTAGCCGTTTCCCGCATCTGTGCTTTTTCTTTGCGTTCCGAATACGTCTTCCAGGCTTGTTCAACAGCCTCGATTTCGTGGCTGAGGAACATCGGCAGGTGAAGCTGTCGGTACTGCTGCGTGGGGTCATTCGCCGCGGCGCTCATAGGATTTCTCCCAGATGCCGGCGATGAGTGTGTCCATCGAGCCTCCAGCTCTTTAGCCGGAAAGCGCCCCTACCGGGGAGCTTGTCCCAGCGGGGTGGATGAATGCGGCAAAGCCGCTTGGTGTTTGCTGGCACGAAGGCCAGCGCTACTCGATTTGCATCGAGAAGTGCTCATGGCAATGGCGCAGGCCAATGCCTTCAGCAGTTCTCACGCTGACATGCGAGGTGCGATTGAGGTTGGGGAGATTGGTGAGAACAAGGAAGGGCCAAAGCCCTTCCTTTCCTCAGCGTGCGCAGCTGATCATTTGCCAGCTTCATCCAGAATCTTCTCGATTTGAGAATGACGATCCTGAACCTTGGAGGATGCGGTAGCACCCGTACCAATGGCGAAGTAAGCGACCAGCGACACAGCGACAACCAGCAGAACTGCTTTCATGGAGATCTCCAAACAAGGAAGCCCCAAGTAGCAATCCGCACCCAACGGGCAAAGGAATTGCCAAGTTGGGAAGTTGTGATGCGATGAGCCCACCGGAGTAGGAACATCAGTTGATGGCGTGCGCGTGGCACGCAACGCAGCTTTGCAGCTCCGTTCTTTTCGACAACGTCGAGGAAGACGTCACGACTCGATCCACAAGCCGTCACGACTTTCCCGTGCGTCAATTTTACCTAGAGGGCATGAGCAAGGGGCCGAAGCCCCTGCCACGCGAGGCGCTTCGCGCCCCGTCATCTTTCTGTTGCTCTTTGGAGCGGCCCTCAGTGATCTACCGAGCGCAGTTACTGATCGGAAGGTTCAAGTGTCCCATCTGCACCGCCACTGGAAACCAGACAGCAATGCCATTGTTGGCGTTCCTCGCTGGCAGGTCAATCGACCTGGCTCACCATGTTCACGGCCATCAGGTGGGGTGCCTTTAGGAGCATGGCCACCGCCTTGAAGTGCTTAGCCTGTACACGCTTCCACAGGCCCTCGCCGGACTCTGCCGAGGAAGTCGCCAGCAGCATTGCATCGGCGGGGCGCGCCAACTGCCTTCCCAGCTGCAGGCCAGCCAACAACACCTCTTCACCCAGCAGCACGCGCATCATTTGCTTCGGCGCCAGGGCCCCGCCGTAGGGGATCAGGTGTTCCCCGCTGGCACAAAACTGCTCAGTCGGCGAACCGCCCCAAGCGAAATCCGGTTTGCGCCAACCGTGGGCACAGAACAGCACCGGCTCCCGGTCGTTGCTCACAACCGCTAGGGCCGGTACCGCATCGCCCGAACCGGCTGCACTGCCGCCTTGTGTGTCGTTTTTGACGCGCATGCCCAGGCCCACAGGAATTGCGCCCAGCGTGAGCTTGTCGGCGACTTCTCTTGCGAACGCCTCTGCCTCCGCCTGCGATTTCACGCCGAACGCGCCCACGCCGGTGATGAGCAGATCCGCGATGGCGGGTTGCCCACCCGGGTCTGCAAGTAGGCCGGCTGCGTTTTGCACCCTCTGCAGGCGTTGCTCCAGCGGCAGTGCTGCAGCCGCGCCGAGCTGGCCCCAATGACTGTTCAGCGCAACCGCCCGCGCCACCTGAGTTGGCACTGCCGTGTGATCGCCGGCCCCCTTGACTACCAGGATCACGCACAGGAGCATGCTCAGGCTGCGCGGCGACTTCCAGGACCAGCCATCGCCTTGCTCGCGGCGATCTCGCTCCCTGCGTATCGCAAAAACGAGCCCAGCGGTCATCACCGGCGCCACCACCAGTGTGACGACCCCCATGAAGCCGTCCCCTGCGAACGACCAACCCCACAGCGGATGGGCCATCCCCATGAGACCGAGCGGAGTGGCGAGAGCGATGAACCAGACGAGCACGAGGCGAATGGCGGTGTGCGCCGCGCGACCTTTGCGATCAACCGCAAGTGCCCACAGCCCTGCGGCCACCGCCGACCCCAGAAGCCACGCGGCAAACATCTCAGTGGTGTGCCCCAGGCCGCGCTGCTGCTGGAAGGCTGCAACCGGCACGAAGCACAGCGCCCCGAGGTAGTAGGCCCATGCAAAGCCGAACGCCTGGCGTCGTTGTTCACTGACCCCAACGAGGAACGAAAAAGCAATGCAGAGTCCGGTCGCCCAAGGCAGCGCCACCCATGCAAGCGCCCCAAGAGAGGCGCCGGTGGCAGGCCATAGGAGCCATGACAGGCCCAATGCCGTTCTTTTGTCAGCCTGAGTTTTCGACTGGGTGTTCATCTGCCGGTGAACTTATCACGTCGAATCGCGGGTTCAAGGACCCAATCCACGTTCTTTGGGGCGATATGGGCTCGTTGGCCGGGGTCTTGGATGTCGTTACGACACCTAAAGTCAGCTACGACATTTTCAACCAGTTGGAGAGCCCCTCATGTCCCAAGCCCCGAGTCCGGCCGAACTGGCCGCCCTCAACGAAGTCTCTGCGAAGCGCCAGCGTTCACTCCTGGATGTCTTCGGCAACGCTTTCGCCCACACCTTCCAGAGCCCCGTGGTCTTTCTGGACAACGAGCAGCTGCAGTCGCCCGTTTCTGTCCGCTTCTACAGGAAGGACTTCGCCTACCTGTCCAAGCAGCTGTACCTGGAGTACCAGTACCGCAGCTGGCGTGGCTTCAACGCCGAAACCCTGGAGCGCTACAACGAGGTGATCACCAAGAAGCTGGTCAACATCAACATCCTGATGACCAACACGATTAATCGTTTGGAGAAGCTGCTGCAGCAGAACGGCGCAACTCTGGAGAGTTCACTGTTCCCGAATCCCCAGGCCCTGACCGTGCCGGTGATCGCCGCCCATGCCCGCTCCTACTTCCAGATCCTGCGCGACCTTGACCGGGTGAACTTGCTGGCCGGCACTGCCAACCTGCTTGGCGTGATCGATTCTCAGCAGCGATCCGAGGCCGAGTTCATCTGCAAGAAGGCCGTGCGCGCTTTCCGATCGATCCTGCAAACTGAGGTGAGCAAGCTCTACCGAGAGGCGGACCGCATCATCCAGGAACAAGCCGCCGGCGGCAAGGTGAACGAAGCCATGTCGGCGATCGTCGCCGAACAGGGCAAAGAGATCGCAGCATTCGCAGCATCGGCCAATGACGGCGCCGATGCCGACCACGCGCTCGAGCTGGGCCCCACCGACGCCTCCCAACTCATCGACGACGCTGCCGCCGCATCGGTCGCTGCAACTGCCGCGAGCAAGGGCCGCAAGAAATCCGCAGCCACTGAGACGCCCGCCCCCTGACGACCTGGCAACCTTGTTTCGTCAAATCGTTTGACCCATTACTGTTGGGGCCGTGGAGAACGCGGCCCCATTTTTTTTGCCCACAGTGCTTCCCTCCTGAGGTTTTGCGATGTCCTTCACCCCTCAACAGCAACAAGCCATTGACCATGACGGGCATTTGCTGATCGTCGCCGGGCCTGGCTCCGGGAAGACAACGACCTCGGTGGCCAAGGCCATGCGCATCCTTGCGGATCCCAATCGCCGCCTGATCATGGTGACCTTCACCAAAGAGGGCGCGGTCGAGATGCGCCGGCGCCTGGACGCGGCCCAGCAGAAAGCCGGTGAACGCCCCTTCAGCGAAGATCGTCTGATCATCTCGACGTTTCACAGCATTGCGATCAAGCACCTGTTTCGCCACACGCCGCGCCAGAAGGTGTTGAGCCCCGCCCAGCAAAACATTCTACTCAACGACGCCATCGGCTCGTTCATCCCTCCCGGGGAGGAGCAAAAGCTTGCGCGCCAGATGTTCGAGTCCTACATGTATGCGGTTGACCGCTCCGTACTGACGCTCCCTGAGGCCGTCACACGGGTGATCGACCGCTACTCGACTCGGCTTCGCGATAGCGGGCACACCGATCTTTACTCGATCATGCGCGACTGTGCGCTGCAGGTTCACTCGGGCACCATTCCGCCCCTGCCCTTCACCGACCTGCTCGTCGACGAGGGTCAGGACACCGACGACCTGCAGAAGCACTGGATCTTTGCGCACGCCAAGGCTGGGTGCAACGTGACCATTGTGGGCGATGACGATCAGTCCATCTACGAGTGGCGCCAGGCTCTGGGCTACGCCGGCATGAAGTCCTTCTTGGACACGTTTAGAGCCAAGCGCATCGAGCTCGGCGACAACTTCCGCTGCCGATCGGAGATCCTGTCGCACGCTGTGATGCTGGTGGGGCTCAACAAGTCCCGCTTGGACAAGACGCTGATGGCGCGCCGCGGCAAGGGGGGGAGCATCGGGGCGTACAACACCGCGAGCGCCGAGCGCCAGGCTCTTGAGCTTGCCGGCCTGGTCTCCTCCACACCGCAACAGCACCAGAACGCCGTGGTGCTCGCCCGCAAGAACCGCTCGCTCGACCTGCTGGAGCTCGAACTTCGCGCCAACGGCGTCGAGTACATGCGCATAGGCAAAAGCATTTGGGACAATCCCAACATCGCCGGCTACCTGTCCTTCCTGCAGACCTTGCTGGACAACTCCCCCGTTGGCGTGCTCGGTGTTCTGCCGTACCACGGTATCAGCGAAGATCTCAAGGCCGAACTGTTGCGCTCCATGGATGGCAATGCTTCATCGTTCCTGGATGGCGTGGTACCCGACCTTGACCACGCGAGCGCCGCCGACCGCAAGTCCCTGCAGGGGTTGGCCAACAGCTGTTCGTACTGGCGAAAGCAGCTTCGAGCCTCCCATACCGGGCTCAGCGGATCGGTTCGCGAGGTGATTCTGGAGGTGGGCGCCCTCTACGGTGGCTGGATGCCGCGGCAGCAAACGGCCGACCTGGTCGACATCTGCGCTCGCATCCTGAGTGACCTGAATGGCACGCTCTCCAGCCGCCTCAAGTTCGTGAGCACGAGATCCCGTGATCTCGGCAGCGTGCCCCTGGTACTCATGACCATGCACGGCTCCAAGGGCCTGGAGTTTGAGACTGTGCATGTGATCGATGCAAGCGCCGCAGACAGTGACTCGCACGTGGCCAACTACGAGGCCGAGCGCCGCCTGATGTACGTCGCACTCACGCGGGCCAAGAATCGGTGCGTAGTGTGGTTTTCTGGCAAGCCTCACATGACGGTCACCGAGGCGCGCATTCCCGTGAAGCACCGCTACGATGACGTCAAAGCTCTTGTTCTCGCCGGCAACTGATGCGCCACATCCACAGTCCCCTGGCGATGAGCTACGAAGGTAGGGATTGCCGCATGCTCGTCATCGAGGCTGACAGCCTCGAAGCGATGGATGAGGCGCGGCAGAACGCACGCGAGAAAGGGTGGACCGACTATCTGGACGGCCAGGTGCCCAGTAACGGCTGGTACAGCGCGTGGATGCTCAAACCGGCCGACACATCGCTCACACAAGGGTAAGCTGACAGCGCCCAAGCAGTTGCGCGCAGCTGAAGGTGTTGGCCAACGAAAAAGGCCCGAGCTGAGCTCGGGCCTTTTCTTTGATTCGCCTGTTGGCGTGCACCAGGTTAGGCCGTCACAGCCTCCTCCTGACGCTCCTGTTGTACCTGTTGTACCTGTTGCTTCTTGCGTCGTTTGGCCACCATCGATGGCTGTTCGACTTTTCTGCGCTTGCCATCGCGAACGATGCCGAATCGCGCCCAGACCTCAGGATCAACCCGCAGAGGTGTCACCATCATGCGGTTGAGGTTGATGAAGACCCCCTGAGTGTCCAGACGGCCCTCGGTGAAGAGCTTCCACAGAAGATTCGCTGCGAAGTCCGACACGGTGGGGTTGATGTACAGACTCTGTTTCTCAAGCGCTTCAGCAAGGGAACACGAAGGTGTGTTGTCCTTGTCTTCGGCCGACGCATCTATCAGGTCCGCGTAGAACTCGGCGATATGCGGCAGGCGCATCATGTCGTCATTGACCTTGCGACGCGAGGTGACCTGCCCAAGAACCACCTGCCCATCGGTGGCACGGTTGCCCGTGTCCAGCCAGTAGCGGGTGCCACTCGCACAGTTCTCCAGGCCCCGCAGAATCGCAAGGCGCGCTGCTCGATTGTCAACGGCACCGATGACGAGGTCGAAGCGGTCCAGACTGGCTCGCGTCGACAGAATTGCCGGCTCGCTCTTCCAGATCACCCCCTCCAACGCCATGTTGGCCCGGTTGACCAGCACATCGCTCTTGAAGCGCCCCACATCGCCAGGGTAGAACGCCTGGCGCCCGATGTTGGCCGTGGATACCGTATCCGGGTCCACAACCGTCACATCCAGGCCCGCAGGGTGCCCCTTCGCGAGAAGTGCTCGATGCAGCGCGACGAGTTTTTCAAGCATTCGACTGCCCGTTCCACCCGCGCCCACCAGGAGCACGTTCACAGCGTGCGTCATGAGCTTGCCGTTGAGGACATGCATCTTGGTTTGGTTCACCACTGCACCTCCAGCTCGCCGGCCTTGTTGATCGACGCTTGCAGGTACAGCCCCGCCATGCACAACCGGATGGCTGAGCTTGGCGTGTCTCGGTCCAGGTTGCCCAGAACCGCGCTGAACTTCATCGCACCGCTGTCGTCTTGATCGTCGACACTGGAAAAGTAGGCCGCATGAAGTCCATGGCTGTGCAAGTCGAGCACCAAGTGCTCATCGTCGACCAGCCGGACCTCCACGAAGGCCACAAAGTTCGCATTTGCCCTCAAGCTCTTGCGCACCTCGTAGCGCCAGGCATCGCTCTCGCTGTTCCAGATCAGGGCTGCGGCCACCTCGTTGGGCAGCGCCGCTCGCGCGTCCGCAACGAACTGACGAATCAGGGCTGCCGGTACGTTCGAACACAGAACCGACGCAGACTGGTATACCTCCCCATAGGGCAGGCGAAACCCTTCTGTGCACTGTGCCACCGGATGCACAAGGCGAATCCAGGGCAGGCTGATCTCGCGCATCAGTGCTTGGCGTGAGGCCAGGAACCGGATGCCCGTATCTTTTCTTGCTTGCAGAGGCTCCGCGATTGGAGTCGCCACAAGGGGAAAGGCCTCAAGAATGGCCTTGTCCATGTTGTTCATCAGAACTCTCCTTGGGCCCGGTCATGCGGGCGCTCATAGAAATCAAGTGCCAACAGATCGTTGACCGTGAGGTTGATGTCCACCAGGACCCTCTCGGGGAAGGTCTTGCTAGGTCGACTCAGTTGCTTCTTCCAGAACGCACACGGCTCCACCCCGAGGGTCAGCCGGTCCTTCTCGCGGAAGTTCGGGTGCGTGAAGTGCGACCCGAAGAAGAATCGCTCCCAGGCTTGAAGGTCTGTTCGCTGATCCTCCCCCGGGACCTTGGCGTTGCCCACGCAGACCTGCCCGCTGGACCACACGTTGAAGAACGGGGCCTGGTAGAGCTTGGTCTGCTTCGTCGGTACGACGTCGCCCTTGAAGGCAAACACGTGCAGCGTGCGCTCGCCGGCCATGAAGACCAGCCCCGGCGTCGGGCAACTTGCGCTTCCGCTGAACTGCACAACGCTATGGCTACTGGCCTGAAAAAACATCGCTCGCGTGCGCGGCGGCGTCCACCAGATCAGCCGGCCTAAGCCCTTGGCAAGGATTGCCGGGTCGTTCCATTCAATCGCAGGCCTGTCCTGGGGTTTGAGCCCCCCGATCAGGTCCTTGAAATCACCCTCGGTGAGGGGAGCGCCGGGGCGGATCATCGGGCTTCCGCTGATGACCTCGACACGGTGCTTGGTTGCATACGCTTGTCGCGTCTCGCGCGACTCGTAGATGAGCAGCGCACTGGCCAGCCGATACTGATCCCCCGCGCTTTGTGCTTCAAATTTCATCGTCGTCTCCGTGGACGGGAAGGTGCGACATCAGCTCTTCGAGCAGATGCCACAAGTTGAGAAAACCCTTGGTCTCGGTGACCAGATCAGCGAGTTGCTGATCGGTCAGTCCTTTGTCAAGGGGTATGGTCTTGCGTGCGAATGCCTCCATGACATCGCCACCGTTGTAGGCCTGCTCCTCGGCATGGCTTGCGGTTTCCCACAGCAGGTGCGGGTCATCCCACGCCACGAAGCACATCGCGCCGATCGACTCGACATCGCTTCCGTTGGCGTTGCTGAAGAAGTTGAAGTCCGCAGCGTTGCGCCTGCTCACCGCCGCTTTGAGAGCGACGGCGGCGTGCACGCACGCTGCCTGGGGATGCTGCGCATTGGCTCGAAGCCAGTGCTTGACCTTTGCCAGTGAAACGGGGGTGCCCTTGGCGCGCTTGTCGCGTGCGGGTCGGTATGAAACGGTGCCCAGTAGATGCTGGTGGCCGTCCACCGCTGCCAGGATGTCCGATGGCCAATGAACGTACTGCTCGCGCAGTGCCTCCATGGTCTCATCTGACACCGGCGTGCCCGGTTCGTAGTCGTGATCGCCCTCCTCCATAAGCACGGCCCGCGCGAAGCATTGATCCGTGAACTCGTCGAGTTCGGTCAGTCGGTAATCGAGGTGGTACGCCACCATCGGCATGTCGTAGCAGAACAGACCTTTGCTCTGCACCTGGTCCAGCACCGAGGTGATGAACCAGCCGAGTCCGGGAAGTGCCGCCTCCAGAGGATCTACCACGGGTTTGAGGCGATAGGTCAGGATGTCCGGGCGTGCCCCGATGACAACTTGAAGTTGCTCGTCGGTCACCACAAAGGTGGGCGTGCCCTTCATTCCCTCCCCGGCGCGGGGGGTGAGCGCTTCGGTGTAGTTGGACCATTGCTGGGCCACCACTTCTTCCAACGTGTGCATCATCCCGCCTGGCAGCGCAAGGCCGCCAGCTTCTCCCGCTAGCGCAAGTCGGGCCAGAACGCGTTTGCGCACTGTCGCTTGTTCCAAGGCGAAGGGGATTTCCGCAGAGAGCGCGGGAAGTGCGAAACAGCCCTGCACCGCAGACGGGGCAGGAGTGAGTTCCAAGGTTTCCATGGGGTCTCCAGGTATGGGAAACCCCACTTCCACATCGGGAAGCTGGTTCCCAATGGGTTGGTGATGGCGCGCCGGGTAACCGGTGCACGAGATCGCGTGATGCGATGACCGGATAATTTTCGCCGGGGGCGAAGCGCGCGTCAAAGCTTGTGGCTCACCACCGGCCCCGGTACGTCCTCAATTCGCCGCGGCGAGGGCAAAAAAAAACCCGCCGTGGCTTGTGGCCAGGGCGGGCTGTCGACTATTTCACGTCAACGGGTTGTAGATGAGACGCCCATGGAAGAACCATGGACGCCTCGTTGTTGCAGCTCATCAGCCCCAGATGCCGAAGGCACTGGAAGGCATGCTGATCGCCTTGCCGCGCCGCTGGGAAGCAGTGAGCACAGCAGAGAGTCGGCGGGCGACTGCGTCTGTGCCGTCGAGCCTCGCTTGGGGCAGCGCAGCGCTGTTGCCGGCGCCGCTGGTACACAGCGCCTTCTCGATCAGCGCGCGGGCCTCCAGGGCGGGGCTGGCAGTGACCTCCTCGCGCCCCTTCGCGCCGGCGGCACGAATGAAACTCCAGGTGGCCACACCGTTCTCGGTCACAGGTCCCTCGATCACCGCGTTGTTGAGTTCGGGGAACTGCGTCGCGTAGAACTCACGAACCTGATCGGGGGTCATCGCCTCGTTCGGGTCCGGCAGCGTCAGCGAGTTGTAGCGGTACTTGCGGGTCAGGTTGATCACTTGCATGGTCAACCTCCTCAGAACAGCGATGCGTCAAGCGAACCGGAAGTGGCGGTGGCAACACCATCGCCACCCGCGCCCACCGGTTGCCCGGCTTCTTGGGTCGAACCCGACTCGGGGTCGGTAGCTTCCCCTTCTCCCGGTTCGTCATCGTCACCCGTCATGAGCCCTGCGCTCATATCGCGCGGCTTCTTGGCCGGCGCGCTCAGTATGACACCCGGCTTGGTTGCCGCCTTGCCCGCCGTCTTGGTCGCCGCCGCTGCCTTCGCCTGATCGGCGAGAGCCTTGGCCGCGTCTTCCGCCGCCTTGAGTTCGGCCTGAGACTGTTCGATCAGCCCGCTGATCGTCAGCTGCGTTGCCAGGTAGCTCTCCAGGAAAGCCGGCAGTTGCGCATCCAGCTCGGCCGCCGTAGCGACCAGCGCCTTGGGCGTGAGCGTGATGCCTGCCTTGTTTTCCTTGGCCACCGGGATCAGGTCCAGCTGCATGTTCTGGCCGTTCGCCGAGAGCTTCATCTGGATCGACACGCCAGCGGCAACGAGGGGAGCAAATTGTTGAAAAAGGTTCATGTCGTTTCTCGAAAGAGATGTGACAGGCCCCTTCCCACGACGGGAAGGGGTTCCCGTCGGGAGATGTTGTTGAGACTTCTACTTTGGTGAGGCGGGCTTAGTTGCCCCAGCTCATCAGCGCCGGAACGGCACCCACGTACTGGAAGCCTTCGACGGCCAGCATGGCTTTGACGAAGTCCTTCTTCGGCCCGTTCTTGAGCCGGTCGTAGTGCTTACCCGCGGCATCTGCCAGGCCGATCTCGCTGCACACGGCATCGATTTCCGTCTTGGTCAGGATGTCCAGGAAGGTCTCGTTGAGCTTCCAGTACTGCTCGATCTTGATGTCCAGCGCCTTGAGGTAGCCGGTGACGTCGCTGATCGGCGCATTCGAACTCACGTTGGCCGCCAGGTGCTGCAGCGCCGTTGCCAGCGCGTTCTGCTCCAGGCCCAGGATCGAGGTCAACAACGCGTGCGTGTTGGTCTCGGTCTTCAGCTTGATGCCCAGCGCCTTCTCGATGGCCCCGCTACTTGCGATTCGGTCCATGTCGGACGGGCGATGCAGCGCGAGGGTCACGAGCAGTGCTCGGTTTTGAAGCACGGGAAGCTTTTCAGCCGCTCGTTTGAACACCGCACGCCAGATGGTCTCGCGGTACTCCTTCACCGCGCCACGGGGCTCGGCGCTTGCCACCACTTTCTTGGGTTGCGTCGTCGAGTTCCCGGCCTTGGGCTTCGCCGCGCTCGCAATTGTCGCCAGTGAGGCTTCCTTGGATTGCGGGTTCGCTGTCGGCTCTTGGGCGGCATTGGCTGCGTCCTGCTCGGCCTTGAGGGCTTTGGCGTTGGCCGCCACCTTCTCGTCGTTGCAGGTCTTGTTGAAGCACACGTCCTTGTAGACGAGGCCCAGCTTGTCCGGAACTGCGGAAACGCATGCGCCGAAGTCACCACAGGTGCGGCAGGCTTTCGCTTGAGCTTCGCCGACGCCCTTCGAACCATCGGCTCGCAGGGGCTCCAGCGTCGCGTTCTCTCCCGGACGCACGATGCGCACAACCTGGTAGGTTTCGGTCATCGCCTTGGCGCGCGCTTGCAGCTCGGCCTCGGTCTTGCCCTGGTAGCACTCCTTGTTCGTGCAGCGTGAGCCACTGAACGAGGTCTCGAACATCGCTTGCTGCATGCCCGTGTTGTACTGACAGGAGCCGCACTCGGTGCGGTCGAAAATGGCCGCATTCAGGCTCTGCAGGGAGACCTCGGCCATGGCCTTGAGCTCCTCCACCGTGACCTTTCGGTCCGCCTTGAGAAGTGCAGCGATCACCCGCTCCTGCACCTCCTTGCGAAGGGCAGCCAGGATCTCGACATGGCCCACCATGATCTTGTCATTCAGGTAGGCGTCACGCACCTCTTGCGTAGCGTTCATCACCGCAAGTCGGCGATCGAGCTTGGCGCGGCTCCAGCCCAGGCGGCGTGCGGCTTCTTCGCGGTCGCCCTTGCACAACCCGAGCATGCGAGAGGCGCCTTCGGCGTCTTCGATGATCGAGGGATCCTCGCGCTCGTTGTTCTCCGCCAGCATGGCCGCCGTCGCCTCGGCGTCGGTCATGACCTTCACTTCGGCCTTGATCTTCGCTTCGGGGCCGAACTCTGCCACCACCGCCTTGAAGCGGCGGCCGCCAGCGATCAGCTGGAAGCTGTCGTCGGCGAGCTGTCGTAGCACCACGGGCTGGATCAGTCCTTGCGCCTTGATGCTTTCCCGCAGGCTGGCCATCTTCTCCGGGTTGTACCGGCGGCGATAGTTGAAGCCCTCCATCACCTGCGAGACAGGGATGAGGCGGCTTTGCGCATCAGGGGTATTGGTAACTTCCATGGAATCTCCAAAAAAAAGGGACTCCACGGCCCGCAAAGGGACTCGAAGAATCCCAGAGAGGGTTGGTTTGTTGCGCACGCGAAGTGCGCGGTCCTCACAATAGCGAGGGGTTGCGGCCATTCTAGGACCACTGGCCAGGCGGCGCTATCGACCTGGCTCAGCACGCACCGAGCTGGCGGTGCCGCGCCGGCGCGCGCAACCTACTATGGGCGCGGCGCCGGCTGGGGGCGGTTCTCTGCCCTGACGTACGCCCGTCCAAAAAGCTGGGCCATACCCATGGAATGCCGGCTTTGGATTGCCGAGGCGTCTTCACCGCCTGCGGCGGTATCGGCCACCGCGACGTACACCTCGACCGCCGCACGCGCCTCGCTCAACAGGCTCAGCCAGGGCTGAAACTCCTCGTGACCGAACAGCACCGCCGCGCGCGCCTTAGGGCTCAGCGCCAGCACATTGCCGCGCCCTGCGTGCTCCGATACGCTTTCCACTGCCTGACCAAGATTCCATTGGCTCCAAGGTGCGGTCTGTCGCGCTTTGGCACGCGCCGACCTGCCATCGGGATAGAAGGCCACCAGGGCGTTCTCCTGCAGCCCATGCGGCCCTTGCAGGCGCATTCCGATGACGTGGGTCTGACCGCTCCTGCGAGCCGTCTCAAGAAGCATTGCATCGAGTTGGGGGTAGAGCGCCGGGCTGTACGTCCCCACGGCTGCAGCAGGCCACACAACGGTGTCCGGGCCGGCCTGCACGGTCAGATCCTGCGCAAGCTGCCCCATGCTCGCCATGCGGCGACGTATGGCCTCATCTGCCGTCTGTTCGCCCCACTCGGTTGTCACGCCCTCCACGCCCACTGCATCCCCGTTCGAATTCCCATTGCGCGCGATCCCTATCGCTCCCAGCACCAGGCTCAGCACCAGTAAGGTGACGAGCAGCTGCATCGGGGCGGGCTGCTGGCGTGCGATCAAGAACACCATGCTCGCCGGCACGGCCACAGACAGCACCACTCCGAGCCATGACGATCCGGGAAGGATGCTGGCCCAAGCGATCAACGGGTGCATTGGCAACACGACGGCTGCGGGCGGCAGCAACGCCACCAGCCAGGCAATCACGACTGCCAGGGCCATGCGCCAGGGTTTTGCCGATCTGCTCCATCCCAGCGACCAGACTGCGCCTGCTATGGCTGCATACACGATGATGCTGGCCACCCCGAAGGCCACGCCTTCGCGCAGCCACTCGATAACGAACGAGGGCGGATGGCGCATGATGGCCAGCGAATACCCGGCGCCGAGCATGAATGCCTGCGCGCGGGTACGGCACAGCGCGAGCAGCAGCGGCAGCAGCGCCGCCATTGCCGGTGCCCTGCCCTGACCCCACGCCAGCGCACTCAGCGCGGCCCCGATGAAAGCCGCGGCGACAAGCGCCGTCACTGTCATCTGCAACCCGCCGCCTGTGCCTTGTGCTCCGGTACGGAACAACCACCTGATGACCCCGTTCGGAACCGGATCAAAGGTCTCCTGAAACTGGCTACTCACGCCGATCCAACTCACGCGTGCGTGTTATCGAGGGGCTCGCAAGGCATCAGGCGCGCCTTGTTTGCCTTGCCATTCCGGGTCCTTGCCCTTCAGTGCACCCAGCAGCCACATTTCATCGGTCATTCGAAAGCCGGTGACCTTGTAGCTCTTGCCAGTTACGAACCCGACCGTGACGCCTTCAAACTCTGCATTGATGGTGTAGCTGCACGTCGCGTAGCTCGAAATCGCCTCATCCGCATTGCTGCCGAGGGCCTTGTAGCCAGCCTTGATCCGCTCGATCTCTTCCTTGGGTGCCTTGGCACAGCTGAGATCGGAGACCTCATAAGAGGTGATCTTGTGCGCCATCTGTGTCCCGTTCTTCATGCGCCATGCCTTCACTTGCTCGATGCTCGGCGCCGGGGTGCTACTGCCAGGGAATTCGCAGCCAGCGAGCAAAACGCTGGCAATGACTGCGGCACCGGCAAATGCACGGGCCATGTTGGTTTTGGTATGGTTCTTCATAACGTCTTTCGTTGATTCGTTGGTGCAACGTGCATTGCACCGGTCCGTTTCAGGATCTCAAGAATGCTCGCGCTGTCAAGGTCGGTTCGATTCTTTTTCAGCGCCGTCAGCACGATCACCGACCACTCGTATACATCGGCCGGCTCAACGGGAATCGCAATGGCGCGCACGCCCTTTCGCAACTTCACGAACAAGCGACCGCCCTGCTGTCGCAACTCCAGTCGTTTGTCCTGTTCTGGTCCGTGGTTCGCGAGGTCTAGTGCATCCCCGGCGTAGCCCATCAGCATCGCGCCCAACAGTGGCAACTCGCGCCGCGTGAACTGAAACCCGATCTTGTTGACCCAGTCGAAAGCGCGTGCGCCCTTCGCCTCGGCAAACTCCAGCTGAACCGTGAACTGCCCGCCATCGGGTTGGTCCTCCCTGCGCTGCTCAAGCTCGATCTTGAACGCCGCCTTTTGACCGTAGACATGCACACCAGCGTCGTACCACCATGGCGCCTGACCGCTCTCTCGATTGCGCTCCTGCACGCTCTGCCCGGATTGCTTTCCCGACCTGGCTGGCACAGCGCGCGGCGCGGGCGCGGGAACTTGCAGCGTGTCTTTCGTCACCCGATTGGAATGGCTTGCTGACCGGATAAGCGCGAGCAACGAGTCAATCTCGCCTGCGCTCTCTACGCCACCTTCGATGCGTCGAAGCTTTGCGAAGAGGCTCGCGTGACCATCCGCATCCAGGCTATCGGCGTAAGCTGCGCACGCCTCAACTGAAGTTGCCATGACCCCCCGGTCCGCGAACACCTGCTTCATCCATCTCGGAGAGATCAACGCCATGGTCCCTCGCTGACTCAGGCGCGTTTTACCGTCTTGATGCGCCCATCAACCTGTGAACCTTCGTAGGTCTTGAACGCGCCGGCCGTGATATTGGCCTTTGCATTGACCGTCTCAGTGAGGAAGACCGCACCGAAAGCGTCCAACTCGCTCGGCTCTCCATCGGTCCGAGCCTCAATGGTCCCGAACAGATAGGCATCGCCGTCGCACGCGAGCATGCCGCGCGCAACGCCACCTGGCATGAGAACCAGGGGACCGCCCTTCACCGAGAGCGTGCCGCTGACGACGCCTTCGATGATGACGCCGCCTTCACACTCCAGCGTTCCTTCGTACTTGGACCCCGGCGCGATGCGGTTGACGATCTTCATCGCTACCGGGTCGATCACGATGCTTTCATTGTTGGTCTGGTTACTCAAGGCTGTACTCCTTTGCGCCGGCGAAGACCTTACCCTGCTTGACATCGATGCTCTTGATCGTGTCGCCGCTGGGCAGCTTGTCGCCAATCTTGAATTGCTTGGGCAGGCGAGTTGCCGCTTCGGTGAACACAGCGGACTTTCCGTCCGGCGTGATCGCGAGCAGCCCCCTGCCTGTAGTGGTTTGTTGCGCTGGCGCTGCCTTCGGATCGCCCAATGAGGGCGGCGCCAACTTGCTACCTGCGGGGGCACCGGGTTGCTGGCCGGCCGGCTTGGGAGCCCTCTCCTCCATCACATCCAGGATCACGGCTGGAGGCTTTGGTTCGTTGGACGCCTTGGCTGCTTCCTTGGTCGCCTTTGAGGACTCGCTACTCGGTGTCTTCGCGCTTTGCGCAACTGGGTCTGCCCGCTTGTTTGAAGGCAACGGCGATGGCTCGGCCTTGGGCAGCCCAATCGGCAAGGCCGAGACCTGGTTGGGCTGCGCAGCCGCCGCGGGCACGCCGATTGGCAGGCCTGCGCTATTTTCTTGGGGCACCGGCCCTTCTTGGGTCTGGATGACCTGCAGCTTGTCTTGCCCATTGGGCTGGAACGGCTCGTCCAGCGTGCGCATGCCTTCGCCCATCTTGACCACTGGCAACGCCGCCGGCTCGTGTTGATTTGCGGGGGAAAGCGATGCCTGGGCGGGCTCTTCCTGGCGCAACAACACCCCAATCGAGATGCCAGCCAGCGCGAGCGCCACCGCAGCGCATGCAAGGGTAGTGACGCGGGTCGTTACCGGCTTGATGCCGCGTGCCTTGAGCACCAACAGCCTGGAGTGCTTCTTCGGGCCGATGCGGCTCAACAGCGTTGTGGTGCCTTGCCACTTTCCATCTCGCCACTGCAGCGTCTTGGTGAGGTCGGACGCACTCGTGCCCTGTCCCACAGCCTCGCCCAGGTTCAACGTAAACGCCTCGCCCACGACGAGACGGGTGATATTTGCTTGGCTCATGGTTCGACGCTTTCGGGTTCGCTCGTTTTTGCTCGGCTCTCGCTGGCGCGGCGCACCGCATCCGCGATCACGCTGCCCGCTGACTCTTTCGCGGCCTCTGTCGTTGTTGCTGATTCACTCTGCCGTTGCGCCACTCGACGCGTGACACGTGTGGGCTCGTAGAAGTCGCTGACCAGCTGGAAGTCGTCGCTCAGCGTCTCAATCGGGTCTTGCTCGCCCGCAGCGCCCGCAAAGACTTCATCGAACTCGTCAATCAGGCCTTGTGCGCTGGCAGCATCACGGGCCTGCTTGACCAGTGTCATTGCATCGGCGTCACTCGCGGCATTGATCGAAAGCCGCAGCAGATCGAACGGCTGATAGTTGCTGGCCACACTGCTCGCCATCCACATCTGCAGCTTCAGCGGGACGTGCCGCAGGCCAGCGAAGCGAAGCTCGATCATTCGCAGTTGCGCGGTGAGCGTGCGAAAGTTGTTTATCGAGGATGACCGCACTTCGAAGACGCTGAGCAGATCGTCCTGGCCGTCGATCTGCACGACCATCTTCACCTGCCGCCTGCAGGCGTTGCCTGCCGCCTGGGCGAACGCACAGCGATCCGGCCCGGGACAGGGCACTTGGGTGATGGTCTGCGTGGTGTCGCCCGCCTCGCTCAGGCGCCTTGCATTCTTGCCATCACCTGTGCACAGCGGGGCGCCGGTGCCGGTGTCATAGGCCCGGTAGTTCGCGGTGATAGCGTTGTCGGTCTTGTTGAAGAACATCTTCACCGGTACTTCAACGATGGCGTTGGCTTCCCGGTTCGCCTCGCGCTCCATCAGTCGGTCCTGGATCGGGTGCTTGGCAAGTGCAGGAGCCACCACCCCCGGTTCGCTCGTTTCGTGATGGCGCGCGCAGACGATCATCCCAGGTCGAGTCTGGATCGTGCCGGGCTCATCGCCGGCTTCGCAGTCGACCTTGATGATGCCTTGGGCGAAAGGGGTGATGGCGATGGTCTTGAGGTTCATGTGGAAGGGCCTTCGGTTGTTCCTGAATCGGTTCGATCCATGAAAGCACAAAAGCCTGCTCTGTCAATGGCGCTTGCCGAGGTCCCGAGGTGACTGTGTGCCGTCGCGCGGCACATCCAAGACCGGCGCCAGCGAGGCCAGCACCTGCAGAACATCGTTCACGCCGCGCAAGCCAATCTGGTGTTTTCGCAACGTGAACTGGGTAAGAGGCACCTTCTCGCTGTCGAGACGCAAGGCGATCTTGATGACATCGGCAGAAGTCGCGATGGGTGTAGCGCTCCAGCCAAGAATCTTGTTCGCTTGATCAAGCTCTGTGAGCCAAAGGCATACGCCATCCACGACGGCGAATTGAACCCTGTCGGGGGTGAGCACCAATGGCGGCACCGAGTGCTGTGTGTGCTGCAGCGCGAACCCCACCACGTCGCGTAGGCGTTTGTCTGCCATGGTGCTTGGGGCCGGCAGCGCCGGCCAGCCGAGTTGGCTCGTCAGCACCATGCACAGAAAGCCCAGGCGCGGTGCCGAATCCGGATAGTCGATCGCCTCGGTAATCGTTGTCAGCTTGGCCTGGTCATTGCCTGGCAGCGTGCGGTTCAAGTGGCTGCGCAAGACTGCAGGCCGCCAGGTGCCCACCCAGTCGAAGGGACGAATGCCGTTGAAGACAGTCTTGGTTACCTTCTTGGGAAGCCATCCGTCCAAAGCCTCACCAATGGCAAAGCTCGCCGCCGTCCAGTTCTTCTCGTTGGAGATCACATCCCCTGCTGCGGGTTCGATGACGGGCAGCAAGAACATCTCTGCGAAGCGCGCACGACCGTCGACCCGATAGGCCAGTCGAGAGACAAGCGTGGCCATCGCCTCCTGCGCCTTCTCCTGGTCATCTTGGCGCGCGACCACATCCCACATGCCTGCGTCATCGTTGCGCCGGATGGCATCGTCAAGCTCCACTTGCCATTTGGCTTGGACAAGAACTGGGTGTGTGTGCATTTCTGCTATCTGTGCGTTGCTGGGTACGTTCATTTCGCGCTTCCTCGCATTGAAGGTATCACGCGGCAGCGACCATTCAAGCCCTCCTTTTGGGCCTGAATCGTCTCGTTGAGCGTGCTCCGTTGTACTTTTCTCCACGTGTCGTTTTGCAATCTGGAGGTACGAATCCACCTCCAGATGCACGCTGCTACGGATGCTTCCTTTTGAGCATCTCAATCTGAAGTTGAGGCCCATGGCTGCTCGGACGAGTGAGCATGTGCTCGGCGCTTCGGCTTGACTTTCGTGGTTCCCGTGTTTTCATGGTGAAAAGACTTTCTACCCTTGCCACATGGAAACCTTCACCGATTTCAGCACCGCTCTCGATCTTGTTGCCGCGGCCACCGAGGAGGCTCGCCCCCTGCCCGGCTTCGCGCAGGACAGCCTTTTGTTCAAGGATCTGCCGGCGCATCTCTACCACGCTGACCGGGACGCACTCAGCTGTTCGCTGCTCAAGCCCCTGCTCGTCTCACCCGCCCATTTCCAGACTGCACTGACCGCCACACACAGCGACAGCGACGCCAAGGACTTCGGCACCTTGCTTCATTTGCTGCTCCTGCAGCCCCATCTCGCGGGCCAGGAAGTGGCTGTGTACCCCGAGATAGTCCACCCCACGACCAAGGCTTACCGCGAGTTCGTGGAAACCAACGCGCTCAAACTGGTGGTGGACGAGCCGACGTTCTCGGCGGCGCGGCAGTTGGCCGACAAGGTGCGTGAGACACCCTACAAGGGTCGCCCGCTGGGCCGCTTCATTGAGGAGTCGATGACCGAGGTGAGCATCTATTTCACTGAGCCCACTACCGGCCTGCGGCTGCGTGTACGCCACGATATCTATCACCCGGATCTGGCGTTCGACCTGAAATCCACTCGCCATGCGAGCGTGAACATGTTCAGCCGCGATGCCGTCAAGTTCGACTACGACCTGCAGGCCTTCATGTATTCACTTGGCCGCTCCCTATACGAGGGTACGAGCGACGCCAAGCCGTTCGTGTTCATCGCCGCCGAAAGCAACGAGCCGTTTTCGGTGCACACGCTGTCGGCCAGCAATTCCTTCCTCACCAACGGCGCGAAGAAGTTCCAGGAATGCCTCTCGATCTACAACGCCTGTGCGGCCACCGGGCACTGGCCCGACCTCAGCAGCGACGGAGAGATTGAGATCGAGCACTGGCAACAGTTCACGCCCACGCGTGCTTGGTTGGCCGGGCATTCGGCAGTTTGAGACTCAGCGAGCATGCTCAGCCATGGCATCAGCATTGCCTGCGCCGCTCGCGCTACGTCTTTGATGGTCTGCACCCGAGCAGCATCGCTTGGTGCGCCAGGGGCGTTGCATTCTGTCGCGCCCTCTTCGTGCCGATCGCGGCTTTCTGGGAGGTCGCGGAAGCGAACGCGCGGCATCACCTAGATCGACTCGTGTCCGCGCTTGCGGATGAGCAGCTTCAAGCCCTGCTCCAAGAGCATTTGCACCGAACTGCCATCTTCACTGCGGCAGTGACCTTCATGGTTCGATCGCCTGGGCCGGCGTCGAGGCCTCAAGGTGCCGCCTGGTCATCTCACCGAGCAGCACACCGGCAAGCGGCCCACCGCCGAGGTATTTCCCGAACGCTTGCGCGACTGACGCTGTCGCAATCCCCCTTTCTTTCATGCGCTCAAAGGCTACTTTGGCCAACGCGACCTGTTCATCTCGAGGAAGTGCTTCGACTTGGCGCCGTGCAACCGACTGCAGTGTCTCAACGACGTCGACGATCTTGGTCTCGGACATCGAATGCAGCAGTTTGGGAAAGGATGACTGCTCCGTTTCGCGAGGCATCGATGCCGGCGACGTTTGGGAGTCACTTGCCACGATCTCATCCAACTCACCTAGGATGGTCTTCAAGTAAGCCGTGACATTTGAGAGCGGGGTCAGGTCTTCACGAGCCACGCGGTCCGCCAGCTTCGTGATCGCTGCCCTGAGAACATCATGGCCCCCGCGCACTGCTCGGGCGATCGTGGCGATGTCAGAGACGGAAACGCCCAGACCGGTGGCTTTTTCAAGGATGTCTGGCGGGACGCCTTCACCAGGTGGCAGCGCCCTCCTCTTCCTGCGGACCGCGAACTGAACCTCGGCGACGGCCTTGCCTGCGCGCTTCTCGATCAACTCGATCTCTAGGTCCGTTTTGGTGTTGATCTCTTCGATGGCATCGATAACTGACTCGGATTTCACTTTGCGCCACTCGCGCTTGGGCTTTGCCTCCTGCTCTGCAATCGCGCTGTTCTTTCCACGGGACTTCTGAGGTGCAGAACGCACGCTTCGCGCGGTCAACGCTTCTACCCACCAGTCGGGTGGTTGAGAGCAAGTGAGGCCAGTGGGGTTCGTCTTGTAGCGCGAACAGATCTCATAGAGAGCGATGGCGGCATAGCTGCGAAGAGCCCCGAGCACCTCGAGATCGAGCCGGGTGAAGAACGCGGGGTCCTTCAGGGCGCCGAGAACACGTGGAGGAAAGGCCCAGCTCACATGCAGCGCCCTTCCCTTTTTGATGATGGACGCTTCTGAAAGCAAGTTCATCGCGCCCCACTCCGCAGTGTCCGAATTTCGGTCAATGGACTGCCAGACAACCTCGGTGCGCAGCATTTCGAGCAGATGTGCACTCGCGTTGCTAGACCAGTCCGACGCATCGCCCGGCAGATGAGCGACCAGATCACTCAGCCTTGCTTCGAACGTCTCCTCAGCGAGCATTGGCGCCCCGGATTGCAAGCGCTGACGATATACATCGCCACCGTTAAATAAGAGCGCATTGAAGAGCTTGCGCGAGACAGGGCTGAGCTTGCCGGCAATTGGCACCATCACCAGCAGCTCATTCGGCTTAGTGAGTGTGGTTTCCAACCGCTGGCGGTTTTCCAATGTGTCCGATATGTTTGCCATAACTGGACAGATGATATCCTCAAAACCTTCTCCGGGTATCTCACGAAGGACGGACAGCGCGGACACTTGAGTCGAGTTGGGCCCGATTCACCTTTCTGCCGTGGACGGATAACCCGGACACTTGGCGAAGTTTCAGCGTTCCACGTCGCCTGGACAAGGCCAGAAATGGCGTTCTTTTCCGATATCGGCAAGGATTTCCCAACTTCGCTTGCTCAGCGCGGGCGCGTTCTAGCTGAAGCCCTCGAAGACGGACAGCCCGGACACTTGAACGTATGGAGCGGACACTTGGACGGATAGACCGGACAGTTAGACGGATAGCCCGGACACATCATCAAAAAAAATCTTTATAAATCAATGTCTTATGGCGGTTTTCCACAGCCTTAATGTATTCAAGACTTTTCTCAAGACTTCCTCAAGACGGGTGACCTTGAAAAAGTTGAACAAGTCAGTTGTGGATAAGTGGCTTAAGTGGCGGGTGCTTGAACACCCATTTGGACGCTTGGCTCTGCTTTTCAGCACGTCAGTGAGATTCATCGAAAAATAGGGATTTCCTGATAAAGTTGCTGA